>CANRFR010000138.1 GCA_947629945.1 uncultured Clostridia bacterium | reverse complement strand
CTGGGAGGACGCAATGTTCGGAAATCCCGAGCTTGACAGCTTTAAGCCCGATTTGATATTCATTCACACATCGCAGTACAATATACAAAATCAGTGCGGAGTATCAATGAGCGAGGAGCGTATCGAGCAGTGCCTTAACGCGGAATTTTCGCGTTATAAAGAGGTGTGGGATAAGCTTGCGGAAAAGTTTGGCTGTCCGATTATTCAAAACAACTTTGACAAGCCGCTTTACCGTTTGCTTGGAAACAGCGATATATACGACTTCCGCGGAATGAGTAATTTCGTTTACAGACTTAATGGTATGTTTTACGAATACGCGCGTGAGCACCCCGGATTTCACATTCACGATATTGATTATCTCTCGGCGCGTTACGGCTTGGACAATTGGCAGAATATCCAGCACTGGAGTATGTATAAATACGCGTTCAATCTCCGCGCCATTCCTGAGTTTGCTTACAGTGTAACGCGTATTATAAAGTCGATTTTCGGCAAGAACAAAAAAGTGCTGGCGCTCGACCTTGACAATACACTTTGGGGCGGAGTAGTCGGCGACGATGGTGTTGATAATCTGGAGATAGGTCCCGAAACGCCCGCGGGTGAGAGTTTTATTGCGTTTCAGGAGTATCTTTCAAAGATAAGAGAGACCGGCGTTCTGCTGACGGTAAATTCCAAGAACGACGAGGAAAACGCTCTGGCGGGCTTAAATCACCCGAACAACATTTTGAAGCCGCGTGATTTCGCGCTTATCAAAGCAAATTGGAACAGCAAGGACAACAACCTTATAGAAACGGCGCAGCAGCTCAATCTCGGCGCAGACAGCATCGTTTTCGTGGACGACAACCCCGCCGAGCGGAGCATAGTACGCTCTCAGCTGCCGTTTGTCGCGGTGCCCGAGGTGGAGCAGACGGAGGATTTAATAGCCGCCGTTGACCGAGCGGGATTTTTCGAGGTGACGGGTCTTACCGCCGACGATCTCAAGCGCAACGAGATGTACAAGGCAAACGCCGAGCGTCTCGAAATTCAGAAGAGCTTCGCAAACTACGACGATTATTTGAGAAGCCTTGAAATGACCGCTGAAATAGCGGATTTCAAGCCCGTGAATATTCAGCGTATAGCGCAGCTCACAAATTAAACGAACCAGTTCAATCTGACAACAAAGCGCATTTCCGAATCGGAAATGGAAGCAATTGCCAAGGATGGCGCTTATATACGTTTGTCGGGCAGATTGTGCGATAAATTCGGCGATAACGGTATCGTGTCCGTAGTGATCGGAAAGAAACAGGGTACAGATATCGATATGGAACTTTGGCTGATGAGCTGCCGCGTTTTGAAACGCGGTTTCGAGGAGGCGATGTTCGACGAGCTTGTACGCCGCTGCAAAGAGGAAAACATCACGCGTATCGTAGGACATTACTATCCAACCGCTAAAAACGGAATGGTAAAGGAATTTTACGGCGGGCTTGGATTTACCAAGCTTTCCGAGGACGAGCAGGGCAACAGTGAATGGGAATTTTTGCTTGAAAACTACGAGCAGAAGAACAATATAATAAAAGTCAATTGAGAAAGGAACCGATGTTATGAAAAGACAGGAAATTTTTGCAAAGGTAGAAGACATTTTTAAGGATCTATTGGACGACGAGGATTTCAAGCTCACGGAAGAAATGAGCGCGGACGACATTCAGGAATGGGACAGCCTTTTCCATATCACGCTTATAGCGTCCATTGAGGACGAGTTCAAGATAAGCATTTCCACCACGGAGGTCGCTAAGGCTAAGAACATCGGCGTTATGTTGGATATGATAGAAAGGGAGTTGGGCGCTTGAAAATTCATCATATCGGTTATCTGGTCAAGAATATCGAAAAAAGCGCCGCCGCGTTTGAAGCAGCGGGCTATGAGAGACTTCTTTACAGCGACGGCAGTTTTGTGTTTGACGACAAAACGCGTCAGTGCGACATCTCCTTTATGAGAATGAACGGCGGCAGCGAAAGCGACTGCATAGAGCTTGTTGCGCCGCAGTCTCCCGATTGTCCAATTTACGGACTGATGAAGCAGTATAAAAACTCGCCGTATCATATTTGTTTTGAAAGCGAAAACCTTGAAGAGGATACGGCTCGGTTGAAGCAAAAGGGTTGGTCGGTGTTTTTGCCGTCCGCTCCCGCTCCCGCTATTGACGGAAGAAATGTGGTTTTCCTTATACACAGAAGCGCGGGCATAATCGAAATAGTCGACAAAGGCTGATGAAATGGAGACGGTTATGTCAAAAATAAATGCGAATATCGCTGCCCAGCCTCAAACTGTACCCCCAAAAAGAAATTATGAGCTTGATTTTTTAAAGCTCTTTTTTGCGGTAATGGTATTTTGGTGTCATACGCCGGATCTTGAATATTCGGGCGAAAAAATAACCGTGCCTCCGATGCTTGGAAGAGCGGCGGTTCATTTCTTCTTCATACTATCCGGAATGCTAATGGCGAACAGCATAGCAAAGCGGGATTACAGCGGCAGTGACCCCGCAAAAGAAGCGGGCGGATTTGTGCTTAAAAAATTCAAGGCGATTTCGTTGAACTATATTGCGGCGTTTTTGATTAGTGTCGTTATATTTGTTATAGTGAAAGCGAAAGATGTTGTCAGCGTGCTTAAAACACTCATATCCGCGATACCGGAAATGCTTTTCGTGCATATTGAGCCAAAGGATACTCTAAACGTAGCAACTTGGTATCTTGCGGCGATGTTTTTATGTATGCTGCCGCTGGCGTATTTGCTTTATAAAAAGCGCGGCTTCGCTTTGTACATTTTCGCACCCGTGACCGCGGTGACATTATATACGCTTATGTATTACACAAACAAAACCGCTGTTTATTCGCCGAATAAGTTTTATACTGTTGTCACCGGTGGAATTATTGATACGGTTTTTGGCTTGTGCTGCGGAATGTGCGCCTATAACATATACAAATATATATCGACACGTCCAAAAAGCAAAAGTACGCGTATCCTGCTGACAGTGACGGAGGTCTTGCTTTACGGTGTTTTCTTCGGAACGTGGTTTGGATTAAGAACAAATAAAACCACAATGACAGTGCTGCTGTTGCTGCCGATAGCTATCGCGATAACGTTCAGCGGACAAAGTTATATAGTTCGTCTTTTTAGATTTAGGTGGATGAAGTGTTTCGCGCCGTTATCGCTTTTGATCTATCTCAGTCATTATCCTTGCATTCTTTTGGTGAATAATTTTTTCGGCGGAAAAAGTTATGCCGACAGCGTAATTTTAACATCGGTGTTTACGGCGGCATCGTGTTTGTTGAATTGGTTTATCGTTTATGTGATAAAGCTCATTTGCAAAACGAAACGCAGATAACGTATTTTTACCATAAGAGTGGGTTTAAACCGTAAAACACGGGCAGACGCTCCAAAAACGTCTGCCCGTGTTTATTTTATTTTTTTTCGCAGCCCCAAGCACAATTGTTACAGTCACAACCGCACCCGCGCTTGCCGTTTTTTCTTTTTCGCCGTATTATAAAAAACGCGAGAGCAACAAGCGCCGTGACCGCGATTATTACGATAATATCCGCTCCGTTCATAGAAAGACTCCTTTAAACTCCGCTAAACTCCGCAAACCAAACATATTGCCCGCGCGACAAACGCGACGATCCACGCCACAAGACACTGCCACACCACAACTATCACAGCCCATTTCGCGCCAAGTTCGCGCTTTACCGAAGCGATAGCCGCAACGCACGGCGTATAGAGCAGCGAGAACACCAACATTGTAGCCGCGTCGACATTGGAAAGCGCGGCGGTTATGTTGTCGCCGAAAAGAATTCCCATAGTGGATACTACGCTTTCCTTAGCCATAAACCCGCTGATGAGGGAAGTGACTATTCTCCAGTCGCCAAGCCCCAGCGGAATAAAAATCGGCACCAGCCATCCCGCGATAGTCGCCATAAGACTTTGCGAGGAATCGGTGACAATATTCATGTGCCAGTCGAATGTCTGCAAAAACCACACGACAACCGTCGCAATAAGGATTATTGTAAACGCCTTGCTTAAAAAGTCCTTAGCTTTCTCCCAAAGAAGCTGCGCGACGTTTTTCACGCCCGGCATACGGTAATTCGGCAGCTCCATAACAAACGGCACCGCTTCGCCTTTAAACAGTGTGCCTTTAAACAGAAAAGCTACCAAAATCCCGACTAAAATTCCCAGAACATAAAGTCCTGTCATAATTAGTCCGCCGTGAGACGGAAAGAAAGCGCTTACAAAAAACGCGTAGATCGGCAGCTTAGCCGTGCAGCTCATAAACGGAGTTAAAAGTATCGTCATTTTGCGGTCGCGGCGGCTCGGCAGAGTCCGAGTCGACATAACAGCGGGCACCGTACAGCCAAATCCTATCAGCATTGGCACGATACTTCGTCCCGAAAGTCCGATCTTTCTCAGCAGCTTGTCCATAAAAAACGCCACGCGCGCCACATAGCCGCTGTCCTCCATAATTGAAAGGAAAAAGAACAGTGTAACAACGATCGGCAGAAAGCTGAGGACGCTCCCCACGCCGCCGAAAATTCCGTCGATAACAAGTCCGTGCAGCGCGGAATTTACGTTCGCCGAGACCATCCAGTTGTCCACAACGCCCGCCAGAGCGTCAATGCCTTTTTCAAGCAGACCCTGCAAAAACGCGCCGATAACGTTGAACGTAAGGAAGAATACTGCCGCCATTATCACAATAAAACAGGGAATAGCCGTCCATTTTCCCGTGAGTATCTTGTCAATTTTTTCGGAGCGCAAACGCTCCTTGCTTTGTTTCGGTTTCTGAACTGTCTTTTCACAAACTTGCTCTATATAGTCGAACCGCATATCGGCAATGGCGGCGCTTCTGTCCATTCCGCCCTCGCGTTCCATTTGAAGAACCGTGTGTTCTATAAGTTCCTTTTCGTTGTCGTCCAACTTCAGTTGTTCGATAAGCGGCTCGTCGCCCTCGATAGTCTTGGTCGCGGCGAATTGCAACGGTAAACCCGCAGTTTCCGCGTGATCCTCGATAACGCTTTCAACCGCGTGAATGGCGCGGTGTATTGCGCCGCCGTGGTCTGTCTTGCGACAGAAATCCTGTTTAGCCGGACGCTCCTGAAATTGCGCGATGTGGATTGCGTGCTCTATAAGTTCGTGTACGCCCTCGTTTTTCGCCGCGGAAATAGGCACAACGGGCACGCCGAGCATTTCCTCAATGCCGTTGATGTCGACGGCGCCGTTGTTTCCGGTCACCTCGTCCATCATATTGAGCGCGACTACCATTGGAACGTTCATTTCCAGAAGCTGCATGGTCAGATAAAGGTTGCGCTCGATGTTGGTAGCGTCCACTATATTTATAATAGCCTTTGGTTTTTCTTCTAAAACAAATTGCCGCGATACAATTTCCTCGGCGCTGTAGGGCGACATTGAGTAAATACCGGGCAAATCCGTAACGCGTGTGTTCGGATATCCCTTTATCGGACCGTCTTTTCGGTCGACGGTTACGCCGGGAAAATTGCCAACGTGTTGATTAGAGCCTGTAAGCTGATTGAATAGCGTTGTCTTGCCGCAGTTCTGGTTTCCGACCAGCGCGTATGTAAGCGTCGTTCCCTCGGGAAGCGGCTTTTCTACGGTTTTGTTGTGGTATTTTCCGTCCTCGCCCAATCCCGGGTGAGCTTTCGAGGAAATTCGTTCGATACGCTTATGTTGATTAGTTCGCTCCTTTATCGGCTTGATATCTATTTGTTCCGCGTCCGCGAGCCGCAGCGTCAGTTCGTAGCCGTGTACTTGAAGCTCCATAGGGTCGCCCATCGGCGCGAATTTCACGACCGTGACCTCCGCTCCGGGAATAACGCCCATATCCAGAAAATGTTGCCGCAGCGCTCCCTCGCCGCCCACAGTAGTAATAGCGGCGGATTCGCCGACTTTTAAGTCTTTTAACGTCAATTTATAACGCCTCTCTTTTGCTTCTTCTTTAGATTATATATATCTCTGCATTTCAACGGGTTTTCCGTTTTCGGTGAAAATTCGCGGAACGCGCGTACCTACGGCGCACAACAGTTCGTAGTTTATCGTGCCGACGCGTTTTGCCGCTTCCGTAACGGAACTGCCGCCCTCTATTTCATCGGAGTACACGATCACCTCGTCGCCAAGTTTTACGTCGGGGATATCGGTAACATCAATAAGCGTTTGATCCATACAAATTCTGCCGCAAACGGGAGCTTTTTTTCCGTTTACAAGAACGTCCCAATTACCCGAAAGCCGTCTGTTGAAGCCGTCCGCGTAGCCGCACGGGATAAGAGCTATCCGCGTGTCGCGTTCCGCCTTGAACGTTCTGCCGTAGCTCACGGTATCGCCGGCGTGAATGGTTTTCAACTGACTTACCACCGATTTAAGCTGAAATATCGGTTTAATTCCGTCGGGAACGGGGAAACGCTCGTCGGGCTTTTGACCGTACATTATAATGCCCGCGCGTACAAAGCCGCCCTCAAATTCGCCATGGTAGATTATTCCTCCGCTGTTTTGCGAGTGCGTCGCAAGACCGTGCCGTTTGCACATCTCAATTATTTTATTTTGCTGATAATCGGTGAAATCCACGTCGGACGGTTCAAGGCTGTCCGAGA
>CANRFR010000137.1 GCA_947629945.1 uncultured Clostridia bacterium | reverse complement strand
CCCTACGGGTTTAGGGTGACCGCTTGCGGTCACTCGCCCTCGAGCTCCCTTTTCCCCTCTCCCTCACCCCTTTCCCCTATACCACTCAATGAGGTGACTATTTTTTTTATAACCGACTTTTTATACAGACTGCGCGCGGTTTTGCCGCGCTTTTTTATTCGTCAGCGGCTTTGTATTCGTTGATGACGTTTTCGCGGTTGCGCCAGTCCTCTTTGACTTTCACGAATATTTGTAAGTTTACCTTGCAGTCCAGCAGCTCCTCGATATCCTTTCGCGCCATAGAGCCTATCTGTTTAAGACGTTCGCCGCCCTTGCCGATTATCATACCCTTGTGGGAGTTTTTCTCGCAGATTATTACCGCGCCGATATCGATTATTTCCTCGCCTTTGGCGTTTTGACGGCTCTTGAAGCTTTCAATATCGACCGCCGTGCCGTGCGGTATTTCCTTATCCATAGTCCACAAGATTTTTTCGCGGACTATCTCTCCGCAAAGAAAACGCTCGGTTCTGTCCGTGGCGATGTCGTCGGGGAAGAAGTGTTCGCCCTCAGCGGCGTATTTTTCCAAAGCGGGGAGTATCTTATCGGTGTTTATCTTCTTTTTCACGCTTATCGGGATTATCTCGGCAAAATCGTAAAGCGTACTGTATTCGGCGATTATCGGCAAAAGCTCTTCCTTGTTTTTTAACAAGTCTACTTTATTCAGCAAAAGTATCACTTCGGTGCCGTTGTTTGAGAACGACTTTATCAATTGCTGTTCAACGGCGGACATTTTTTTGGTAACGTCCGCCATCAGGATAGCGCAGTCCACGTCGTCCACGGAAGCGCGGATAGATTTCACCATGTGCTCACCCAGCTTCGTCCGCGCTTTCAGCATTCCGGGAGTGTCTATAAAAACGTATTGCGTATCTCCCTTTGTAAGAACGCCGTTAATGCGGTTGCGCGTAGTCTGCGGCTTCGCCGAGACTATCGATACCTTTTCGCCCACAAGCAAATTCGTAAGCGAGGACTTTCCCGCGTTCGGTCTGCCTGTTATCGCTGTAAATAGATTTTTTGACATATTTTTCCTTTCATTCGCCGCTGTTTTTAGAATTGCGGCGTTCTTCTTTTCGGCGCTTTCGTTCGGCGCGTTTGGCCTCTTTAGCGGCTTTCTCGGCAAACTCGGCGGCGTGGTCTTGAAGATATTTTTCGTACATATCGGGGCGCTTTTGCTTTGTAACTTCCAACGCCGCTTGTTCCTGCCACTCCGCGACCTTTTTATGGTCTCCGCAAAGCAGAATTTCCGGCACGGCTCGTCCGCGCCACACCTCGGGTCTTGAATATTGCGGGAACTCCAGCAATCCGTTATAGTGACTTTCAATAGAGTACGCGTCCTCGTTTGGCAAAACGCCCTTTTGCAATCTCGCGACCGCGTCGCAGACTATCAAAGCGGGTAATTCTCCGCCCGTCAAAACGTAGTCTCCAACCGAAAGTTCCTCCGCGTTCAGTTCTTCGAGAACGCGGTGATCCACACCCTCGTAATGTCCGCAAAGCAAAATAAGACCGTCCTCGGCGGCAAGTTCGCGAACTTTGCCTTGAGTGAGCGTTTCCCCTTGCGGCGACATATAAATAACGCGCGGCGGCGTTTTGTGGTGCGCTTTAATCGCCTCTATACAGTCGTAAATCGGCTGAGCCTGCATAATAAGCCCCGTGCCGCCGCCGTAGGGTTTATCGTCTACGTTGCGATGACGGTCCTCGGTGTAAAGCCGAATATCGTGCGTATAAATCTCAATAAAACCGTTCTTGATACCGCGCCCGAGAACGCTTGTCCGCAGAACATTATCGCACATTTCTGGGAACAGCGTGGCTATGTCAATTCTCACTCATTCCACCTCGAACAGCCCGTCAAGCGGCGTTATCAAAATCTCACCGCCGTTGATATCTATTTTCTTCACTACCTCGTCAATGCACGGGAACATCAGCTCCCGACCGTCCTCGGTCTTGATGGAATACACGTCTGCGGCTCCGTTCTGATAAACTTGCGCGACTTTCCCGTAAACCTCGCCGGTGTCCGCGTCCTTTACGGTAAGCCCTATGATGTCTTGAATAAAGTACGTTTCCTCGGGCAGCTCCGCGTCATCGCGGTCAAGGTAGAGCATTTTGCCAATGTATTTTTGAGCGTCCTCAATCGAGTTCACTCCCTCGATTTTCAAAATAACAAGATTTTTGTGCGGATACGCGCGTTCAACGTGAATCTCCGTTTTACCTTTGTTAAGATAAAGCACGTCAAATTCGCACAGTACCTCGGGCGCGTCGCAGTAGTACTGACAGCGGACTTCGCCGCGCACGCCCTGCGTCGCTACTATTTTAGCAATCTCCAAAAACTGTTTCATATCATCCCTCGTTAATTTTTGCCAAGTCTTTTGTTTAACACCGCTTCTACGGATTTAACGCAGCACTTGAAATTCAGCGCCGCAATAATTATAAAGAACACTGCGTTAAAAATGTTTTGCAGCGTGCCGTATTCCAAGAACATTACGGAAAATGCCATTGACAAAAGCAGCAGCAGATTTACTATCAGCTTTGACCAATAGACCGTCATATAAAGATATTTGCGCGTGTCTATTATGCGGTAAACAAAAACTATAACGTAGCTTGCCAATGTCGCGATAGCCGCGCCCTCTATCCCGAGCGTCGGAATAAGAACGAGGTTCAAAACAACGTTCGCGCCCGCGCCTATACAAGACGAAATCAGCGAGTGCGAGGTTTTCTGAGCCGCTTCGTAAATACTCGAAAGAAAGTTGTCCATAGCTTGAAATATCGTTGCGAAAAGCAGCGTCGGAACGTAAAAGAAAGCTCCCGAAAATTCCTCGTCCCCCAAAAACGGAATGATAATGGGGCGCAGGATAAGCATAATTCCGCCGCACGCCAAAAACATCACGGTCTGCTGCATACTCAGCGTGTTGGAATAGAACAGCGAGGTAGCGCGTGAGTTGCGCTCCGTGATAGCGGTCATTCGCCAAGCCTGAGCGAAAATACCGACGACTATCGTCACAAGATTTGGGAATTTGTACGCGAACGAATAAATTCCGTTAGCCTCCGCGCTTATAAAACCTTCAACCATATACATATCGGAGTTGTTGATGATAGCCCACATTATCATCGCGGGCATAAGCGGGATACTGTAGCGAAGCATCGAATCGCGCAAAGTTTTGTCATTGTGCAGCGGGTGATACTGAGTAAACAGCCGCGCCGTGAGGTTCAAAAACAGCATTGATGTAACGTCGCCCAGAATTACCGCCCATATGTACCCTTCAACGCCCCATTTGAACACTCCCAAAAACAGCAGATTAAACAGAATGGTCGATATAGTTGTGACAATGCCGTCCACCGCAAACAGCTTAACGCCGTTCGGCTCAAAGCGACATCGCACGTAAATACCGCTCACCTCTTTTATCGAGCCTGCCACTACGTATACGTAAAGCAGCCACTCATAGCCCTTAAGCATGGGTATCATACCGATCAGCGGCACAAAAACCGCGAATATAGCGCAGCCTATAAGACAGACGTTTATTCCGATAGAATAGACCATTTTGCCGTTATTGTTCTTTTCCAGGGCAAAACGAAGCACGCCGTCGGCAATCGACAGCGTAACTATAGAAATAAGCAGACCGCCGGTGGAAACGACGATGTTCATTGTGCCGAATCCGGCTTTGCCCAGCATACTTGTGTAGAAATTCAGCATTACATACACAAGCAGCTTTGAACTGAACTGACCGATGGTCAATACCAGCATATTGCCCGCAAGGGCGCGATATTTGTTGTTTCCCATTCAGATACCCTAATTGTCGAAAGACCATACAGGCTTATTTTCTCTTGTTCTTAAAGAATTCCGTAAGTACCGCGCCGCAGCGCTTTTCAAGCACTCTTGAGCGGACGCGCGGTATGTGCGTGAATTTTTCGTCGAACAGCGCCGTTACGGAAGCGCACGCGCCGTTTTTTTCATCGAACGCTCCGTAAACAACGCGTTTCAATTGCGCGTTCATAATAGCTCCGGCGCACATCGGGCAAGGCTCCAAGGTAACGTAAAGCGTGCAGCCGATAAGCCGTCTTGTTTTAAGTTTTTTCACTGCCTCGTCTATCGCCAGCATTTCCGCGTGGGCAAACGGCGATTCAAGCTCTTCGCGGCGGTTGAAGCCCTCTCCGATAATCTCGCCGTTTTCGTCGACCACGATCGCCCCCACGGGTACCTCGTCGCGTTCCGCGGCTTTTTCGGCAAGCGCCAAAGCTTTTTCCATATATTCTTCGTCAAGCGTCACTTTTAAGTTCTCCGCAATAATTGAAGCAGCATTGTGAAAGCACCCCACACCGTGTTATATATCATAATCCAGAATATATTGAAAGCGTTGAAGTTGTTGCGCAGCCAATCCTCATTGCTTACAAGTGAGAATATGACAGCGACGATATACGCGATAATTATTCCGACAACCTGTATGATGTTGCCCAAAGTCGCCCTGTCGCGCACCGCTCTCGCGGAGACAACGGCATTGGCGACAGACGAGAAAGACCCGTTGCTGGATATCGCGGCGCTGCCGCTTGAAACGAACTTCGTGTTGTCGTCAAAGGTCTCATGCATCTCATACGGAAGTATCTTCACGTCGTTTTCGTCAATGCCGAATACAGAGGCGAGAACGGGCGCCGTTATCATTCCGTCCACCGTTTTAACGACAAGCTTTATATCGCGGAACGCAAGTTCTCTTACGGAGCGTCTTATTTCGGGATCCGCGGCGGGTCTAATGAAGAACAGCAGGCAGACCTCTCCGCCGACGGCAAGGTAAATCACCTCATCGTTATTTTTGTTCGCGATGGCTTCCTTTTTCGTGTTGGGAACGGTTATCTCGTGAGCCTTCATGTGCGCGCGCGTGCCAAGCAGCACTCTGCGGCGCTCTATCCAGCCCATAACTCCGAGATTATTTTCGTAAACGCAGCCCGAAACGGGTCTTAACAATTCCTCTTTATAGTTGAGTATGTGGAACAGAGCGTCCGACAAAACGCTGTCCGAAGCCACTGCGAGACTAGCCGCATATATGATGGCCTCGTCAATGTTGATTTTTCCCTCGCCGCGCGTTTTGGGAGTGTCGTATCCGCAGATGTTTACGACCTTTATCGAGTCGGCGGGGAAAAGCACCTTTGCGTTTACCAACACGGCGTTTGTTTCATTCAGTTCCTCGGCCGCCGAGTAGCCCAAGATAGCCGCGCCGCGCTCTTTGGATTTGCGCGAGGCGAGATACAGCGGCAGAGTTACCGTCATGGAGCTTGAAAATGGCGCGGATACCGCAAGAATAGCCGAGCTGACCGTTGCCGTCCACGAAGCGCGGTTTTTGGTTATCGTCGCGCCGCAGGAAAAATACGCAGCCACGCCTCCGATGATCGCCGCGATAATGGCGATAGGCACGATCTTGCGGGAGGTTCTGTCCGAAGAGTCCTCGCTGTAGGTGGAGACAATGAAATCGCACAGCATTTCGGTCTTACGAACGGAGATTATCGCGGGCATTCCGCTGACAGCGCCCTTTGCAAGCTGCTCGGCACCGTTGCCCTCGCACCGCTCTATAAAATGCTTGGAATTGCCGCCGAAAACGAACTCAAAGTTATTTTGAGCGGTCTTTACGGTTAGTATCTTGGAGACGGTATTAAAGATCAGCGCGGCAAGCGATATCGCAAGATAGACTTGTGAAAACCCGAACTGTATATACGGCGTCGCGGTGAGATACGGAATAGTAGCCGCAATTGCGCCCATGTGCGCCAGCGCGCAGAGCGTGTCGCCGTCGGGGTGCAGCTTAAAAAGCCTTGAAAAGCCGTTAGATACTACCGAAGAGCACGCGGTAAACGAAAGTATTCCGATAGCCAGATGAGCGTAAAGATAATTGTCGGGGTGGGAAATGTGACCGAAAATAACGCCGATCTGTCCTATATTTATTTTGAACGCGTTTATTACCTCAAGGAATATCTCCGTCGCGAACAGCACGCTCAAGATTATCACACGTCCGATAAGACCCTTTAAGGCGCGCTCGAGCTTGTCGCGGATAACATTTTCATCGTTGATGTCAACGGGCTTTTCGTCAATTTCTTCCTCGTCGAATTCTTCTGTTTCCGGCTCTTTTGTCTCTATCTTTTCGGTTTCCTCCGTATCCTCGCGGTTATCGAGTATAAATTCGGAAAGCTTGCGTTTTTTCTTTTGGGCAAGCTCGTTTGCCATTCTTATTTTATCGAGTTCGCTGTCTTCTTCCTCTAAAGCGTTTTCCTCCGACACGGGTTCTTCTTCTGACTGTTCGGGTTCCGCTTCCTGTTCGCTGATCTTTTTGTTCAGCGCGTCGATGATGCTTTCGCCGACGTGCAGTTCTCCGGTAAACGGAGTCTGCGGCGCGGCGGGCGTTTCCTCTTCGGCGGCTTGTTCGCGGCGGCGTGACGTTGCGGGAGTGTATTCTTTGATGTATTCTCCGCCGCGCCCGAGATTTTTGAGGTCGTTGCCGCTTACCGCCAGCGTGTCGGTGTCCTCGACTTTAAGCTGCTCCGCCGCCTTTTCCCGCGATTCCATGGGGTTGAGCAGATCCAGCATCTCATCGGGAGTTTCCGCTTCGCTGTCCAATTTCAGCATAGCGTTCTGGATATCGTCGATTTTTTTCATTCGGCGCATTTCCATAGTTTCGCTGGGCACAAACGAATCCGCGTCGTGAAATTCTA
>CANRFR010000136.1 GCA_947629945.1 uncultured Clostridia bacterium | reverse complement strand
TGTCCCGAAATCTCGCCTTCTCCGCCTTGAAGCTGCGGCTTTAATCCGCGCCCGCGTTCTGTTCGCCGCCCTGAAGCTGAGGCTGAATCTCGCTTATTGTCTCAAGCTCGGCATCTTCTGTAGGTTGGAACGGCGTTTGGGAATCATCCTGTGCTCCACCGTCAGTGTTTCTTTGAGGCAGTCCGCTTTCCTCAAGCATTTCGGGCGGCACAGGCAGCCCGCATTCCAGGCAAAACGAAAACCCTCTTACCAAATTAGTACCGCATTGTTTGCATCGCATAACACATACCTTCCAATACAAAACATTGTAAAAAGACAGCATATCCACATCTTTTCGGCGGTCAGGTGAGGATTTTCATTCACCGAAAACACTTTACACTACTCTTTATACTTATTATTATACAATATGTTAGAAGAAATGTCAATTGATTTATAAATTTTTAGTATAAATAGCCAAAGCGCAGCTTTTATTTTGTGCTAAATGACATAGAATTTCCCGCCAAGGAAACGCCGAATTAATCGCAGTATTGTTTTTGAAAGTGCAGTTTTATCAGCTTTCTTCCTACCCGCGGCGGGGAGGAAGCAATTAAATCTGAACTTCTCCAACTTTCTTTATCTAAATAAAGTTATTTTAAAGTAAAAAATCTGCGCAGCGTTAATTTTACGCGGCGCAGATTTAAGTTAAGTATAAGTAAAATTCGTCAGAATTCATAAAATTATATTCGTGCTTTTGTGAATATTAACCAAGAAAATACAACGCAGCAAACACTCCCGCTGCTACCGCCATTACAGCGGCTGCAACAAGACACATTACAAGATGGTGCAGCGAGTACTTCTTTTCCGACTTTTGCTTTTTTCCGACAGTTGCGGCAGGCTGAGATATGGTACTCATCGAAACGGGAGGTTTCGGCGGCACGGCGGTCTGCACCGATGAAAACGCAGCGGGCGCTCCAACCGACGAAACAGGCGCGGAAGTGCTGCTTACAGGGATAACATTCGGCGTGGGAACCCCGGAAAACGCCGCAGACGCACTTGTTATCGGAACACTGTTGGGCATTTCTCCGCTCAAATCATTGTTTGCCGCCGGAACGCTATTAACGCTTTCGCTTGCCGCTTGAGTTTTTATCACAGGCTCGCTTGCCGGTATACTTGGCTCGGACAAACTTTCGGATGTCCCCGCAGACATTTTGATTCCGCCGCTTGACGGCGAAGACGCGTCCGCGAGTGTTACAACAGCGTTCTGCTCAGCGCCGCAATGCACGCAAAACTTCATACTATCAGGTATTTCTTTACCGCAATTTCCACAAAACATAACTATTTTCCTTTCCTACAGCAATTCACAAAAATAACGCCGCAGTTTAAATTAACGTTACAATGCGAGACCTGAACTTAAAGAACAAATCTTGCTTTAATTGTGCGGATTGCTATAAATTAAAATCAATTTTCTACTGTCAACGACTTGTCAACGTTATTAAGTCCGCCGTTATTGCGGACGTAATCGAACAAATACTGTTGAGCCACGCCCTCTGCTCCCTCGGTGCATTTCGGAAGTCCGTTTGGGTAAAACTCGTTCATCAGCCGCTTCACCCAAACGTCTTTCGGGAACGCGTCCAATTTATGAAACGCGAACAGCAGCACGCAGTCGGCTACCTTATCGCCCACGCCCTTTATCTGCTTTAAGCGTTCCCGAGCCTTGTCAAGCGGCATAGCGTCAATCTCCGAAAATTCTATCTCTCCGGAATTCACCCGGCTTACCGCGTCGGCAAGGTATTTCGCGCGAAATCCGGCTCTTAGCGGCGCGAGATCCTCCGCTGTCACTCCGCGAAGACTTTCGGCGCTCGGAAACGTGTGACCGCCGTCAATCTCCTTGCCAAACTCACCGCACAGTCTGTCGATGATTCCGGTGATTCGCGGAATGTTGTTATTTTGCGAGATTATGAAACTCAAAAGCGTTTCAAACGGCTCCTGTCTCAATATCCTTATTCCCGAAGAATTTTCGCAAGCGGCTTTCAGCGTCGGGTCAGTCGAAAACTTTCTTATGTACTCCCCGTAATCGGTTTTTAAGTCAAAGTAATTTTCCAAAAAATCTCGGGTATGCTCGCTTGCTATTTCGATCTCGCCGCAATCATCGGTCACCGTTATAGTTTTTCCCGATACGATCGCCGAAAAAGCTCCGTTTTCCAATTCCCTCCACCGAAAACACTGCCCGCAGAAAAACGTCTGTTTCGGATCAAAATTGGTTTTTTTTACTTTAATTTTCATAAATTTTAAAAAACCCCTTGATTATTTACTTTAATTATAATACAATATAGGTAAGAATGCAAGTACTTCCTAAACTTTTTCGGAAATTTGCACGTAATTTTCACTTTTTTGACCCTGCGCTCTTGCGGTGAGAACGCAATTCGCGAAGCGAATTCGACGCGCAAGCGTCGGTTTTCGGAGCGAAGCGGAGAAAACGCGTGCTCACCGCACGGCGGCGCAAGCGCGATGTTCGCCGCCAAGGAGCGGAAGGCTTTTCCTCACGCCCCCTCGGGTCGTGCCTGCGGCACTCCCCTCGGGGACATTCGGAAAAGCCGAGGGCAGTGCACTCAAAAACGCCGCGCTGCCGCGCTATGCCGAAATAAAACGCTGTCGCGACCCAAAGGCGTTTTTTCGCGCACTGCCCAATCAAGACGGAAAAGATAACACAAACAGAAAGGATAAAAACATGAGAGAAAGCATACTTACAATACCGATAAACGAGGTATTCGAGCCGCGAGAAGGCTGCCCGATATGCGCGATGAGGAACACGGTGGAGCAGCATATCAGCGAATATATAATGGGTGCGGCAATGATGGAGCCTGATGTTAGGATAGAAACCAATAAGCTGGGCTTTTGCGGCGAGCATTACAATATGCTGCTGAAACAGAATAACCGCTTATCGCTGGCGCTAATGCTTAATACGCATTTAGCGGAGCGCAGAGCGGCAATGTTCGACGGGAAAGGCGGCTTAAAGCGGTATTCAAAGAAAAGCGAACTTGAAAAGCAGACGTGCTTCGTGTGCGAAAAGGTGAATTGGGGCATTGAGCACATGCTGGACACGCTGTTTAATATGTGGAACGACGAGGGATTTCAAAGGCTGTACGCGTCGCAAAAGTATATATGTATACGGCATTACGAGCTGTTGATGGTTCATGCGATGAAGAAGCTGAAAAAGGATAAGCTGCAAAGCTTCGTCGAGGTGACGGATAAATTAGTCAACGAGTATATGAAGCAGTTGGGCGAGGACGTTCAGCAGTTCTGCGACAGCTTCGATTACAGAAACGCCGCAAAGCTCCATAACGATGATATGGAACACGTCCGCAGCTCCATAGAGCGCTCGATAGAGTTTCTTACGTCAAGAAAACCCGAGGTAAAGAAATGATAGACTATCCTCAACTCGATCTGAGCACGCCCGAAAAATATTGGAGATTCCTAAAATTCGCGCTGAACTGTGCGGACTGTATCGCACTTACCTACACGTCCAACCTGTCCGAGTTTAAGGAGTCCGGGTGGTGGGAAATGTTTGAGGACTGTTTTCTCAAAAGCGAATACGACGGTGACGGCAGATTAACGGTCTATATAAAAATAAACCACAACATATTTGAGTGGCTCAAAAGCAAGCGCGGTATTTTTGACTTCCTTGACCGTGACGAGGACGGGCAGTATCTGTGGGACTTATGTTTTATAAAGGACGGCGAGGAATTTTTCGCGACAGTATCTCACGAAAGACAACAGTATATCGATGAGAAATTTTATGAAGAAATTAAGAGGATAGTATGAGAATATTAGCAATAGAAAGCTCCTGTGACGAAACGGCGGCAGCCGTTATTAAGGACGGACGCGAAATCGTATCGTCCGTGGTGGCTACACAAATCGAGGAACATAAACTTTACGGCGGCGTAGTGCCCGAAATAGCTTCAAGACGGCATTGCGAAAGCATTTGCGCGGTAGTCGCCGAAGCGCTTGAACGCGCGGGAATGAAAAACACGGAATTGGACGCGATAGGAGTAACTTATGCGCCCGGACTTATCGGAGCGCTGCTTGTAGGCGTGAATTACGCAAAAAGCTTGGCGTTCGGCTTGGGAAAACCGCTTATACCCGTTCACCATATCAGAGGGCATATCGCCGCGAATTATTTGGCGCACCCCGAACTGGAGCCGCCATATATGTGCCTGGTCGTCTCCGGCGGACATACGCACATCGTCGAGGTGCTTGACTACACCGAGTTCCGCGTGATAGGCAGAACGATAGACGACGCAGCGGGAGAGTGCTTCGACAAGGCGGCGAGGGCTATGGGTTTTCCCTATCCCGGCGGAAAGTACATCGATGAAGCGTCAAAACTTGGCGATTCGAGAAAATACAATCTTCCGAAGCCGCACACGCAAAATCCATACGACTTCAGCTTTTCGGGACTGAAAACCGCCGTTATCAACCTAATCCATAACGCGGAACAAAAGGGTGAACAAATCAATGTGAACGACCTCGCGACAACATTTCAGCATACCGTCTGCAGAATCCTTGAAGATAAATTCCTCACGGCGGCTCATGAAAAGGGTTACAAAAAGATAGCGCTGGCGGGCGGCGTGGCTGCGAACAGCGGTCTTCGCGAGGGATTAGAGGACAAGGCTTTGGAATACGGTATGGAATTTTTTGTGCCGCCGCTCGCGCTCTGCGGAGACAATGCGGCTATGATAGGCGCACAAGCGTTTTATGAATATCAAAAAGGACATATTGCCAACGAGAACCTGAACGCTTACGCTACAATGAGTTTGGATAAGGTGAGATATTGATGAAGAATATAGTGCTCATAGGAATGCCCGCCGTCGGTAAGTCTACAATAGGCGTTCTGGCGGCGAAATCGCTCGGATTTGCGTTTATTGACACGGACTTGATAATTCAGCAGAACACAGGCAGATTACTTCAAGATATAATCGATAAGGACGGTTTGGACGCATTCTGCATAGACGAGGAACGCGCGATATGCTCCGTTTCAGCGGAACAAAACGCCGTTATCGCAACGGGCGGCAGCGCCGTTTACAGCAGAGAAGCAATGCTGTTTCTTAAAAAGCACGGACTTGTGTATTACTTATCGCTGCCTACCGAAGAAATTTCCAAGCGGCTTACGAATATTACAACACGCGGCATTGCCAAACGCCCCGAGGACACTATAGAGGACGTTTTCAGGCGCAGAGCGGAGCTTTATGCCGAATACGCGGATATTACGGTGGATTGCTTTGGCAAAACTCCCGAGGACACTGTCGCGGAGCTTTGCGATTATCATAAATTAGTTGGAGGATAAACCAATGTCGGAAGAAATTACAAATACAAGTGAAATCGGCGAATTCAGCGAGAATTTTGAAGAACCTAAGCCCTCGCTCGAATCGGGCTTCAAGAGCGTTTGTACGCGGATAGGGCTTATGATGATAGTCGTGTATGCCGCGCGGTGCTTATGCAGCGTACTGATATCGGTCGGCTCCAATGCAGGGTGGTTTAAGGGCATGACCGCAACCGCCTCCACGCTGATGAACTCCGCAATGTCTATAATCTTTTTGAACGTCATACCGATAACGGCTGGATTATTGATACTTAAATTCCCGCTCAAGTCCAAAGTACGGGAAATGTACGCCAAGCCGAAGTACTTCGCGCGTTCAATGGGAATTTTTCCCGCGGGTTACGGTCTTGCAATGGTAACGCAGATAATCACTCTGCTTTTAGCGCGGCTTTTCGCGAACACGCCCCTTGAGGAGTCATTCAACGCGACAAAGGACCTCACCTCGCAAAGCAGTATAACGAGCGCGCTCATAATGTTTTTTCACAGCGTTATTTTAGCGCCGCTGTTCGAGGAATTCTGGTTCCGCGGACTGGTTTTGCACAGCTTAAAACCATACGGCAACGGCTTCGCGATATTTGTATCCGCCTTGCTTTTCGGACTTACTCACTCAAATTTGGCGCAGTTTTTCTACGCGACCGTTATCGGAATTGTCTTGGGTTATGTAGCGGTGCAAACTCACAGCATAGTAACGACCACCGTAATGCACGCGCTGTTTAACTCTATAGCGGGCGTAACTACGATTTTTTTGGCGGAACCGTCCGTTTCGGATTACATCTTAGCTTCAAGTCTCGGAAAAACCGAAAAGCAAACCACAGCTGTCACGCTGTTCCTTGTATGGAGCATTGCCGTGCTTTTGTTCGCGTTTGTCGGCGTAATAATGGCGATAGTCAAGCTTACTCACATCGAACGCTACCGTGTGCCCAAGATCCAAACCGAGCTTTCAACGGGCAGACGCTGGGGAATTTTCATCTCCCGCCCTGCAGTTGTAATAATGCTTCTGATGGCAATCGACACAATGACGTTTCTGTTTGTTACACGTCTAATTTTAAGGCTTATTTTTAGCATTACCGCTTGACATTTCGGCTCGCCTGTGTTATAATTACTGTAAAGAGCAGCGTATCGTTACAGACATAGGAGTATAAAAATGGATAACAATTTTAATAACAATAACGGAAGCTCGCAATCATGGACAGACCCTATAACAGGAGAGATATACCCCGGCGGCAACCCTTATGAATCAATTCAAAAAAGCTCCGCCGTGCCGCGCTCCTCACAAAGTGTAACTTCAAACTTTGGACAGCCGCCGCAAGGACAGTCGGTTCAACAAGCACAGCCCATTCAGCCGCAGTATACGGCGCAAGTCGAACCGCAGTTTAACGGAGGATACCGTGCGCCAAACGTTCAAGCGCCGTACACACC
>CANRFR010000135.1 GCA_947629945.1 uncultured Clostridia bacterium | reverse complement strand
TCTTAGCCATGATTTTTCACTCCTCTCCGTAACAGCTCATAGAGCCTGTTGTGATATTCCTCCTGAAGCTCGTCAAAGAAGAAAAACACGCTGTCATTCACTTTCTGCCTGTTGTATCACTGAGCATATCCATGACGAACGCTTCAATTTGCCGTAAGGACTCGTTAAGAGCCGTCATCGGCTGCGGACTGTTCCGGCTCATCGGTATGCTCTGCCTTATCCTGCTTGTCAGGCGCAGGATTGAAATAGCCGAGCTTTTCCCAAACGAGCTTGTCAGGGCAGAAATAACGGTACACATTTCCGCTTTCGGACTTCACAGCATAGCCGAAATCGAAAATGCCCTCACGCAGTCCACGCTTGAGAAACTCTGCGCCCTTGCCCGTAGCCTTTGCGATCTCGGAGATCGGAACATCTCTGCCCGTAAAGCACGGGAATACCGAAGCCTTGATGTTTGTCTCTGAGGCAACCATACACACCACCTCCTTTCATGGACGGTCAGTCGCCGTACAGACCGCCGAAATCTCTCTTGACAGCATAATCCGCCCAACGATCCGTCGCATTTTCCTTGAAACGCTTGCCGTTGGCTTCGTTGAACAGGGTGCTGATCAGGTAACGCTCAAAGTTCTGCACACCGTCAGTATGTCTGATCTGTTCCAGTGCGTTTTGAAGAACGCTTACATCGACTTTCAGCATCGCAGACTTGACGATCTCCCTGGGGAAGTCCTCTCCGCAGATACGCTCTGTTTTCTTTCGGGAGCATATTTGCCGGACCATCATCTGAACGATCTCCTCAGCTTCTTCCTCATCACGAAGCCAAGCAGCGAAGTAGTCGAAGTCGATGTTTGCTTTCACCACTTCGGTATAGATTCTCTTTTCGCTGATATATCCATCAGTCGATCCGTCCGTCTGCCTTTCAACATTTTCAACAGTCGGTTCGCTGTCGGAGGGGGATTGATTGATAGATACTTGATCACTCAGTATTTGATTTCTCTGTATTTTGTCTTTAGTATTTAATTGCCCTTGATTTTCTACCGCTTGAATTTCTACGGGTAGAATTTCAAGGGGTAGAATTTCTGTGCCTTGTTTTCCTGCCCCTTGTGGGGCTTTTTTTACGGAGACTGTTGAAACATCTCCGTCCTCATCTTCTGTATCCTCGCCCTGGTTCGCATCGGGCTTGTCCTTTTCAGAATACTCATAGAAGTCATAGACATACTCAATGCGACCGCTTTCGGTCTGGTTCGGCATCAGCTTCGTGACCGTGAGATAGCCCCACTCCTTCAGCTCGTCGAGCGCTGCCTTGATCGCAGTCTCTTTCTCCTTGCAGATCGAAGTCAGTCCAGCGATAGAGTAGTCCCAATTCTCCGGCAAAGAAAGAACCTTGCTGAGAAGTCCGATCGCTTTCAGACTCAGATTGGTTGACCGCAGATGATAGTTGCTCATCACGGTATAGTTGGCATTTTTATTGACACGGCACACCGATGAAGGTGCTGTCTTTGGTTTTCTCGGTTTCTTTGACATATTCCATTTCCTCCGTTCCCGCAGCTCAGGCGAGCTTCATCTGTGTGATCCTGAACTTGTTGACCATATAAGTCTCACCGATACGCCAGAGGTAGCCTGCATCATACAGCTCGTTCAGAGCGTTTCGGATCGTTTTCAGCGAGTCATTCTCGAAGAACGGACAAAGCTCCTCGGCAGTGTGGTAGTCTGTGTCAGGGAAATTGAGCATTCTCAGCAGGATAGCAGTCGCTTCGCAGGACAGCTTATCGTCGCTCATCGTGATCGTTGGGTGTTCAGACATAGAAATCCTCCTTTGACAATCTTCTGAAAAAGAAAAATCGCTCCTCATTGCTGAGAAGCGATGTACGGTATTCAATTTTGGGCATAAAAATAGCGGACAGCGCTTCACTTGTATGAAACACCGTCCGCTATAATCCATTTTCAGTTGTCAACAGGCATTCTACCGTTTTGGGGTTGTATTCAGGTATCTACCAAGTTTCTACCAACCTTCGAGCCGTTGGTCATCTACCAAGTTTCTACCAAAAATATTGAAATATGCGATTTTTTCGATTTGCCGAAATAGCGCAGTTTTGAGCTTTTCTACCGTCAAAAGCCCCGATTTTTCGGTGATTTGGCATCACTTGACGATAAATGACGATAATTGGCGATAAAGTGGTTGCATAATACCATATTATCACAAAATAATCAAGGGTTTATTAAAAAAAATACAGCTAAAAATCAAATGCGAATCAGACTGAATTTTAGTTGTTTTTTTCTTAAATGTGCTATATATCCCGAAATCCCGTTTTCCCGAAGTATACAGATACATATTCGCATACTTCGGGATAGGGAATTAATTTAAAATTCGAGCTTTTGGATATTCCATTCGTGAGCCAACGGCGAGAGTGGATGAGAATAGGGTAATCCTTTGCTGTCGATAATGGTGTACATCTTATCCTTTAAATCAACTAGCATTTCGAGCAGCTTTGCCTTATCCTCTTGATAGCTCATACTTCTTCCGTAGGCTATAATGATTTCGTCCGCGCATTCGCACTCCGATAGGATTGTCGAAAGGTTTATCTTGTCCGTTTTCGGCTGTTTTTCGTTTATCAGAGAAAAGACATTCAGAATTGTAACCGAGCCGTAGCCGTGTTTTATTGCGCCGTTTCTGACAAGCATAGTTGTTTGGTCTAACAGCATACTGTCGGCGGTTGACGGAAAAGTCATTATAATTGCGAGCTTCTTTTTGCTGTTATCCCAAGAGATATTAAGCAAATAACGGCTTTTCCTGTCTTTTGAGAATATTGCTTTTGAAGTGAATGTACATTCTTCTTCAAGCAAATTATGATTTGCCATTTGTTTCATCTCCTTTGAAATATTGTTGATACAAAGCCTTTTCGCACACAATATTTATTGCATAATCGTTTGAAATAACCACGCAGATTACGCAAATATCCTCTTGGATATTCGTCCATTCAATAATTGTGTCTAGCAAGCTTTGCTCTAAACCTAGGGCTTTGTAATCCTCAAAGTCTTTCAGGCATTCCATAAAATAAATTGCGCCGATTGCCCGTATGGAGCAATCGGCGCAATATTCGCTGTAATCACTAAGCAAATCTTCAAGTAGTTTGCTTATGTATTTATGCGCTTTAGGATAGCCTAAAATACTTTTCAAATCCGCTTTTTCGGTTATTTTAATCATTTTCGTTTCCTCACCCTTGTACCCGCGCAAAGGAATGTAATTGAAGCAGCCGCGCCGCTTAAAAACATTTCCGTTGCAAGTTTTGTTGTAATTGCCGCCACTAAGCTTAAAAACATAGCGTTCTCCTTTCTTACTTGTTTACAATGTTCTCTACTGTTAAGACTGTTGCCGTTGTTACCGTAAAACCGATTATAAACCATAATGCTGCCATTCTCTTCACTTCCTTTCTTGATAGATATAATTGTATATAAAAATCCGCAAACCCACGGAGAGGGTTTGCGGATTTATCCACTATTATTGCAACAACATATGTAACAGATTATTTGTTTAAATCTGCCTTGGGATAGTCACTTTAGCAGATGATGTTTTATATCATCTTAAGGAACTCCTGTTTTTTCTCGTTGAACTCCTCCTCGGTGAGGATACCCGCCTCTTTCATCTCGTAAAGCTCTTTGATATGCTTCATAACTTCCTCGGGATTGCCCTTTTGTACGGGAGCGGAAACATTGTTGCTTATCGGAGCTTGCTGAACGGTCGGCATAGGCTGAACGCTTTGTGCTTGCTGTACGGGCGGTTCCTGCGTGGCGGTGTTTGAGGACATTTTGCTCTTTATATTTCCGACAGCGTTTGCCGCGTTCTCAGATATGTTTTGAGCCATATTTTTAAACCTTTCGGAAACGGCATTAGGCGCGGCTTCTCCTTGATTATTCGGAACGGAGTTTTGATTTATCGCGTCGAAAACCTTGTTGCCGCGAAGTCCCAAAAACTGTATTACGGACATCGCGATAAGCGCAACATAACAAATCAACATAAGCCAAAAGCCGAATTTGTAGGATATGTGCGCCTTTACCTCCACACCGCCGCCGCTTTCGGAGTTGATCGATTTCGCAATCAAATTAGGCACGATAAACAAGCAAATAAACCCTATCACCGAGCTTGCCGCGCACGCGATTTTTCGATATGGTTTAAGCTGCGGCAAATATGCGCTTAGTATTATAAGCGTAATGCACAGCTCCATTAAAATGCCGAGAAAACCGCCGTCGGAAATAATCGTATAACCGATAAAGGTTACATCGCCTGTGTTCGCGGAAAAACCGCCTACTCCAACATCCGCGCTTACTCCGATAAACGGGAAAAACAGCGCTATTATCGTTATTCCGCAGATTATCGTCATTAGGTTTTTCAGAATAAATTCCTTGTTGACTTTCATTTTGTATCCTCCTTATTGGTCGTTGCAAATAATTTTGCAGTAAGTTATTGGATCATCTATCTTATAAGCGTTAAATTCAAGTCTGTAGCCATCTATATTCGCACTTATTTGATAGCCGCCAAAAAGTGTTGGTTCACACTTCAAATTCT
This sequence comes from uncultured Clostridia bacterium, assembly GCA_947629945.1. Classification (GTDB taxonomy): domain Bacteria; phylum Bacillota; class Clostridia; order Oscillospirales; family Ruminococcaceae; genus CAG-115. Next base: position 2,219 of record CANRFR010000135.1, on the reverse strand, counting down.
TACCGTATATCTCGCAAAGCTCCTTAAAAATGTAGCTTCGTTTGCCGTTTATTTGAGGACGTTTATCGGTTTGAGGATATGAGAGAAGCATATTTATACCGATACCCATGCTTGTAAGCTTACTGTTTTCTGTAGGATTTCCATTTGAATTGGTGTAATTTATTGATATTGATTGCTCATATCCATCAACTTTAAGTGTGAGAGAGAGCATATCTTCCGGAGGGACATCTGTGCTGCTACTCATATTAAACAGCTCTAACGGAGTTTTGTTTAGAAGCTCGATAACACTGGGGGTTATATGCTTGTAAACGGAATCTTCCGCGATGTCGGAATTGGTAATGCCAAGTTGAGAAATAACGTTCTCTCCGCTGCAAAAGACTTCACAGGATTTAATCGGCATATCTAAATCTAAAGCACCAGAGCCATATTCACCATAAAATACAAGAAGACTATCGTCCATTCTTGTAAATATTTTATATCCACTCGGTGAGGCTTCATTTCCTATTTTATCACCGTATATTGCTTGAAGCTCCTCATAGGTGTAGCTTGACTTGCCCTTTATTTCAGGATGGTTTTCGGTTTTAGGATATGAGAAAAGCATATCGATTGGTACGGTTATGCTTTTCAATATTCTGCTTTCCGAATCGGCATAATTCACTCCTATTTTTCTCCCGTTTATTATAAGTTCATTTTCCACCCCGTAGTTGCCTTCCCCTACTGTGCTGCTTAACTCAAAAAGTTCGGAAGGTGTTTTGGTCAAAAGCTCGGTAATATAAGGCGAAAGATGATCATATACGGAAGAGGGGGCGCTATCAGGTGTTGAAATGTTACTTTCGGGAGCAGAAGCAACACTCTGTGAACTAACCGAACTTACCGTACTTTCAACATCACTGCTGTTGTCAACATTAGGCATATCACCCCTGTTTGCGGTATAAGTTCCCGCAAAAATCGAATTGCCATCGGTTACGGTGATTATCAAATATTTCTCGGAAAGAACCGCCGTTGCCGCTGCTGTAATTGCTTCGCCGTTTGCCGTAACGGTTAAATTCAGCACTCCGTTATCAACGCTGTACGCGCCCTCGTCCGACTTGACTTTAACCTCGCCGCTGCCGTCATACTGCGTTAAAACAAGTTCTTTGGTACTTTTAAAATTAAGCTCAAATTTATCCGTACCCGCGTTTTTCTCCCATTTGCCGTTAAGGTTTAAGCTGCTAAGCTCCAGCTTGTCCGCCTCGCTAATGCTTATCGTTGGGGAATTTTCCGCCCCCTTTTTATTTACAGCCTTAACAACAAAATAAGCCGCGACCGCAACGATAACAATTGCTATTATTATCAAAATGCCTTTGCCGCCGTCTTGCTTCTTTTCTTGATTTACTGCCATAGAAATTCCTTTCCTTGACAACGAGTTATTCTATAACGCTGTTGTCAATATGCTCTTTAAGAATTTTTTTTACCCACTTTTCCGTATAACCGTACTTTGTGGCTAATTGCTTAATATTCGAGCCGTCATACTCGGTGATTATCTGGCTTCGGATAAACTCCTTACTGAACAGCTCAATAGGGAAAAACACCTGTTGCCCTCTGAAAAGAGAATGAATTTTTATAGCCGCGTCCATTCCGAGAGCGTTTGCAAATTCGCTGTAAATCCCGTTTAAGCAATCGTTTTTCATAGTTTTTGGGTCTGCCAATAATGTCACTCTCCTCAATCTGTTCTCCTTTCTATATAGTATACTACTGTTAATTGGAATTGTAAAGATTTCCATTTCCTTGAACTGTTCCTTGTAAAATTCCACTTCACACCATTCACTTATATTATTTTAACAAATCATAAAGTCAGCCTTATGTCCTATTAAAATAAATTGCCGTTTTCAACACGTGTTTGATTAAAAAAGCCTGTCGCGCAAGCCGACAGGCTTTTTCCTTAATGAAACACAAGATGAAAACGGCGTAAATGCTGTACTTATAAAATATGTATCGGTCTCTAACGAACGGTAAAACTCCCCAGACTTTCTGAAAGTTTTTTGTAAAAAGTATTGACAAATCGGAAATGATGTCTTATAATATAATCACAGGATTCCGATTTGGCATACCAATACCGCTTGAACTAAACCTTTTAAGCAATGCGAGTTTGCGAGGTAACGGGCACGGGTCACCACTAAACTCGCATTTGTATTTACAAGTGCGGGTTTTCTTGTTTTACCCCGTTAATTTTTGCTCGC
>CANRFR010000134.1 GCA_947629945.1 uncultured Clostridia bacterium | reverse complement strand
ACCTTGTCTTCGCCGAACTGTTCGTAGGTCGCTTTCGCTACGCCGCGGATAGTCGCGTTAAGTCCGGGGCAGTCGCCGCCGCTTGTCAGAATACCGATTTTAAGTTTTGCCATAGTTGTATACCTCCATAAAATTATTTCCGGTTCACAGCGCCGGAAGCGCGTTTATCGGTTAAAGTTGTCCGAAAACTCTATACGGTTATCGGAGCCGGCAAAAACGAGTATTTTCATACTGAACATTCTTGATGAAAGCCTGTCCTGATATTTAAGTCTCAGCACGTTAGGTTCGAGATTGGTGCTGACGATAATCGGAAGCCGTCTGTTTTGCCGCGTGTTAATTATCTCGTACAGCATTGAAACGCACCATTCCGTGCTGTTTTCCGCGCCGAGATCGTCTAGTATGAGCAAATCGCAGCTTGTTGCCAAAGAGACCGTGCTGTCATCTTCGCCGTCGTTGTTGTCCTTACCGAATTGACTTTTAATTCTGCGTATAAGTTCGGGTACCGACGCATAAACTACGCAAAATCCTTTCTCAATCAAAACGTTTGCAATGGCGAGCGACAGGTGCGTTTTTCCCAGTCCCGTACCTCCTATCATCAGAATGCCGCTGCCTTTGCCGTCGAATTCCTCGGTGAAACGCTTGCAGTATTCAAAATTGTTTTTCATGATCTCCAACGGAGAAGCCGCGCTGTTTTCAGTGGTTTTATCGGAATAACATTTAAGGCTGAAATTATCAAAGCGGCTTTTGGCTAAGGGCGCGTTGGCGTTAAGCTCGGCGGCAGCCATTTCGTTGGTCAGTCTGCAAAGACATTCGCACCATTCGTTGCAGGTGTTTCCCGTATCTTTGCATTTAGGGCAAGTATAAACGGGTTCCAAATAATCTGCGGGATAGCCGTTTTTCTCAAGAAGCTCGTCCATCTGTTTCTTTATCGCGCGGTTTTTTTCTAGCGCAAAATCGGAATCGTTTTCGCCCGATTTGTCGAGCACCGAAGAAATAACGTCGGTCATCGTGAGAGCAAGTTCTGCCTCGAGTTCTCCGTATTCGGGCAGCTTTTCCAGCACTTCGGAGCGCCGAGCGTCCTCCAACTGCCTGTTTTTTTTGCGGCGTTCGGACAGGGTTCTTAGCGCGCCGTCAAGATATATCTTGTTCAATCTCATAATATGATCCCTTATTTTTTATAGTTATCCATAATTCGCGAAAACAGCGAATCGGTATCAAAGGAGGACGTTTTTCCGGCGCTTGTCATAACGGGTTTCTTGGTTGAGGAAGAGTCGTTTTTGTAACCGCTTGCTTTTTTGTATTCCGCGTCGGATTTTTCGGCGGCTTGCGGCGTGGTTATGCCGTCGGATTTCCAGTTCTCTAGAATTTTGTTGGCGTAGGACGGGCTCCATTTGCCGGTTTGGTCGACCGTTTTGTCGTAAGCAAGCATTATCATATCCTCGCCGAATCCCCATTCGTAAACCCACCTTTTTATGAAAGCGCGATAGTTAGCCGAAAGGTTAGAGTTAAGACCCATTTTTTCGCACAGCAGTCGTTCGGTGTTGTCTTGCTTTTCCAGTGAGCGTATTTTTTCCTCGGCGAGCTTCGCCGTGGTTATCTCGTCGTTCGCCCAGTCCTGAGCGGTTTTCGATATGTAGCTTGCGGAGATTTTTTTTTCGTGTTTTTCCTTTAAATTGGTGCAGTAACCGATAAGCATAAGCGCCACATCGCACGGTAAGCCGTAATATCCGGTTAGGTTGGATATCGTTTCACGGTCGGATTGATTTAACATTCTGCCGAAAAGGTTCTCGGCGGCGTTAAACAGAGCCTGCATTTCCGGGGAATTTTTAATACTCTGCGCGATCTCGCCGCTTGAAGCCGTCGGCGGCTTGGCTTTTTGAACAGTTCTTTTGACAGGCTCGGATTTTGTTTCCGTTACAGTCTTTTGAGAAACCGTATCGGTACTTGCCGCAGAGAGTTTTGTGCTGTCCTTAACGCTGTTCGCTTTGATTATACCGCGCTGCACCCAGAAAAGTGCAGCGTCCTCTAACTCGCCGAACTCCTCAAAGCCGAGTTCTTCTTTAAGCCGCTGCTCTGTAAAAGTTTCGCCGCCATGCCGCGTTAAATAGAGCAGCAGCTTTAAAGCGTTTCCGCTTGCGAGTTTTATATATTTATCCACAACGCTCGAGGGAACGGCGAAAACGCTGTTCCACTCTCCCGCGTTCAAAGAATATTCCATTATAATATCACCTATTTATATTGTACTTCATTTTCACAAATTTTTCAAGGGATTTCAGGAATTTTTTTATTTCCCGTTTTTAACTAAGGCAACACCGCACAAAGACCGCGCTTCGCGCTTTGCCGTCCGCTTGCTTGCGTATTTTCCGTCATCTTGCACAAATCTTCCTTGACAGGCGTGTCTCCCCCTGTTGGGGGAGGTGGCACGCAGTGCCGGAGGGGCTGACCGACAGACCAGCCCGTCTGCGTCAGATTTGTAAAATCTGCCAAAAAATCTGCGGCGCAATCGAACGTGGTCTCCCCCTGCGGGGGAGGTGTCGCAAAGCGACAGAGGGGCTGACCGACAGACCAATCTCTGTGCGGTATTGCCTAACGATAAGAATTTTTTATGACGAAATTCATAAAATCCCGAACTTCGGATAAGAATCCGTTATTAAGACAAACTTTTTCGTTTTTGGGGATAATGCGCTTTGGCGGCGAGTTTCCCAAGCCCGTACCGCACGAGCCACACTACCGCGACAAGAACTCCGAGTACGGCAAGCTGCTTTAAATTCAGCTTTTCAAGGTAGAACAGCCTGCGAAGCCCCGCCGAAAACGGCACGGCACAGAACACAGCCGCCAGCACGGGAAACATTACCGCACGCATTTTGTCAAACGGAAAGCAAACCGCCCAAAGCGCTCCAAAGCAAGACGCGCCCAAAAGCAAGGTAGCAAGCGTGGATATCACTTCGTCGGAGAAATGGAAAATCGCCTGTGAAGTCATTACAAGTCCTATTCCCAAAGCAGCCGAGATACCGCCGGGAACGGCTTTTCGCATAACGTTTGCGAGAAACGTTCCGCGTACAAGACTGTGGTTCGGTTCAAGAGCAAGCAAAAACGACGGCGCGCCAATCGTCAGGGCGCTTACCAAAGTCATTTGAATGGGCTTGAAAGGGTACGCATACGGCAAAAAGAAGAACGTGACGGCAAGCACAAACGCGAAAATGGTTTTTACAAGAAACAGGGAAGCGGAGCGCTGAATGTTGTTGATACACCGCCGACCCTCCTCAACGACAACCGGCATTGAGGCAAAATCATTGTTCATCAGAACTATTTGAGATACCGCCCGCGCCGCGTCGCTGCCCGCTTGAACTGTCACGGAGCAGTCGGCTTCTTTCAGCGCGGGAACATCGTTTACGCCGTCTCCCGTCATTGCGGCTTTGTGACCGTTCGCCTTGAGAGCCTTGATTATCGCAAGCTTGCGCTCGGGGGTAACTCTGCCGAAAACCGTACACTTCTCGGCAAGTTCGGGCAGTTCTTCATCGGACACTTTCGTCATATCGACATAGTTTTCCGCGTTGTCAAGTCCCGCACGGATTGCGATGTTTGAGACTGTTTTCGGGTCGTCGCCCGAAATTACTTTCAAAGCCACGCCCTGCTCTTTAAAATATTTAAAAACATCGGGTGCGGACTTGCGAATTTTATCCGACATCACGATAAGCGCTTTTGCTTTGACGTTATCGGGCAGTGAGTTCTCGCCGAGCGGCTTGTCCGACTGCGCGACCACCAAAGTTCTGAAGCCGTTTTCCGTAAACTTTTCGCATTTTTCGGCTATCTCCGAGTATTTGTCGCCCAAAACGAAGCTCGGCGCACCGACGACTATCGAGCCTAAGCCGTCAAATTCGGCAGCGCTCCATTTACGCGCCGAGGAAAACGTAATGGTTTTCTTGAGTGTGTTTTCGGGCTTTTCCGTAAATTTTTCGCAGATAGCCGCAAGCGTTGGATTCGGGTCTTTAAAAGCCGCTGCGAATGCTCCCAAAGCGGTCTTTACATCGAATTTTTTATCTAGCGGCACGATTTCCGTGATTTCTTGAGTTCCTTCGGTAATTGTGCCCGTTTTGTCTAGACAAAGAACGTCTACGCGCGCTAATGCTTCAACGCAGTAAAGGTCTTGGCATAGCGTTTGCTTTCTCCCAAGCTTTATCGAGCTTACCGCGAGAGCCACGGAGGTCAGAAGAACCAAGCCCTCGGGTATCATCGCGATAAGCGCCGCGACCGTCGTCGTTACGCCCTCTTCAAAGCTCTCGTGAAGATACAAAAACGCTTTGATAAACAACACCAGCCCAAACGGTACAATGCACACGGCGACCGCTTTGATTATCTTATCAATCGCGTTCATCATTTCCGAGGAGCGCTTCTTGATATACTTTGCGCCGCTGGTTATCTTACCGGAAGTCGATTGTGCGCCGACGCGCACAGCTTGCGCTTTTACGCTTCCCGAAACGATAAAGCTGCCCGAGATAAGCTCGTCGCCCTCCTTTTTGGGAACAGCGTCGCTTTCTCCGGTAACAAGGCTCTCGTTGGCTTCACATTCGCCCTCGACAACCACAGCGTCGGCGCAGACCTGTTTCCCCGCGGACAGCAGCATTATATCGTCTACTACCACGTCGCTCACGGGAGTAGTTATTTCTTTTCCGCCGCGCAACAGACGCGCTTTCGGCGCGGAGATAATAGACAGTTTATCAATAACGCGCTTCGAGCGTATTTCCTGAATAATGCCGATAGCGGTGTTGCTGATGATTATTCCCATAAACAAAGCGTTTCGTATACTGCCCGCAATAAGCACAGCGACGGCAAGCCCAATATTTATAAGGTTAAAAAATGTGAAGATGTTTTCCAGAAAGATTTGTTTTACGCTTTTTGTCTTGACGTCCATATCGCCGTTCGAGAGACCGCGTTTGGCGCGTTCCTCGGCTTCGGCGGGCGAAAGACCGGTATTGATATCGGTTTTGTTCATTATGTTCCTCCAAATTTCGGATTACATATTTATATTATACCACATTTTTCCGTAAAGTCAAGGGTTTGATGTAAGAGCCTGTTCATTATCTCTCAGTATGCATATTGCTTGCATCTTTTGCGTATTTCAAAATACTAAACAGGCTCTAAGTTGAGAGACAAGCGAAAGGAAACGCATTGTTCCATGTTTTTATTTCTTATTTTTTAGTATTTTTTGCCTATAATATGATAAATATGTGAAATTTTTTTCGGGGGACTTGATTTTAAACCTCACTTGTGATATAATATAATTAGTATTTATAAGGGGAATGTTCCCTTCTGCACACCCTGCCAATCGGCAAAACAGGAGAGCCTAAGAGTCAGCGAACGGCTCTGTGGGGGAGGCTCTAAACGACAGGAGGTATGTACAATGGACGATAAAATAAAAGAGTACGCAGAAAAGAAACAAGAACTTTGCAAAAAAAACGACGCGATATCCAACGATTTATACGAAAAATACGGCGTAAACCGAGGATTGCGCGATATAAACGGCAAAGGCGTACTCACCGGGCTTACTACGATATCCAAAATGGTATCATTCAAGGACGTGGACGGCGTTCAAACTCCGTGCGACGGCGAACTGTGGTACAGGGGTTATAACGTAAAAGATTTGGTAACAATGTGCGGAGAGCACGGCTTCGGATTCGAGCGCACCGCGTATTTGCTTATTTTCGGCGAAATGCCCACGCCCGAGGAGGCGGAGGAATTCAAGAGGATTTTGGGCGAGTGCCGCTGTCTGCCGACAAATTTTACGCGCGACGTTATTATGAAAGCGCCCGGCAAGGATATTATGAACTCTATGACAAGAAGTATCCTGACTCTCGCTTCTTATGACAATACCGCGCTTTCGGGCGAATTGTCGGACAGCCTTTATCAGTGTATTTTACTTATTGCGCAGTTCCCGATGCTGGCGGCTTACGCTTACCACGCGTACAACCATTATGAAAACAACGAGAGTATGTATATTCACCGCCCGGATGCGACGCTTTCCACAGCGGAAAATTTGCTGCTTATGCTGCGCCCCGACAAGCGCTACACGGAGCTTGAAGCCAAGGTGCTGGACGTTGCGTTAATGCTTCACATGGAGCACGGCGGCGGCAACAATTCCACGTTTACCACGCGCGTGGTAACATCCTCCGGCTCGGATACTTACTCAACAATAGCTGCGGCGATGTCCTCGCTGAAAGGACCCAAGCACGGCGGCGCTAACATCAAAGTAATGGAAATGATGCAGAATATCCGCGAGAACGTTAAGGATACTAAAGATTACTACGAGGTAAGCAACTATCTGTCGAAAATTTTGGCGGGCGAGGCGTTCGACCGCAAGGGTTTGATATACGGAATGGGTCACGCGGTATATTCGCTGTCCGACCCGCGCGAACGTATTTTCAGAGCCTATGTCGAGAAGCTTGCCGCCGCGAAGAACAGGGAAGACGATCTGCTTCTTTATAAGTATATAGAGGACGCCGCGCCGAAACTTATTGCACAAAAGCGCAAGATAATGAAAGGTGTTTCTCCCAATGTGGATTTTTACAGCGGATTTGTTTACGATATGCTCGGTATCCCGAACGAGCTTTTTACGGCGATCTTCGCCATCGCGAGAATAGTCGGCTGGAGCGCTCACCGTATCGAAGAACTGAGCACCGCGAGCCGCATTATACGTCCCGCGTATATGAGCGTTATGAAAAAACGAGAGGACGCCGGAAATTCATAAAGCAAAAAGGCAGATGTTTATCGTCTGCCTCAGACTGTCGATAAACCCTCATCTGCTTCGTCAACGGCTTGTCCGGCAGCCATTAAGGCTAGCCGGC
>CANRFR010000133.1 GCA_947629945.1 uncultured Clostridia bacterium | reverse complement strand
TTCCTTTTTATTATACCACTTCTTTTCCTTTTTGGCAAGATTAAATCAGTGTTTCCTTAATGTAAATATTTCCACGAATTAAGCGGTCAAAAAGCTTCAAAATAAAACAGATACAAAAATTCTTTCGGCGCCGTCAAGCGTCGGGAAAGGAAAAGTTTATGAATATTTCAAATGAAGAATACGGCGAACTTGCCAAACGTCATTCACACGCTTCACCGATGTATAAAACCATTCCCATGGCTTTCGCGGTGGGCGGTCTTATCTGCTGCATAGGCGAGGCTTTTTTAAATATGTACACGTATTTTGGACTTGACGAAACGGCGGCGGGGTCTTGGACTTCCATTACTCTTATCTTTCTGTCCGCTTTATTCACCGGATTGAAACTCTACGACAGAATAGCTCAGCACGCGGGCGCGGGTACGCTCGTGCCCATAACGGGATTCGCGAATTCCGTTGTGTCTCCCGCTTTGGATTTCAAAAGCGAGGGCTATGTACTCGGTTTGGGCGCTAAAATGTTCGTTATCGCGGGACCCGTTATTGTTTACGGCATTTCCGCTTCGATCGTTTACGGCATTATCTACTACTGCACCACGCTCTTTTAACGAGCGCGGTCTTACTTCCACAGGAGGGGGCGCGAGCAGTCTCCTTGGGGTGCGGAGTGCGTTTGAGATTGCAGAACGGCGCAGCCGGGAGACTGCGAGTGCCCCCTCCTACGCGGTTCGCACGTCCGCCCCGAACAAGCGGCGTTAGCCGCGCAGTGAGTGGGCGGCGGGCGAACCGCGTCACCGAGAACGGCAGCGTTTTGGAACGGCATAATATCGAAATCGAATACGACAAGGAGAACACAATGGAAAAAAGAAAAGTAGACAAAGAAGAGTTGGGCGACGCGGAAAACGAAAAAAAGATCGCGCACACTTTAATGCTGATAAATTACGGCACGGATATGAGGTATTATATGCCGTGGGATATATAAGGAGGAACTATGGGCGTTTGTGAAGGAAAAACATTCAAATTCTCGAACGCGGCGATAACGAGCTTCGCAGCGGTAGCGGGAAAAGTCGAAAGCAAAGGACCCTACGGCGACGAATTTGACGAGATAGTCGAAGACAACAAGGGCGGCGCGGATACGTGGGAGCAAGCCGAAGCAATGCTCCAAACGAAAGCGCTCCGGCATGCAATGGATAAAACACCGCTCACAACGGAGAAAATGGACCTGATCTTCGCGGGAGACTTGCTTAATCAGTGCACCGGTTCAAGCTACGGATTAAAGGATTTTTATATCCCTTTTTTGGGAATATACGGAGCTTGCTCAACGTTCGCGGAGGCGCTGCTGCTGTCTGCGTCAATGGTGAACGCGGGCTATGTGGAGAACTGCGCGGCAGTGACAAGCTCGCATTTTTCGTCGGCGGAGCGGCAGTTTAGGTTTCCGTTGAATTACGGCGGAGTACGCACGCCGACCGCCCAGTGGACGGCGACGGCGGCGGGCGCGGCGATAGTCACATCAGAGCCTGAGCCGCCGTTTATCAGAGCGGCAACGGTAGGTAAGATACAGGATATGGGAATAAACGACCTCAACAATATGGGTGCGGCGATGGCGGGAGCGGCTTACGATACGCTGTCGCGTCATTTCAAACACACAGGCACTCACCCGGAGGACTACGATCTGATAATTACGGGCGACTTGGGGCAGGTAGGAAGCGACTTGCTGTACGACCTGTTTAAAAGAGACGGCGTGGCTCTGGAAAAGTGGCACAAGGACTGCGGCTTAATGCTGTATGACAGAGAAAGTCAGGACGTACACGCGGGCGGCAGCGGCTGCGGCTGTTCGGCGGCGATGATGTGCGGACATTTTTTGAAGAGAGTGAAAAACGGTGAGTTGAAGCGTATACTTTACGCTGCCACAGGTGCGCTGATGTCGCCGACAATGGTGCAGCAAGGCGGCAGTATTCCCGGAATATGCCATGTTGTTTCGGTTGAAAGCGCATAAGTTATTCGGCAAAGCATAAATTTCAAAAAGTGTCGCCCTCACACGAAGCGTAGGAAGATCGGTCTTGAATAGCTTGCGAACGAAGTGAGCGAAGTGAGTAAGCCGGACGAAATTTTGAATTTTTTTAGTAAAACCGTTCAAATCAACGCCGAGACGAAGAATAAGCGAGCGTTACAGCAAAAAGCAACATCATGGCGGCGCAGCCACGCCCGCACAATATGCGGTTTCGCGAAGCGAAATCGCGGACGACTGTCCGCGAAGCATATTGTGTGAGGGTGACCGCCGCAGGCGGTCATTCGAGATTTTGAAATTTTTTTAAATAAGGAGAAATAAAATGGATATGTTTATGGAGTACGTTTGGGCGTTTGTGATAGGCGGGGCGTTCTGCGCCGTGGGACAAATATTGATAGATCTGACAAAGCTGACGCCCGCCAGAATATTGACGACTTATGTCGTGGCGGGCGTAATATTGGGCGGAGTAGGTCTGTACCAACCGCTTGTGGACTTCGCGGGAGGCGGTGCTACGGTACCGCTGACCGGTTTTGGAAATTTGCTTGCAAAAGGCGTGCGCGAGTCGGTAGACCAGTATGGAATACTCGGCGCGTTTATGGGCGGGTTCAAGTCGGCGGCTGTCGGTATCGCCGCCGCGATATTCTTCGGACTTATCACGGCTGTGTCGTTTAAAGGCAGCGGCTCGAAAATCAATGAATCGTAAACAGGAAAGACCGTCCAAATCGGGCGGTCTTTATTATTTTAGGGCATCTCTAAAAACCGATTTGAAAAGCAAAAACGGGTGGGGTGCGCCGTATGCAAGGAAAACCTCCTCGCAAGGCTGTATGCCTTGCGAGGAGGTTTGACGCAGCAGACGGCGTGCACCGCACGTTTTGGCTCAAACAAGGTTTTTAGAGGTGCCCTTTATTTAAGTTTTTTAAAAAAATCCTCGCCGAGTATCTTCTCAAATTTCGGCTTAATGCCGGTCTTGTCGTCGATGTGCCCATAGTTCTGCACCATATCGTAACTGGGCAAAGTGTTGCCCTCAACGAGCACGGGGCGCTCTGGAGTTATCGCTACGTCCCAGCCTATGTACGCAACCTTGGGGTAAACGAGCGCGGCTTTCAAGCACATCTCCACTGCCTCCTTGAACATCGGTATCTCAAAACCGTTGAATTTGGTTTTGGTATAGGGGTGCTCGGCGTAATACTCGCCCGTTTCGTCGCAGTAGGCGGACTTTCGGATAACTCCGTCATCGTATATGGAAACGTACATTCCGCCGCTGCAAATGTTGTCTACGCAAGTCAAGCCGTTGCTCATTCTGACAAGCGCGTACATAAAGTGCGCTTCATTATTATAATAGAGAGTTACTATTCGGATAGTGTTCACCGAGGACGGCGACAGAGAATTCATTTTTTCGTGCTGTTTCAGCTCCTCTTCAACTAGGAACTGTTTGTTTTCGCAAAGCCGCTTATACAGCTCATCGAAATCGGTATCGTCCGAAATATCCTCCCGTGAAATGCCGCTGCCGCCGAAGTCGTTTACGTGCTTAGCGAATATCGTGCTCTTATCGGCGCAGAACGCTTTCAGAGCCGCGCTGTCGGCGTTTCGGAGATCGATAAAGCCGCGTCCGATAAACTCGGAAAATTTTTCGTCGAACAAAGCCTTGTCGTCAAAAAATTTGAAATACTCTCGGGAATTCAGCGCGTGCGATATCGCCGAGTTGTCGTTCATAGTCATAAACGTGCGGCGCTTTTTGCCCTTTATCTTCGCAAAGCCGAAAACGTGATAGTCCATATAACCCACGCCGTAGCGGAAAATGCACCATATCATATCGAAAAACATTGGGAACTTCGCCGCGCCCGTCTCTTTATGTATCAAGTCCATTTGCTTGAACATTCGCTTAAAGCTGCCGCCGAACACGCGTCGGAAAAAAATCTTTATCTTATTCATTTGTCTCTCCTTGTGAGATATTTCTGCCAATACACAGTGTATCTGTCGCCGAAGCGCACGGTCGTGATTTCGGAAAACGGTATTGCCTAAAGTCGTCTTCAACGGCGCCGCAAGCTTTGCGCAGTATCTTAAGCTTTTTTGACTTTTTCACGGCTTGTCCTCCGTTAAATTCACGGCTTCCAGCCTGTAGATAGGCTGTCCCAGCTCGGAAAAACGCTTTTCGTATTCCGTCATGATATTGCCCTCAAACCCGCTGTTATGCAAATCGAGGCTGACATTTCGCATTGGAAAGCCGTTTTGCGAAAACTGCTCTATCGAAAACTCAAAGAAGTGCATATTATCCGTCTTTTGGTGAATTTCCGCGCCGTTTTTGAGAACTTTGCGGTAGATCTCCAGAAACCGCGCGTGAGTAAGCCTGTGCCGCGCATAGCGCTTCTTGGGGAAAGGACAGCTGAAATTCAAAAATAGCCTGTCTATAGTGTTTTCGTGAAACAGGTGGTCGAGGTACTCCGCCTGACCCAAACAAAACCGCAGATTGGGCAAGGGAGAGCGCATAAGCTCCTCCATTCCCGTTACGAGAACGTTTGGAGTCTTTTCCAAAGCGATAAGGTTAATATCGGGATTTTGCCGCGCAAATTCCAGCGCGAAGCCGCCCTTGCCGCACCCAATCTCGAGATAAAGCGGGTTTGAGTTGCCGAAAGTCTTTTTGCTGTCGGCGAAAAATTCCTCGGACAGCGGGTCGTCCGCGTGCTCGTTTTGGCACTGCATATAAAGCATAACGGGCTTGCACGCCGCAACGCGCTCGTCCAAATTGTTTTTTCTTCTCATTCTCATAAAGCGGACTCCTTTATTATATATAAGAACGTGTTCTAAGAGGATAGCTTGTCGGTTACCGCTGTATGAGGTGATGGCAAAAACCGACAACTGTTTGACTAACAATTATCATTATACCTTATTCCAATCGAAAAGTCAACAGGGAACAAAAAATGCTCGTCAAAATGACCGTTATCGGCATAAGTGTACTTTCTGATTTTGTTAAATTTGTACAACATTCGCAGGTTTGTATTTTTAGTGAATTTTACAACAAGTTTTCGTAAATTTTACTTAAAACACTAAAAATCACCTAAAATTTCAAAAGGTTACAAAATGGTTACAAAACAATTTTGTTAAAATTGCACAGTTTTAACCATAAGTTTATGTTTGACATTTACGAAAAAAAACGCTATAATAGCATTAACGTCACTGACGCAGGGGGATTTGCGCTTTGGCGATCACATATTATCGCAAAGCTCTGTAGGGGACAGAACGTTTGCCCGCCCGGCGACGGCGCGTATTTAAAACGTCGCGGGGCTTAACCGAAAAGAAATTATCGCGCGGATAATCCTATCCGCACAGGCAGGATCGTAAAGATACAGACAAAAAGATACAGATAAAATCGATCCGGATAAGGACTCATAGGAGGCAATTAGGAAGATGACACCTCAGACAGTAAACACGAAGATGAATAAGATGCTCCTTAGGGGCAAAATCGTAAGAGCGTCGGTTTTCGCGGCAATGGTGTTTTCGGTTGTAATGATGACAGGCTACAGAAAATTAGACAACAGCGTGTTCATAACCGATAACGGCGTTACAAAAGAGATTAAAACAAACGAAAGCGACATTTACGAAATACTCAGAAGTGAAGATTACACGCTTGGTACAGAGGACCGCGTGAGCTTCACAAAGGATGAAAACAACAGCGGTCATATAGAAATTCACCGCGCGTTTGACGTAACGGTAAGCGCTGACGGCGAAAAGAAAAGACTGACAGTTCTCGGCGGCAAGGTATCGGATATTCTTGAAAAGGCAGATGTAAAGGTCGGAAACACCGACAAGGTTTCTCACGCGCCCGACGAAGAGGTCACGGCGGGAATGAATATCGAGATAACACGCATAAGATATGCTGAGAGAAAACAAGAGGAAGATTTACCGTTTGAAACGAAATACATCGACGATCCGAATGTCGTAATCGGCAGAGAGACCGTCGTAACAGAGGGAAAAAACGGGCGGCGTACAACAGTATATAAAGATACGTATGTAAACGGAAAACTTGAAAAGACCGAAAGGGTCTCGGACAGCGTGAAGCAGCCCGTAACAGAGGTCATAAAGCGCGGAGTGTCGCTTGCGACCCCTTATAATCAGAACACACCCGATTCCGTGAAGCTTGTAAACGGCGTCCCCGAAAGCTACACGAGAGTTATAACAGGAAAATCCACGGCATACAGCGCGCCTGCCGGCGCGGGCACCGCAAGCGGTCGCTTGGCTGAGGTCGGCACCGTTGCGGTAAATCCCAACGTTATCCCTTACGGCAGCGAGCTTTATATAGTGTCTCACGACGGCTTGGTTTACGGCTACGCGATAGCCGCAGACACGGGTCTTGGAATGATGGACGGCACCGTTCTGGTCGATTTGTTTATGGGAAGCTATGAAGATTCATGCGATTGGGGCGCTCATACCGTTGATATTTATGTTATTTCAGAGGGTAACGGTTAAAAGCATTTAAACAAAATAAATTCCGGTCCGCGTTCATTATGAGCGCGGACTTGGTTTATTAAGAATCTGTCCAATAGCGTAGATGTGCGGTTTTTCGAGCGCAATTTGCCGAAAAGTCGTGCGCCGGAACTATTTGGTACAGGTTCTATAGCAATCCACGAAAATAACGCTACAGTTCAATTAAACGTTATAATGTGAGGCGCGGGCTTAAAAGAATTAATGTTGTCTTAATTGTGTGGATTGCTAATTGCTATAAGAAGCGTCAAATTTGCACGATCCGGCGTGAGCTCCTCAAAAAACTGTTTATTAGACAGTCCATTAAAATTTGTGGGTCTGAAAAATAAACTGTGTAAACGGGAATAATCCCTAAAAATAAACCAATACTAAAATTGCAGCCAAACAGG
>CANRFR010000132.1 GCA_947629945.1 uncultured Clostridia bacterium | reverse complement strand
AGCTTCTTAACGTTCCGTTCGCGATAGCGGACGCTACTACGCTTACCCAGGCGGGCTATGTCGGCGAGGACGTGGAAAACGTTCTGCTGAGACTTGTACAAGCTGCGGATTACGACATTGAAGCCGCCGAGCGCGGAATAATCTACATTGACGAGATAGACAAGATCTCGCGCAGAAGCGAGAACACATCAATAACCCGTGATGTAAGCGGCGAGGGAGTTCAGCAGGCTTTGCTCAAGATAATTGAGGGCACAGTGTCCAACGTTCCTCCGCAAGGCGGCAGAAAGCACCCGCATCAAGAGTTTATTCAAGTAGACACCAAGAACATTCTGTTTATTTGCGGCGGCGCGTTTGAAGGTATTGAAAAGGTGATATCGCAGCGAGTTTCAAGCTCGGCTATGGGCTTCGGTGCCGACGTGAAGTCTCCTAAGGACAAAGAAAGCATGGATATGCTGAAACTTGTAAATTCGCAGGATTTGGTCAAATTCGGCATAATCCCCGAACTTATCGGACGTTTGCCGATAGTAACTCCGCTTGACGCTTTGGACGAGGACGCGTTGGTGCGTATTCTCGACGAGCCGAAAAACGCGCTTATTAAGCAGTATAAAGTGCTGTTCAAGGCTGACGGCATAGAATTGGATTTCGAAAAGGATGCGCTTCGCGAGATTGCAAAGAAAGCCATCGAATCCAAAACAGGAGCACGCGGGTTGCGTTCTATTGTGGAGGATACCTTGCGCGACATTATGTTTGAGTCGCCCAGCGACCAGACGATATCGAAGATCACCATCACAGTGGACTGCGTAAACGGTATCGGAAAACCATTAATCGTTCGCGAAAGGAACAAGGTCAAGACCTCTGTAAAGCCAGCAGTTAAAAAGCCGATTAAAAAAACAGGTTAATAAACAGGCAGCGTTTCGACGCTGCCTTTATGTTAAGAAAAATGGACAATACTTCACAATACAAAGCAGTTATTTGCGTGAGTTACCCCACAAGACAGGTGAGTTTACGCACTTGATTGTTTTGATATTTGAAGAGAGTCCAATAATCGAATATAAGACGTTTTATCGGAAAAGTGAGAATATTATGGGAAAAGTTTACAGACAGCAGCGGATAGAGGGCATAACCATTCCCGCGATAATCCGCAACGGAAGTTATTTCTGGCATAGTATGGCGGTCTATGAGGACGGTACGGTGAGTATTTGGGAAAAGGTCGACTTAGACGGCGTTACGCAAAAGCTGGCTAACGAAAAGCTTGCGTTTTCTGTACCCGAGGGCGAAGAACTTAGTATTTTCGAGCTTTGTCATCTGAAAATTATAAAGGCTGAGTGGAATTTCAACGAGAAGAGCTTCTATAATCACATCGTCGATACGGTTAAAACACTTAATCCCGAAATGCAGAACATATACAAAACCACTCCTCGCGAACAAGCAAAATGGCGAGAGTACCGCGTAGTCTTTTCCGCAAGTCCTACGCCGTGCAAACTCGGCGCGAGTTTCGGTTACGAGCTTTTAAAGGGCGATAACGCTCACATATTTTTGCGTAAGGACGGAAAGTTAGTACTCACCGAGCTTTATTGCTACAAGGACGCGACGTTCTCGATAGACGGCTTGGACGGCTTTTTTTCGTTTGAGGATATTGAACGTATGTTTAACGACAAAGTTCTTGCCACAAAACCGAAAAAGGGTGAATTGGTGACCTTGGGCGATCTGGGAGAGGTTGAGGCGGAAACAAGCCGGGCGGTTTCTACTAAAAATAAGCTCGCCGAACTTAAAAACAAGAGTTTGCGCGTTCAGGGTAAACCCGACGCTCACGAAGCCGCAATAAACGCGTATCACGCCTATCTTGTCGAGCCAAACGAATTCTATAAGGAAAGGCTTCGCGAAGCGTATGAAGCCGTTCCCGAACACGAACGTATGTACCTTGGCGATATGGATACGCGCGACAGCGATTTTCGCCGCATACTTTATTCAAACAGCAAAAGGGAAGTGTAATAGGGGAGAGAAGATGACTACATTTGAGCTTATCTATGAAGTAGTGAAGAAGATCCCGCGCGGAAAGGTCGCAACTTATGGACAGATCGCACGGCTGGCGGGTAATGAAAAGTGGAGCAGGGCTGTAGGATACGCGCTCCACGCGAATCCTGACCCCGACGGGATACCGTGCTTTCGCGTGGTGAATCGTTTTGGAAAACTCGCGCCAGCGTTCGCATTTGGCGGAATAAACGTTCAGGCAGAGCTGCTACGCGCAGAAGGAATTGAAGTTAAAGATAACGCGGTGGATTTGGAAAAATATTTATGGAATGGACTGTAATTTTTCATTCGTCAACGTTTTCAACTCTACGAAAAGTCGATTTTCTGTTTATTTTTTAGACTATATTAACAAAAATTGTAAAACTACTTGATTTTTTGGCGAAAATATGAGATAATAAAAGAGAGTATAGGCTCATATTATATGAAAGAAGAAGTTTTATGGCATATTTTTTTGATTTTGAACAAGACTATACGGGACTTGATCCTAAAAAAATAGATAAAATGCTTTCAATGTACGGACTAAATACATATACGAAAGCGCCGGAATCGATATTCAGTTCGTCCTACGCGGACATTCTGCTGTCGCCATCGGTGATATTGATGCTCATTGCGGGAGTTTTGTGCTTTTTCGGAATGGGCGCGGGCGCGGCGGTAGTGACAATACTCATCGACTTACTGTATATATTTGCGGAAGCGTATTTTCGAAAAAAGTCCGATGAACGGTTGGACGAGATAGAAGCATCAACGGCTATGAAATTCCGCGTTATCCGCGGCGGCAAGCTGGAGCTTGTTGAAAAAGAATTTATAGTTCCCGAAGATTTAATAGTTGTTCAAGCGGGGGAGAAGGTTCCCGCCGACGCATTTATTTTGGAATCCCGCGACCTTACCGTTGACGAATGCATTTTTACGGGAAATAAACAGCCCGCGCCGAAGTACCCCGGCGCGATTTCAAAAAACAGCATAAAGCCGACGTTCGTTTACAGCGGATCCAACATTCTTTCCGGCATAGCGATATGCAAGGTAAGCGCAACCGGTGTTGACACAAAACTTTATCAGCTTCATGGAGATATTCCCGAAAGACACCCTTATTTTACACAGCTTGAAAAGTACGTTCGTGGAAACGTTCCTATATGCAGTGCGGTCGGCGTTGTGCTTACGCTGCTTTTGACCATTATAAAGTCGGTACACGGCGAAGATATCGTGCCCTCCGCAATAAGCGCCATTACGGTCGGGTTGTGCTTTATACCCACCGGTATCACCTCGATTATCAGGCTTTATTATACTAAAGGCGCAATGCAAATAATCAAAGGCGGCGCTATGATGAAGTCCTTTGCCGATATAGAAAAGCTGAATTCGCTGAGCGTTCTCTGCGTGGAAAAAGAGGGAGCAATTTCAAAAAATTCTCTTGAAGTCCGCGGAGTTTACGCTTTAAGCGAGGAATTGCTATACAAGGTGGCTGCGCTGGCTTTCGACCGCAATACCGTTGATCCCGCGGAACGCGCGTTTATGGTAAAGGCTACGTTTTTTGACGAGAATATCTCCGACATATATCGAAACAACGAGTTTGTAGAAAAAATTCCCGATATGGGAAATTCCATAAGCGGTGCTGTTTGGAGAGTCGGCGGCGAAAAAATATGCTGCGTTAAGGGCACGCCCGAACAGATTCTTCCGATGTGCAAGATGAACAGTGATATGCTTTTTCAAGCCAAAAACAAGTATGAGGGCTACTACGCGAACGGCTGCAGCGTTATGGCGATAGCTTGTGTGGACGCAAGCGATTATAAGAAAGACGTGACTGCGGGATTTTCCTATACGTTTGTAGGAATGATAGCTTTTTCGGCTCCGCTTCGCGATTCAGTATCGTCAGCCGTCAAAACTTGTCGACGTGCGGGAGTGCGTATCATTATGTTGACTGAGGATAATCCGAGCGCTGCCGCTTCCACCGGCAGTATGATAGGACTTTCAATTAAGAACGTCATCACAGGCAACCAAATAGAAGAAGCTTTGAAAACGGGTGAAGATCCGAATCTTGACGCCGATATTTACGCGAAGATAACTCCCGAACAAAAGGTTTATATCATCAACAGGCTCAAAAGCGAGGGCGAGGTTGTCGCTATGACGGGCACGCGAATAGGCGACACAGACGCTCTGGAGGCGGCGGATGTCGGAATAACTATTGCCCAACACGCGGCGGGAAGCACCTATGAGACCGCGGATATCGTAATGAACGACGATAACTTCCTTACAATTGCCGACACGATATCTCGAGCAAGACAAATTCACCGCAACATTAAAAGAGCGGCTGCGGTACTGTTTTCCGGCTACGTGGGAATGATACTTCTGACTGTATTAAATATTTTCTGCGGTGTTGAACTTATGCTTACTCCGCCGATTGTCGCGGCGCTTACAATGATAATTTTACCGCTCGCGGCTTCGGAGTATTTTGGCGGTAACGCGGATATTCGTCTGCAAATGCCGCCATCGGGTTTTGTGGCAGAGCGAAAAATAAATTTCGCTTACGTTGGAAAGTGCGCGCTTGGCGGTATTGCTTCGGGTGGTGCGGCAACAGCTTCATATATGTTTATGTATAACGTTATGCCTGTTGGATTTGCCAGAAGCTGTGCGTTTGTTACGTTTATGATATGCACGGTTGCGTTTATCATTCTGCGTTTTTCGGACGCGGAACCGCTGAAAACATTTTGGAACGCACCGCTTATGCAAAAATTATTCGTGGCTGCTTTAACCGTGCTGCCGTTTTTGATGATATATTTTCCGTTGTTGAACAAGTCGTTCGGATTTATGCAGATAGAACCGGTCGCGCTGTTAATAAGCGTTGCTACGGGTATTTTGCTTCCTGCAATATATTTCTTTGTAAAGCATTTCTTTAAAATAAACAATAACTATCATTGATTTGGAGAATGTATGAAAAAAATTCTTGAGTATCTTAAATATTTTGTCTGTGGTATCGTATTCGGCACAGCAAACGTTATTCCCGGAGTAAGCGGCGGTACGATGCTGGTGGTTTTCGGAGTTTTCGACAGACTTACAGAAGCCATTTCGGGAATAAAAAAGATTATTCACAATCTTGCGTTTCTTGTGACTTTTGCTTTGGGAGCGGGCGCGGGTATATTACTTTCGGCAAAGGTGATAGGCTCAATGTTCGCGACCTATGCCGTACAGACCAATATGTTTTTTATTGGACTTATTTTGGGCGGTATTCCGCTCATCATAAAATTGGGAACGTCGGAGAAAAAGGTAAAGCCGCTGTGTATAGTTCCGTTTTTGTTGTCAATGGTGTTAGTCGTGGGACTTACCGTCCTCGAAAAGCTGAATCTTTTTTCAATGACAGCGGAAAATATCACAGGCTTTGACGCGATATTCTCGCTGAAAATGGTGGCAAGCGCAGCCATTGCCGCAGTAACTATGATCATTCCGGGAATTTCAGGCTCGTTTATGATGATGCTTTTAGGTGTGTATGAAACAATAATCGGCGCACTGAATGATATGAATTTCTTTGTAATAATTCCGTTTGCGATTGGTGCTGTCATTGGTATAATATTGGGAGCTAAACTTATTTCGTTATTGATTAAAAAGAACAAACTTATGGTTTACTCGGCAATAATGGGAATGGTAATAGGTTCTGTTTATGCGATTTTACCGGACGGCTTCGGTTTTAATCTGCAAACCGGATATGGATTCGCATTTTTGCTTATCGGAATCATCGTTTCGATTTTGATTGAAAAGCTGGGCGGATCGGATACTGAAAGCACTTAAAAAAATCGGGTATATAATATTTTAGGTGGGTTTTGTTACAAAAAGGTGGTTGCTCTTGCAATTGCCTTTTCTTTTTGTTATAATATAATTTAACAAGTAAAGTAACTTTGTGTGTGGCTTTATAGGAAGGTTATATTATGAGCAATGACATATCGAAAAGCAATTATAAGTATTATATTTCAAAATATGATAAATTCGCCGAATTAGTTCGTGAAATTTGTGCAACTCCTGATGATTGCGGTAATCTTTTTTGCGATGATTAACAGATAGAATTTATACGTAAATTAAAACCCATTGGACGCATTTTCGCATCTATAAAGGATAGTAGCTTGTTTAATACGAGTGACATCAATGCGATTATGAGCTAAGATGAATACTTAAAATATAAATCATTGTATTTTACATTTTATGATGAACTGAATGGAAAAGCGCTTAGTTCTTCTGATTCGTTTAGCAACTATGATTTGAAACAAACAACAGGAAGAAATTTTTAAAAAAATTTATGAAGATATTCGTGGTAGTATACTTGAAGATACTGTTTTTTCACAATTTGCGAAAGAAATAGAGTCTTTAGGCAAGAAAAACAATCCGTATGCAATTTCCAAATATAGAAACGCCGAAGCAAAGAAATAGATGTTTTAATCCTTAATTACGATAAAAATTCTATTTTAGCAATTGAAATAAAGCATTCTTCCGAGATGACAAAATATCAAACAGAGTATTTGCGTAATGAGGCTTTTTGCGCCGAAATTAACAAAATAGTTGGAATGCCAATTATCAATAAAGCAGTTGTTTATCGTGGCAAAAGCGGAGAATCAGAAGATGGTATTTTATACATCAACGCAGGTTATCTTCTGGAACATTCAAAAGAAATATCCCAAGCACTACTTGAATACCCTCAAATATCATATTTCAGTCAACTTGAATATATTATAAAAAACGGCTCTGTTGACTGTTCTTACAAATCTTACACTTACGGGTTTTCCCGAAGATACCACTATCATTAAGCTGGAGGACGCTAACCAAATTTTAGATTTGCCGGATAAATCCATTGTGCTTATTGATGAAATAGGTACTATATTCAACAGCCGCGATTTTGCAAGCTCTAAAAAGAGGGGTCTGAAAAATAAACTGTGTAAACGGGAATAATCCCTAAAAATAAACCAATACTAAAATTGCAGCCAAACAGG
>CANRFR010000131.1 GCA_947629945.1 uncultured Clostridia bacterium | reverse complement strand
GAGAAAATGTTGGCGGCTGCGGCGGCTCCCGCAGAAGCGGCAGCGGAACCCGCTCCCGAGCCTGTCAAGGAAGAATCGAAGTCGGGCGGCAAAATGTCGCAAGAGGACATAGAGAAAATGTTGGCGGCTGCGGCGGCACCTACAGAAGCGACAGCGGAACCCGCTCCCGAGCCTGTCAAGGAAGAGCCGAAATCGGGCGGTAAAATGTCTCAAGAGGACATAGAGAAAATGCTCTCCGAGGCTGCCGAGGCGGAGATATCCGCAAACGATCAGCCCACTCTTGAAGACCTCGACCTGCAAATAGACGTGGATCCCGTCAAAGAAGAGCCAAAGCCAAGCGGCGGCAAAATGTCTCAAGCCGATATCGAGGCTCTGCTCAACGGAATGAAAGAGGACGCGGGTCAGTAATTTCACTGAAAATTCATTTTCCTTTAACGCAGATGTTTGTTTTTGCGGCTATAATTGAATATATAAGAAATTCCCCCGTGTTGTCGGGGGAATAGCTGTAAACAAAGAAAGGCGGCGCCATAATGAACATAAGCGATATCAAAAAATCCATCGATGGCACGGAGCTTGCGACGGTAAAGCATTTTTTTCCCGAGGACACCGGGGAACTGCTGGTTGAGGAAATGTACAAGTTTATCGAGCTTGATCATCTTTATGAATCCGCGATAAGAGAGGTAAAGACCAAGCTTGAGATACTTGACAGCGAGTTCCGAACAAAATATTCCTACAACCCCATTCATCATATAGAGGATCGTTTGAAATCGCCAAAGAGCATATTTGGGAAGCTTAGGCGCAAGGAAAAGTCGTTCAGTGTGGAGCAAGCGAAAGCGAATTTGTATGATATCGCGGGGGTGCGTGTTATATGCAACTATATTGACGACATTTACACCGTTGCCGACCTTTTGATTGCACAGGATGATGTGAAGCTTGTAAAGTGCAAGGATTACATAAGACAGCCCAAGCCCAACGGCTACAGAAGTCTTCATTTGGTGATTCAAACGCCCGTTTATCTGTCCGAAGCCAAGGAAGAGGTTTTTGTTGAGGTGCAGATACGCACTATCGCGATGGACTTCTGGGCAAGCTTGGAGCACGAGCTGAAGTACAAAGCCGACACCTCGGTCTCGGCGGATCTCGCCGACCGCTTGAAGCTCTGCGCCGATACCATCGCCGCCACCGACGCGGAAATGCAGGATATATACAAGACTCTCAAAGAGATCGGATAAGGTAAGCCTTAGCGAGGATTTGTCTGTAAAATGCCCCCGAGCCTTAGCGCTCGGGGGCATTTATGTCAGTTTTTCGTGTTGACATTTTTCGGAATACTGCTGCGTATTACCTCAAACGGCAGATACTGCCGCGGAACAGGGTGCCTGTAACTCGGGAAAATGTAGTCGTAGTGAACGATTCCGTAATTCATCAGAATATCGACCTTATAACCGCGCATCTTTCCGAAAACCTTTAGCGGCGTGTAGTCAACGCTCATAACGTCCTTGTAAAGAAGTTGGGTGTTGTCGTTGTCCTTTCTGCTGGACGTAACAAAGAACCCGCGACCGTCCGCTTTGTAGTTGTAACTTTTTCCGTGCGTTTGCATTACCGTTTTGTAAATCACAAAAGGCTGTATCAAAACAGCGGCGACTAAAGTTATTATCGTGTCGATGTTTCCCAAATCAATATTACCGGATTGAACAAAGCTGAATATTACGGTTAATAAAAATATCGCCACAAGCGCCGAAAGCGACATCATTATCAGCGTCAGCACAATCATAACGCCAAGACTTGCTTTTACATAGAATGTTCCCTGAGACTGAGTTTCCGTTACGGGACGCTCTCTGCCGTCCTCGCCGAGGTAAACGCTCGCCGAAAGCGGCATGGGCTGACCCACTGCGGGCATCTCCGCCTGACCGTAAGAATTCATCATTTGCGTAACTCTTGCCGCCGCCTGCTGTGACGGCGAACTGTCGGAAGAAAGTTCGGGCATATTAGAGGTTTCTCCCAACAGCAGAGCCATTTTATCCATTGCGTTCAAGCTTCCCGTCTGCGCGCGTTCTGCTTCTATACGCGTGATGGCGCGGGAATTTGCGCGTGATTCGTTTGTGTAAGCCGCCGAATGAGGTTCGTTCAGGATATCCATACGCTCCTGTATGATGTAGAACGGCGTCGCTTGCGGCGACATATAGCCGTCCGAACATACGGCGTAGTGTTCGTTTACTCCCTTGACCTTGACCGTGATGTCATAGCCGCGTATTTTGCCGAACGCCGTGCGCGGCTCAAAAGTCATACTCGTGACGTCCGCATATTTGATAACGTGCAGATCGCCGCCTATCGTTGTGGTGAACGTTTCGTCATTTGCGCTGTATTGGCACTTGAAACCTTTTTTAACGTTGCGAATGCCCACGCCGAATATCATAACAAGTATAAATATGAAAATAACGAGCGCGATACCGCCTGCAGCCGCGACAAAAAAGGAACCTTTGTCCTGCACCTCTTTATCGTCTTGGACAATTTGACGTACTACAAAGAATAATATGGCGCCCGCGACAGCAGCCAATCCGACAAGCAGCGCTATTATAACCGATTCGCCCTTGTATGGCGTTCGGTATTCTCCGCTCATACTGAACCCGAAGCGTCCCCGGTCCTCAGGATTCGTGTAATTCCGAGCCTGCAATTTCAGCACCACCTTATTTAGAGATTAAGAAGTTAAAGAACCCCCGGTTTAATCAGGACTTCCCTAACATAAAGAGTATGAAACCCGTTTAATATATTACATATTATATCACAATTTTCACTCGTTGTCAATAGAATTGCCAAATAATTGTCACAATAAAGCTTGATTATTGTGGAAAATCGTTATTGCATAATTCGAGCAAACGTTTTATAATAGATAGTGGAAATTAAACGTCGTTTTCACGTTTATCGGCGTGTGAACGGCGGGTTTGCGTATTGGATTGGAGATTTTTGTTTTGGAAGCGTATGAAATATTCAAGGATCTGGCGATAATAATTATTTCGGCAAAGCTGCTGGGGCTTGCCGCCAAGAAGCTGAAAGCTCCGCAGGTCGTCGGGCAGATAGCGGCGGGACTGTTGATAGGACCAAGTCTTTTGGGGTTGGTGGACAACTCGGAGTTTATCGGCGTGCTCGCCGAGATCGGAGTGGTGCTGCTGATGTTTTCGGCAGGACTGGAGACCAACCTCAAGGAGCTTGTGAAAACGGGACCCGTGGCGCTCACCATTGCGTGCGCCGGCGTTATCGTGCCGCTTGTAATGGGTTGGGCATTGTATGGATGCTTTTTCGGTTTCGCGCCTTGGGGTTCGGACGAGTTCTTCCGCGGCGTTTTCATCGGTACGATAATGACTGCGACTTCAGTAAGCATTACCGTGCAAACTTTGCGTGAGCTTGGACACTTGAAAGGCAAAGTCGGCACTATTATTGTATCGTCGGCTATCATAGACGACGTTCTCGGAATAATTCTTCTGACGTTCGTTATCGGGTTCAAATCGTCGGAAGCAAAGCCCGTTGACGTTGTTATCAAAACGCTGCTGTTCATAGTGTTCAGCTTCGCGGTGGGATTTGCGATTTATCTGCTGTTTAAAGTGCTTGACAAACGCTTTTTTCACCATAGAATGATACCTATTTTCGGCTTGGCGCTGTGCTTTACGATGGCGTACTGCGCGGAGAAGTTATTCGGAATAGCGGACATCACGGGCGCGTATGTCGCGGGAATTATCCTCTGTAATCTTCGTGACGCGGAGTATATTGCGGGCAAAATGGACATTTCGAGTTATATGCTGTTCGGACCCGTGTTTTTTGCTTCGATAGGGCTTAAGACAAACTTCGATGGCTTTACGGTGCAGCTGCTGTGGTTTTCATTGGCATTCGCGCTTGTCGCGATGGCGGCGAAAGTCATTGGCTGCGGTCTGATGGCAAAGGTTTGGCGGTTCAGCAACAAAGACGCGCTGAAATGCGGCGTGGGAATGATGACCCGCGGCGAGGTAGCGCTTATCGTTGCACAAAAAGGTTTGTCCGTCGGAATGGTGGAGCCGAAATACTTTACGTCTGTAATTCTCCTTATACTGCTCTCGTCCGTGGCGTCGCCGATAATACTGAAGCTGCTCTACAAGGGCGAGGATAAGCCCGACCATCAGCTTCCGGAGGGAGCCGATATCGACGAAACGGAGATCGTGGATATTTGATTGATGTAACAGATTCTAAAAAATGACCCGCCCATTAAGGGCGGGTTAATTTCAGTTGCCGATTATGTTGGCTACTCCCTCGGAGATCTTCCGGGCAACATAAGGATTGTTCATAGTGTAGAGGTGAATGCCGTCCACGCCGCTCGAAACGAGATCGATTATCTGTTCGTTGGCGTAGGCGATACCCGCGTCGCGCATTGCTTCGGGGTTGTCGCCGAAACGCGCGATTATTTTCGTAAATTTGGGCGGTAAGGAAGCGCCGCAAAGTCCCACCATCCGTTGAATGGACTTCGCGTTCACGCAAGGCATAACGCCCGCCTCGATTGGAACGGTAATGCCCGCCGCGCGCGCTTTTTCAATAAATCTGTAAAAGCTGCCGTTGTCAAAAAAGAGCTGCGACATCAAATGAGTTGCTCCCGCGTCAACCTTGCGTTTGAGGTTTTCGATGTCCTCGTCGAGCGAGGAGCTTTCCGGGTGCCCCTCGGGATAGCAGGCTCCCGAAAAGCTGAGATCCGAGCGCTCTTTCATATATGTGATAAGCTCCGACGCGTGTTTAAAATCCTCTTTCGGGGGAATGTCGGGATTTATGTCGCCGCGAAGCGCCAAAACGTTCTCAACTCCGTACTGCTTAAATTCCGCGATTATGCGGTCGATATCCTCTTTCGCGGAATTTACACAGGTAAGGTGTGCAATACTTTCGGTGTGGTACTTCTCCTTTATTATAGACACTATCTCGCGAGTGGAGCAGCCGGCAGCCGTACCGCCCGCTCCGTATGTCACGCTGATGAAATCGGGGTGTAAATCGGTAAGCTCGTCAAGGGTCTTGTATACCGTGTCGATGGAACCGTCCTTTTTGGGCGGAAAAATCTCGAACGAAAACACGGTGTGTCCGTCCTTGAATAATTCGGGGATCCTCATTTCGCGATCTCCTTTAACGCCTTGGCTAATTGATCGGGGCAGGATGTGGGCTTCATTCCGCAGCGAATTCCCTCAAGACGCGTTATAACGTCCTCTATTTTCATTCCCTTAACAAGCGCGGAAATGCCCTGCAAATTGCCGCTGCAGCCGCCAATCACATTCAAATCTTTTACAATGCCGTCCTCGACGTTAATTATCATTTGACGGGAACAAACCCCGTGCGGTGTAAATTCATAAGTCATAGTAAATTCCTTTCTTAATTGCGTATTCAAGCTGAATATCAAACGGTTTCCTTTCTGCGTATGCCTTGTTGAACTCCGAAGCCGGATTGCTTTTGCCGCCGAACTCGGCGCTCTCGACCGAAACGACCCCGTTCAAACGCAGAAAAGATTTGCGTATCGTCATTTTTGAGAATTTTCCCACTCGTCCGCCACTGCTTTGGCAACCGCCTCGGCAACGCTCTTGTCAAGCGCCGACGGTATTATGTATTCGGGTGAGAGCTTGTCCTCGGGAACCAAATCGGCTATCGCGTACGCTGCGGCAAGTTTCATCTCTTCGGTAATGGCTTTCGCGCGGCAAGCGAGCGCTCCCTTGAAGATACCCGGGAACACCAGCACGTTGTTTATCTGGTTGGGGTAGTCGCTGCGCCCTGTGCCGACAATATAAGCGCCGCTTTCCTTGGCGAGTTCGTAGGTTATTTCGGGGTTGGGGTTCGCCATCGGAAACAGAATGGGTTTGGAAGCCATGGACTTCACCATCTCGGAAGTTACCAAATTCGGCTTTGATACGCCGACAAACACGTCCGCGCCCTTTAAAGCGTCCGTGAGCGTTCCTTTGCGGTTCTCCTTATTGGTGATCTGCGACATTTCGGCGTGTGCTGGGTTCAAGTACTTCTCATCTTTATTGAGAATGCCGCCGATGTCCACCATAATGAGATTTCCTATGCCGAGTTTCAGCAGGAATTTTCCTATAGCCACTCCCGCCGAGCCTGCGCCGTTTATAACGACGGTAACATCGGAGAGCTTCTTGCCCGCGCATTTTACCGCGTTCATCATAGCCGCGCCGACTACGATAGCCGTTCCATGCTGATCGTCGTGGAACACGGGAATATCGAGACGCTCTTTTAGCTTCGCTTCGATCTCAAAGCAGCGCGGCGCGGAGATGTCTTCGAGGTTGATGCCGCCGAAGCTGTCGGATATCAGCTCTATTGTGCGGACTATTTCGTCGACGTCCTTACTCTTCACGCACAGAGGAAACGCGTCCACGCCGCCGAATTCCTTAAATAAGCAGCACTTGCCCTCCATGACGGGCATTCCTGCCAAGCCGCCGATGTCTCCCAAGCCCAGCACCGCAGTGCCGTCGGTAATGACAGCCACAAGGTTGCTGCGCCGCGTTAGCTTGTAGGAAAGATCGGGGTCGCGCGCTATTTCAAGACACGGCTGAGCAACGCCCGGTGTATACGCCAGCGACAAATCCTCGCGCGTTTCGATTGGCGCACGAGAAATCACCTCAATTTTGCCTGCCCAATCGTAATGCTTTTGCAGTGCCTTTTCTTTAATATCCATATCCGGTTACCTCCAAATCGATTGCCGCTTTTGCCGCAAATATTATGCAAGGGCGGCTCGTTTACTTGTGCTTGATAATTCTGTTCAGCTGTTCCTCGTCGGTAAAATACGAACCTATCTGAATGGCGTAGTGGTTGTAGAAACCATGGAAATCCGAACCGCCCGTTGTTATCAGATCATAATGTTCCGCAAGCTGTAAAACCTGATTGGAAAAGCCCTTGGACGCGCCGGGGTGGTACGCTTCCGCACCATCGACAGCGCCCTCGGCGGCAAGCTCCTCAAGCAGCTCCATACTGTCGAACACCTTTGGGTGCGCCATTATCGACAC
>CANRFR010000130.1 GCA_947629945.1 uncultured Clostridia bacterium | reverse complement strand
CTGTCTTTTTCATGCTAAATACCTCACTTTCTTATGGGTATTATTGCCATTTACACGGTTTGATATTCAGTCTTTAATTGAAATATCACGAGGCTTTCAATCCTCGGTTAATATTTCGTATGATTTAAACAACGAGGGGAAAATTCGGAGTTTTATTCCCACAAATTCCTCTCTCGAGCTTATCACTAATATTATTTCAAGCACAGATCCGACTTCAACAGAACGCGCGAAAATTCTGACTGGAGCCTATGGTCGAGGAAAATCGCACATTGTACTTGTAACTCTGGCAATGCTCAAACACGCTTACAGAAAAGCTGTATTTAATGACATTCTCAACCGTCTGAAGCTGTACAATGAAGACGCTTATAAAATCGCAAACAATTATCTTGCTTCAAAAACCAGACTTCTGCCTATAATCATCAACGGCGGAAGCTCTAATCTTATGCAATCTTTTATTAATGCGCTGCAGCAGGCTTTAAACGCCGAAAATTTAGACGGTATTATGCCTGAAACTAATTATAAAGCCGCACTTGATACTATCGCAATGTGGAAAGAAAAATATCCCGATACCTATGTGGAATTTACAAAAAGGATAAAGGTCAAGGTAGATGTTTTTATCGAAAAACTTGCAGAACATGATAATAAAGCGTACCAAACGTTCATAAAACTTTATCCTGCTTTAACAGCAGGAAGTGTGTTCAATCCTTATGTCTGCTCAAACGTTACAGAAGTGTATGAAAAAGTCTGCAAGACTATTTGCGAACGCGGATTTAATGGAATATTTGTTGTCTACGATGAATTTGGCAAATATTTGGAGAGTAGCATAACGACCGCTGATGAAAGTGAAACTCGCTTTTTACAAGACTTTGCGGAAATGTGTAAGCGTTCTGGAAAACAGCAGATGCACCTTTTGCTTATTTGTCACAAAGATATTTCAAATTACATAGACGCAAATTTGCCCAAAGAAAAGGTTGATGGTTGGCGCGGAATTTCGGGACGATTTGAGCATATAAATCTGCATAATAATTATAGCCAAATGTATGAGATCATTTCCGCTGTTATAGGTAAAAAATCGATAACATGGGGACAATTTTGCAATGAACACGAAAATGTGTTTGAGAGCTTGTCAAAAACCTTTTCCAAGAACGGTTTGCTTGGAACAGATTGTAACTCGGTAAAGTCGAGCGTTTTGGGTTGCTATCCCCTACACCCGACTACTACATTCGCATTGCCCAGATTGTCCGAGAAAGTTGCACAAAACGAAAGAACGCTGTTTACTTTTCTTTCAGCCGATCAAAAAAATACACTTGTTGAGATCGTAGAAAAAGACACAGAGGATTTTCGTTTCGTTACGCCCGATCATTTGTACGACTACTTTGAGCTGCAATTCAAAAGAGAACTGAATTCCTCGGAAATATATAAAACGTATCAACTCGCGGCAAGTGTTCTGAAGAAAGTAAAAAGAGGCTCGCTTGAATCAAAAATCATCAAGACTATTGCGATAATTTATATTATCGAACAGTTTGAGAAGTATCCTCCTACAATTGACAATATTATAAACACGTTTTTAAATTCCGTTGACGATCCAAAAGAGATTACAAACGCAATAAACGACCTAATAAGCAATTCATGTATTGTATATTTGAAGAGATCTAACGGGTATTTGCGCCTAAAGGAATCAACCAGTGTAAATATTAGAGATGAGATTCAAAACAGGATAGATAGTTTGAAAGCGACAAGATCCGCGAAGGATATTCTTAATGAATTGTCCGCCGACAACTTTCTATACCCAGTAAAATATAATGATGAACACTGTATTACAAGGTATTTTGAATTCCGCTTTGTTGAGCCAAATAGTTTAAATAACTGCGATCCGCTTAAAGATAAAGACGCGAGCGGTCTTGTTCGTGCTATTTTTTTTTCAAATTCAGTTGAATTTGAAAAGTTCCGTTCAAGCAAGGCAAAGTGTGCTGAAAAACAGATTGTAACAGTAATTCCGCGCGAATATTCGGATATCTCCTCAATTGTTTACGAATATAGAGCGGTTTACGAACTAAAAGAAGAATGCGGCGACGATGATTTCTTATCCGATGAATACGATGTATATTTAGATGATTTGGATGTCGTTATCGGGAATTTCATAAGAGGTTATACTCACCCAGAAATGGATAAGGTTGATTATTATTACAAAAATAAACCTATAGAGATCTCCCGAAAAGCCCAATTATCCACATTATTATCCGATATCTGTGACGAAATTTACACAGATGCTCCCACGATCAACAATGAAATGATAAACAAAAATCATTTGTCTACAGTTGCGGTAAACAGCCGCAGCAAGGTTACAAGTGCATTACTTGAAAACGATACTGTGGAAGAAAATCTTGGTTTGATCGGCTCCGGACAAGATGTTTCAATCATGAGAAGTACGCTTATCCAAACAGGTATTCTTGTAAAACAAAGCAAGAACTTCACCTTGGAATTGGATCATTGTGATAAAAAGATCGCTAATGTTCTATCCATAATCAAATTATTTTTTGCAGCCACCGCAAGCGATGGCGAAAAGTCATTCTCCGAGCTTTATTATAAATTAACATCGGCTGAGGGCGGTATTGGTTTAAAGCGCGGCATTATCCCGATTTTTATAGCCGTTGTTTTACACTTCTCCAAAAAGGACGTTGTGATACGCTACAAAAGCGAGGAGGTCAAAATCACTTCTGATCTTCTGAACAGCATAAACGAATCTCCTGATGATTACTTTGTGATTATGGAGAATTGGAATGAAGATAAAGCAAATTATCTAAAACGCCTTGAGGAAGTTTTCGGCAATTATATTGTCGAAAAAGAAAAGAGTTTTAACAGCTTCGCATATATTGCAATGGCGATGACGCGTTGGTATGTCGAATTACCGCGCTGTGCCAAAGAAATGAGATCGTATTATGACAGCGGAAATGCTGTGCCAAAGGAATACTTAAAATTTATGAACTTGCTGAAAACTCCGACTGAAAACAGCCGTGAGTTTTTAATGGAAAAGCTGCCAAAGGCTTACGGGGCAAAAAATCCTGCGATCTCAATTGCTGACAGCATTTCTGCGTCAAAAAAAGATTTTGAATCGGCAAAAAGCAGGATCATTGGCAAGGTCATAGAAATGATCAAGACTGTTTTTCACGGCAAGAAAAAAGCAAGCCTAAACTCTATCTTGGGCGATTGGAGCGAAAATCTCAAGCCTGAAACGTTCCAAAAGCAATACGCCGGCAATGAAAACTCAGTGATCGAACTGATAAAAACCGTAACAAACGATGAGAGAACATTTGCTGAGCGTATCGGAAAGGCTCTTGTGGGACTACGCATCGATGATTGGAACGCAGACAGTATCGCATTATTTGAAAAGGCGCTGATTTCTTTCAAATCAACCGTTGACGAGTACAATCTGTCAGATCATTCAAAATCGAACACAGAAAACTCCACTAAATTGGTATTCACGGATAGCACGGGAAATGAAGTCACTCGAATAATTGAGAACACCGAATATAGCAACCGTGCAAAGCTGCTTTACAATGACATAAGTGCCGCCGTAGCGGAAATGGGTGAATCTATTTCCGAACAGGAAAAGCGGCAAGTCCTGATGGATATTCTAAAAAAACTCTGCTAAGGAGGTGAGAGCATGAAAACGGCGTATTTCGACAATGCGGCGACAACGTTTCCCAAACCGGAGGAAGTTTACACTTTTATGGATAGCTTTTATCGCGAGTGCGGCGTGAATGTCGGGCGCGGACAGCATAAGCTTTCGGCAAGAGCTAACGCGCTTATGGAAGAAACACGCGAATTACTTCTTGATCTGTTTCATTGTCCGAATAAACGCATCGTTTTCACCGGAACTGCAACTGAGGCTTTAAATCTTATCATTAGAGGAATTGATATTCCCAAAGGTGCGAATGTTTATATATCGCCGTTTGAGCATAACGCCGTAACAAGAACGCTGAATTATCTGCAAAAATCTCGCAAATTTGAGATAATTCAGCTTGATGTAAACCGAGATAGAATTGAGTACGATATTCCGGCTATTGAAAACAGTTTTAACAACAAGCCTCCGTTCTGCGTTATTATAAGCCACGCAAGTAATGTTTGCGGTGCGCTCGCACCGCTTGACATAATCTTCAAGGCGGCGAAAAAGCACAATGCTATCACCGTTGCGGATATGTGCCAGACAGCCGGACTTGTTGATATAGATTTGAGCAGCAATGTTTATGACTACGCGGTTTTTGAAGGGCATAAAACGCTTTACGGTCCCATGGGCGTGGGTGGGTTTATTACAAAAAACGATACCACCTTACCACCATTCTTATATGGCGGCACGGGAATAGAATCTGCCAATCAAGAAATGCCGAATGAAATCCCTATAAGATTTGAAGCCGGAAGCCATAACATACAAGCGATAGCAGGACTTAATGCCGCATTGAAGTGGATAGGTCGAATTGGGCTTGGCAAGATTTTCGAGCAAGAACGACACAATAAGACACGGCTTTTGGAGTCGCTTGAAAAGTATGACAACATAACGGTTATAAAATCGGAAAGCGCCATCGGGGTGGTATCTTGCTTGTTCGAAAATTACAGCTCCGATAACATCGGACAGGTTCTCAGCGACCATGACGTTGCTGTCCGAACAGGACTTCATTGCGCACCCTATGCCCACAAATTTTTGGGAACCTTTCCCGCGGGAACCGTGCGGTTTAGCGTTGGTTATTTTAACAATGACGAAGATTTTCAAATGCTTGAAAGTGCATTAGATTTTATTGAAGACAATTCTTGATCGGAAGTGATTTAATGAGTTTGCGTGACTTAAACATAAAGAAAGAATATCGTTCGCTTATAGACAATGTTGCCAAGGAGTTCTTTATACCCGCTCTTAAAAGCGCGGTATCATATAAAAGAGCCGTCGGCTTTTTTTCTTCATCTGTTTTGGCAGAGATTTCAAAAGGGGTATCCGGTTTAGTAAAAAACGGCGGCACTATGCAGCTTGTTGCATCACCATATCTTTCTGACGAGGATGTTGCCGCAATTAAAGCCGGTTATGCAAAGCGTGAGCAGGTAGTTAAAGACGCAGTCATGAACTCTCTGAAAGAGCCTGCGAATGAATTTGAGGAAGAACGCTTAAATTTGCTTGCTAATTTAATAGCCGATAACATACTCGATATAAAAATTGCTTTTATTGAAGAATCAGCTTCAACCGGAATGTATCACGAGAAAATGGGTATCATCACTGATGAAAACGGCGAGAAAATAGCATTTTCCGGTTCGCTCAATGAATCCAAAACAGCATTTACGGCAAATTATGAGGCAATTGACACCTTCTGCTCGTGGAAAAACGAGGACGAATTAGAACGTGTTAAAATTAAAGAGAATGCTTTCTCCTCAATTTGGAACAACTCCGAGCCACATATCAGTATTATTAATTTTCCCGAATTAAATGATGAGATCCTTAAGAAATACAAAAAGGGGAAACCAAATTATAATATTGATAACCAAGACCCTACTTATAAAGAAAACACGCCCGAAAACACGTTGAAAATCAGCAATAAATTTCCCTTTGTTCCTGATTCGTGCAGCTTGTATGATTATCAGCTTAGAGCAATTAGCGAATGGAAAAGGCATAATTATAAGGGCATTTTCGATATGGCAACAGGCTCGGGAAAAACATTCACCGGTTTAGGCGCGATCTGCGAATTATCAAGCGCCGTTAATCACAATTTGGCTGTAATAATCGTTTGCCCATACCAACACTTGGTTGAACAATGGGTTGAGGATATCGTTAAATTCAATATTTCACCAATAATCGGCTATAGCGCATCATTGCAAAAAGATTGGAAGAAAAGACTTGAAAATGCTATCAGGGATCAGAAGCTGCGCGATGAAAAGAAGTTCTTCTGCTTTATCACAACTAACGCAACGTTCTCAAGCGAGTTTGTTCAAAAGATGATTGTGAAAATCCGCAAGGATATTTTATTAGTCGTTGACGAGGCTCATAATTTTGGTGCGCGTAGTCTTTCTAAATTGCTTGATGATAAGTTTAGGTATAGGTTGGCTTTGTCTGCAACTCTTGAACGCCACAGAGATGAAGAAGGCACACAGGTACTTTTCAATTTCTTCGGCGAAAAGTGTATTGAATATACCCTTGAGCAAGCCATTGCAGATGGCAAGCTTACGCCATATAAGTATTATCCCGTTCTAGTATATTTTAACGAGGACGAGCGCGAACGGTATGACGATTTATCGAAGCAAATTCTAAAGCATCTTAAGCAGGATAAGAACGGTAAATTCAAGTTGGATGACACGGGAGATAAATTGGCGATAAAACGTGCGAGAATTGTTGCTGCAGCGGCAGATAAGCTGGTAAAACTTCGAGAAGTGATCAAGCCGTACATCGACAAATCATTTATATTGGTTTATTGTGGCGCTACTAATGTTCTGGACGAAAACTCTGATGTGTCTAGTACCGACGCAGATGATATTCGACAAATTGAAGCTGTCACTCGAATACTTGGGAATGAATTAAATATGAGAGTATCACGCTTTACCTCTTCCGAAAATATGAAGGAACGTTCTTCCATAAAAGAGCATTTTAAGAATGGTGATGATCTGCAAGCCATTGTTGCAATAAAATGCTTGGATGAGGGTGTAAATATTCCGGGCATAAAAACGGCGTTTATTCTTGCAAGCTCAACAAACCCCAAGGAGTATATTCAGCGACGCGGAAGGGTTCTAAGACGATCCCCCGAAACCGGTAAGGAATATGCGGAAATATACGATTTTGTAACTCTGCCGCGACCGATCGAAGAAGTATCGGGAAGAACAGAGGAACAGGCAAGCCGAGAACGCTCGCTCGTGAAGAACGAACTTGCCAGAGTGCAAGAATTTGGAAGGCTAGCCTTGAATCCGATGGATTCAAACAGTCTAATTTGGAAGTTGCGAGATGCTTATGACATTCGTGACGATCTAACCGATGATGCTTAAGGAGGACTATTTATGGGAAACTCACAATTTGAGCTCGACAAAACGCTTGTCGATCACTTGACAAAGAAAATCATTCTATCTGAAAGCAAGAATCTTAAATCTAAGGAAAAAAATGAGGCTCAACCCCCAAAGTAGTGGAAAAGCTTAGAAAGGGTAAGCGACCGAGAGTTTCAGCTTACCGGCAACAAGGAAT
>CANRFR010000129.1 GCA_947629945.1 uncultured Clostridia bacterium | reverse complement strand
CCCTGTTTGGCTGCAATTTTAGTATTGGTTTATTTTTAGGGATTATTCCCGTTTACACAGTTTATTTTTCAGACCTATTTTGATAGAAAGTCCACCTGTTTTTTTGTACGCTTTCCAAAAAATAACAAAAATTTGAAAATCCTTGGATTTCGCTTCAAAATTGCTTTTTAATCAGCGTTTCCTTAGGTGTCATTTACCTTGTGATTTTATTATAACACATTCGGCAGGATTTGCGAGCCGACAAAACAGCCGAACTTTTACTAATTTTAGTAAAATTACTCGGCAGAACCGCATAGTGGCGCAGTTCTGCCGACCTTAAAAGCATAAAAATAAGCCCTCGACGGAGTAATTCGCCGAGGGCTTATATAATATTAAACTATTAACGTTTCGCACAAATCAACCGTTCACAGCAAGTTGAAATGCTTATGTATGTTTCTTTATTCACCGCCACGACAACAACACTGCCGTGGCATATAACGGCGCGATTGCGGACAATTTTGCTTATCGTGTGCGAAATTGTATATTCGAATGCGGCTTCCTATTTTTAGAAAGCCGCAGTGATTTTACGTAAGTCGATTTAGTCGTGTTTATACGCGCTGAAATCCACATCAAACCCTATTACATAAAATATGGGGGAATCATCTTTGCGTATACCGATAATCCGACCTTTTTCTGAATTAAATCGAAAAACGATAACCTTTTCATCCTCCGAAAAGGTATATTCGTTAGGAGAAAATTTGATATGACTGTTTGGGAGCGTTTCAATTCCTTGTTTTTTGCCCAAATTAAAATGGTAAAGCCAAGGGTCTTGGGTAATTTCAATTATCCGTTCAGCAAGCGCAGACTGCCACTCTTTTTTTCGCGCCCCTATCCAGTTTTTGGAAGTTGTATGATTTATTTGTTGTAAGGTGACAAAACGAAAACGACAGCATTTGTTCAGGCCGCGGATTTGTACTGACTTGCGGTTTTTTCCCGCAACTTTTTAGCTTTTTCATCATTCGGAAATATAATTCTCTAAGAAAAATTTTTTAATAACGTCATTCGGGATAACATCATTTTTAGCAGTGGTTCGCCATGGCGTTTCCTCGTGTGTCATATTTCTGAGCTTCCACGCTGAATATTGCCCGAACTCGTCATAAACCTGTTCGAGAATTTCTTTTGTTTCGTTGTCGATTATGTCAATATTATATTGTTCGGTAAAATCAATTCCGCTTTTGCCAAAAGATTTATATTCATGGTAAATTTCCGGAATTACAGGACCGTGTTCCCACGCATAAATTTTATTCTCAAAAAGCGGTTCGCCGTTAATTGCTAACACGCATCCCTGTGCATAATACAACAACTTTTGAAGCTTAAGGTTTGAAATAAGCTCATCGGTAATTCCCAAATCATAGTCACTTTTGTTTCTTGCCAGAAACCAATGCGCAATATCGTTTGCTTTATATGTCATAAAATCATCTCCTTTCAAGTAAAGTAACAGGTTGCAAAATCTATTTTTCGCTTCCTTATACTATTATATGCAACAATCAAATGCAATTATATGAAAACTTGTAGTTATCTGAATTCGCCTTATATTTATTATACAATTTATTTTGAATATTGTCAACATATTTTCAACGTTGAAAAGTTGAAAGTGTGTTGAAATTTATGTTTTTTACAATTTATTCATAAGAAAAAACGCTTATTTAGCAATTACGCACAAAAAAACGGCTGTCTGCCCAAAAACGAACAGACAGCCGAAAATTATGCCAATTCCAGATCCTTAACGTTGACCGCCGCGACGATGACATTACAGTATTTTTAGCTTCGGCATTTACAAAACCGTCAAGCAAAAATAACGTCAACACCTTTCGGAAAATCCTTATCGTCGCCGTAAACCGCCATACCTTTTATGTAGTGAGTGTTGTCCACAAGAATACGAACTTGCGCGTAAGTCGAGTTGCCGAGCGAAATATCATCAACGCCACGCCTAAGCTCCACAAGACCGTCCTTTTCAATACCACCCTCTTCCGCATAACGAACTTTAAGCCGCTTGCTGTCCATAGATTTGGGATACACAAATTTAGGTTCAAAAGTTTCGCCGCCGTCTTGCGAGGTAACGCCGATTGTGTGAATTTTATCATAGTCATAAATCTCTTTGTGTTGAGTTCCCGGCGGACAAACGACTTTAAGAATTGTCTGCCGATTAGGATTTGTAGCCTGTTGAATACCGCCGCCATAAACCTCATAACCCTCTTGCCGCAGCATATACAAAGCCTCGTTAAGTTTTTCTTTGGAAACACCGAGCTGCTTTTCAACGCCTTTTCCCACGTCCGTCATTCCGTGTTCGTCAATTTCCTTTTTGAGCATTTCGGCGGTGGTTCTCGCGAGCGATTGCCGCCGAGCAACGTCCTCATTCAAAAGCGCTCTGACAGAGCTGTCGTTGGAATATCCCATTTCCGCGGCGATAGCTTTTAATGAAAGCCCCCTATCGCGTAGTTCGACCGCGCGGGAGCGTTCGGCGGAACGCTGTTCTTCCTTAGCCATAGCCTTAGCGGCGCGAAAATCGGTGGTTTTCATTCCGAACGCATAAGCTATCTCTTTTTCGGAAGTCATTCCTTGACTTTTTAGAGCGGCAACGCGTTCGAGGATATTGTCGGGGTGTTGGTGCGGCTGTTTGCCGCTGCCAAGCGGATAGCGCCCCGAACCGCGCCCGGGCGCGCCGTCTTCCGCGCCAACGCCATAGTGATAGAGTTCATCGTTATTCATTTAACTGTCCTCCAAAAATATCAATTCGTATGGGGGTAAACAATTGTCAACTGTACATTGTCAACTGTCTCATTCCCTCTCTTTTAGCTTTTCGAGAATTTTGTCAAACGTCCGAATTTTATCCATAATCGGAAGAATATCATCAACGGCAGGCTCAAACGCGATGATATCGTTGTTTTGATAAATGCGAAGTTCCGCGGAAATGTCAATCGGCTTGAACTTATATTCCAAACAGAACAATGCGCAGTAAATCATAAGCTGCTCTATATGCGCGGCGACCGCTCCCGTTTTCAAATCGTGAATACGCAGAAGCCCGTCGCGAAACGAAATAGCGTCGGCGGTTCCGAAACAGTTGTCCGAATAATATAAAACCTGTTCGGGCTGCATTTTAAAACCGATAGCGTCGTTCACATACATATTCAGAGTTTTGTTGGACTTCGGCAGTTTCTGCCCGAGCCTAATGCATTGAGCCGCAAACTCGTGAAGTTCGGTGCCGCGCTGGACAGCTTTGTATTTGTCGTAAGCCTCGGCAACTTTGTCGTTGTCATAGTTTATCCAGTGGTACTTAGACGCGCCGAGAAACGCGTGTTTGCCCTCAATCCTTGAATGATCGTTCCAGTTCATATAAGACCTCCTCTAAATTTTCGGGGTACACAAACGCCGCAAAAGACATTGTGTTCATCACAGACACCCAGTAATCCTGATTTGGCTGATGATGAGCGCTTTCGTATCTTTTGCACTCCAAAGCCGCCCATTTGTCACGGTAGAGTACCAGCAAGTCGGGAAAACCCTGTTTGTCGATTTTGAAAACCAAGCAGTACGGAAAACGTTCTTTAAGGATTTTAGTCAGCTTATCCTGAAAGCCGCTCTCCAGTCGGGAACTCCTAGCCATAACTATCAACTCCTTTCGTGGGGGGGGGGTACTTTTTTGAGAAATACCCCATAGTGGGTAAAATAAAAGAGGGAGCGTATTCTGCTCTCCTCTCATAAAAGGGTGTGTGATTTGTGCGCAAACAAAAGAGGAGCTGTTTCCGACTCCTCTAAAGTTCGCTGTTTAAGTTTAACTTTACTTAGTCTTGATAAAAACCTTTCCCGCTTTAACAACGGAATCTTTAGAAAAACCAAAGTCCTTATACACTTCGGATATTTGTTCTCCGTACTTACCCAAATCGGCGAGCGTCCAATATTTTTGGTTCAAAGGCATTAATGTG
Organism: uncultured Clostridia bacterium; assembly: GCA_947629945.1. Taxonomy (GTDB): domain Bacteria; phylum Bacillota; class Clostridia; order Oscillospirales; family Ruminococcaceae; genus CAG-115. Next base: position 3,360 of record CANRFR010000129.1, on the reverse strand, counting down.
AAACTTTCGGTGTCGGAAAATTCTTTTCCCGGCATAATATCCCAATATGCTCCAATATTAAAACCCTTTTTAATACCAATTTTGTATGCGACAACCGCCGCGGTAACGCCGAGAGCAATCCCACCGACAAGTATAATCTTGCCTTTGTTCTTCTCCCAGAATTCCTTCGCCTTAATCGTGTTCATAGTTTTGTACCTCCTAAAATATAAAATGTAAAACCAACAGGTTCCCATTATAGCAGTTGTAAAAATTGCGTGTGGGGGACTTTTTTTGAAAAAACCTCTCGTGGTCAAAAACCCATTTTTTCGCCTTATTATATATATTTTATATTTTTTTAAAATTTGTAAATAATTAAGAAAAAAATGGGCAATTGACCGAGAAGCCTATAAATGGCTTTGTTAAGCCAAATTCTCGCGGTCAAATTCAAAATAAAAGTGGGCTTTTGGTCAACTTTTTTGACCGAATTTCACGATTTTTCATTCGAGAAATTTCAAAACCCAAAAATATTTGACCAAAAGCCCGCTTTTAAAAACAAACTTGATCACGAAAAATATCAATAAAAAGTAAAACAAAAAGGGCTTGCATTTTCCGCAAACCCTTAAAGCTTTAACCTTATTCTGTTTCCTCAACCTCTACCGTAGGCTCGTCTTCTTCAAGAAATGTTTCCGCATATTCGGGATTTATTTTCATCGGTTCTTTGACCTCCGCTTCGACTTCAATCTCGACGTTTTTGCCCCTTATTTTTTTGTAAGTAACAAGTCCGCCAACCGCCGTTGCGATAGCACCAACTCCGATAGCAATTCCCTTAACTAAACCTTTCATAATAAGTTCCTCCTAAATATAAATGTTTCGTCAACCGTATTCGGTTCCATAATAGGAATTGTAAATTTCGCGCGGTTATTTCCACACTTTGCCGGTACGCTTGTCCGCCAAAGTAACACGACCGACCAACTCAAACCCCGCTATCTCGCAAAGCTGAAATATCATTTTCAGCACTTTACGAAAACGCTGCTCCTCGCGTGTATCCGACTTGTTAAAAGACGTTATTAGCGGAGCAGAATACCCATCGTTGTCTCTCTTAAAACTATTCACCGAGTTTTTCCCACCTTTCTATATTATCGACAATATCATCAAGATTTCGCCGCGTTCCGTCCTCGTCTATCATCACAAGCTCCTCCGTGTTTCCGAGAATGTCGCGGTGGTCTATGCCGTCGCGCCGCAGTTCTTTAAGTACCTGAATTATTGCCGCGTCAATGTTCGAGAGTTCGCGGCGCTTTTTGTCATATTTATCCGTAACAGCCGACTTCTGCATAAACTCCTCGTAAATATCATTCAGCGTGTTTGCAAACCGTTTCAGCCGCCTTTCACCGAACCCGAACTCACGATGAAGAGCAAGCAAAGTAGACATCTCCCAGAGCCGTTTGACAGTCTTGGAACTATCGGAAACATCTTTCGCCCACGCCGAGCGCATACTTTTTTTGTAGTTGCTTTTCATTTTGTGACCTCCGGAATATCCCGCCCGTCAAGCCATTCTACAAACTCCTCGACTACCGCCCCGCTGAGCATTTTCCAATTAACCTCGTACTCTTCGCGTGAAAAGTTGGTATACGCTTTTTCCATATCCGAGGGCGTGCCGAATACCTCTCCCCGCTGTACAAGACGACAAATAAGGCGTATAATGTCCTGTGTGTGGTCGCCTTTGTAAATGACCATTTAAATTCCTCCTAAAATATCAATAGAAAAACCTGTTCCCGTCAATGTCAATGGCGAGCCTGTTGTTTTCGTGATACGACGAACTAACCAGAGTGCTGTTGTAGTAGCAAAATATTTTTTCGGGAACACACTCCACGCCCTTGTCAAATACCTCTCTTACCGCCTTTATTGCACGTGGATTTGCGTATTCCATAGCCGCGTAGCCGCACTTATTGAACGCTTCGGACGGTCTCCAGCCGTTTAGTTCACAGTCGTTGCGAAAGCATTGCGCGGTGAGTATTAAAAGCCGATAATCGGGACACCAACCCGCTTCGTGCATAACCGTGCGTTCGACCAAATCACGTTCTTCGTCCGTAAGCTCGTAAGAATATCCATAGTAAAACGGTTTGGCGATAAAGTCATCGTCTTTGATTTCATCGTAGAAGTAACGCACCTCACCAACGTGTTCGGAAACAGGAGCCAAAGGCGGCTCGTCCTCCGGAATATCAACAAACGCGGGCATTTCTGCAGTCTGCACCGTGTTCTTCAAACGTTCCAAAATCTCCCCAACGTTTATTGGCTCTATAAGCTTAGCTGTCAATATCGCCGTCATTATCAATCCTCTTATCATTGTTATTTTCCCCCATAATTATCTCCGCGTAAGGGAGTGTTTTTATCCATTCGCAAAATGTTTGCCACTCATCGAGCTTGTGGCTGCGTCGTTCGACAAATATCTTAGCGAGTACCTCATAATTCAGCATTAACGTTCTACGCTGATTATATGAGCTTGGCAATAATTGTATGAGCTGCCACCAAGCGTCTTTGGACTTGCTTTTTAAATATCGTTCGCGCTGTTGATTAAGTGCGCTTATTGTGTTAAACAAAGCTGACTTCGGGGAAATATCGCCCCAACCTATATCTCCGAAATCGAACAAGTGCTCGTGCGAAAAGTCATCAACCATAAATTTCCGCGAGGTTATTTTGTGCATTGTGGAGCAAGAATTGCATACCGTTCCGACTTTGTAAGTGTCCATTTCTTTCCACCAATAAAGCGGTGCATTGATAGTAACATAGACGGGGAGCATAGTCATTCCTCCTTTAAATATAAAGCAACGGTTCCATAATAGACGTTGTTATTTACGTGCAGGATTGTCGCGCTTTTCGGTCTTGAGCACCACGCGCTTTTTATCAAGCAGATTTCTAACGTCCTGCTCCAACAGCAAAAACATATACGGTTCGCCGCCGTCCTCGTCATTCTCATAAACACATATCGTTCCGACAGGTTTACTATGTTTATACAATGTCTTTATTAAGAACCCGATAACAGTTCCAACAACAAGTCCTATCCAAAATAACATAAAATGTCCTTTCTTTAAACGCAAAAAAGCCCCTCAAACTTTCGTTCAAGGGGCTTGTAATATGCCGAACGACCGCCAAGCGGTCAATCTCGCAAGTTTAAATCTTGTCCTTTATTGCTAAGAAAAAGGACGAAAAAGTAGACTAAAATGTCATTTCCACAAATTAACAGTCGGCTTAACAGAGCCGATTTTGAATGTTACGCCAAGTTGCGAAATACCGATATTGGAATTCAATTCCCGTTGTCCCACCTAAGAGAAATAGAAAAGAACCATGGGATTATGACAAAGAATTATACAAACGCAGAAATGA
>CANRFR010000128.1 GCA_947629945.1 uncultured Clostridia bacterium | reverse complement strand
TACAACAGCGTAACGCTCACTTGGAGCAAAAACACGACCGCCGACAAGTACCGCGTTTACATCTACAAGGGCGGCAAGTGGGTAAAACTTACCGAGACTACCAAACTTACCTACACCGTAAAGAGCCTTAAACCGAATACCAAATATAATTTCAGAATATTTGCGGTCAAGGGAAACGTTTACGGAGCATACACGGCGGTAAGCACAATGACCGTTAAAAAGAAATAAAACCCGCAGCGGCTTGAGATCCAAGCCGCCGCTTTTTATAAATAACACGAAAAAAATTGTAAAAATCCCGCAAAATTTGGTCATATATCAAAATTATCAATAAAATAGCGATAATCGGTTGACAAAAGCCGTCGGTTGTGCTAAAATAAATAACGTGATAAATAAACGCTTTATTTTGATAACGAATTAAAACGAAGAGAAAGGAACATCAAAAATGAAAAAGAAAATTACGGCTATCATAGCAAGCGCGGCAATGTGTCTCGGACTTTGCGGCTGCGGAGAGAGCACTTCAAGCACTCAAAGCACTCCCGCGAACACTTCAAGCAAAACCGAAAGCGCGGCGAGCGCAGCAAGCGAAGCTAACTCAGCCGCTTCAACAAGCGGAGAAATAAGCGGCGCAGATTGGGACTATATCAAGGATAAAGGCGAACTTGTGGTTGGTATAACCTACAATATGCCTATGAACTACAAGGACGAACAAGGTGAGCTTACCGGCTTTGAGACCGACTTCACCAACGCCGTTTGCGAAAAGCTCGGCGTTACTCCGAAATTCCAAGTAATCGAGTGGAGCAAGAAAGAAATTGAGTTAAAGTCCAAGAACATTGACGTTATTTGGAACGGTCTTACAGTTAACGAGGACAGAAAAAAGGAAATGCTGTTCTCCACCTCTTATATGAAGAACAAGCAGGTGACCGTCGTTAAAGCGGAAAACAAGGACAAGTACCCCGATACCGCTTCTATGGGCGAACTCACAATTGCGTTTGAGGCAGGTTCCGCGGGCGAAGATATAATAACGGGCGATACGGCTCTGGCAGAATGCAAGCAAGTAAAGAGCGAAGCTCAAAAGGACGCGCTGCTTGAAGTTAAGAGCGGCACTGCCGACGCTTGCATCGTGGACTACACACTTGCAAAAGCGTTCACAAAAGAAGGCTCCGACTACGCAGATCTCGCTGTTTTGGAGAATATCCAAAGCTCCGACGAGGAATACGCGATTGGCGCGAGACTTGAAGATACGACGGTCGTGGCGAAAATTAACGCGGCAATAGACGAGCTGGCAAACGAGGGCAAGCTTTCCGAGATTGCGAAGAAGTACGACCTTTCCGACGCGCTGCTTGTAGGCGGCAATTCTGCGGATACGTCCGATACGGCTTCAGAGACGGTTTCGAGCGCGGCTTCCGAATCGGTTTCGGAAGCGGCATAACCTATAAAAATCACACGGCGCGAGTTTTCCGCGCCGTTTTTGCTGAATGACCCTCCGAGAAATAATAAAAAGGAATTGAGCTATGAGCTTTATTGACATAATGAAATCGCTGTCCGACGGCTTTTCGGTAACGCTGATGATATTCGGTATAACGCTTGCCGCGTCTCTGCCGTTGGGACTTGTTTTTACGTTCGGCTCTATGTCGAAGGTGCTGCCACTGAGGTGGCTTACAAAATTTGTGGTGTGGGTGATAAGGGGTACGCCGCTTATGCTCCAAATAATACTTATATTCTATGGACCCGGGCTGCTGAACTGGGATCTTAAATTCAGCAGAATGAACGCAGTGCTTATCGCGTTTGTGATAAATTATTCCTGTTACTTCTCCGAGATATACCGTGCGGGACTGGAAAGCATTCCCAAAGGGCAGTACGAAGCGGGACAGGTGCTTGGAATGACTAAGCCGCAGATATTCTTTAAGGTGGTGCTTATGCAGGTTGTAAAGCGCATTGTGCCGCCAATGGGCAACGAGATAATCACGCTTGTTAAGGACACGTCATTGGCGCGCGTCATCGCGGTAACGGAGCTGGTAAAAGCAGCCGAGGACATCATAAGCCAATACGCGAACATTAGGGTGTATATCTATATTGCCGTGTTCTATCTGGCGTTCACCGCACTTGTGACGTGGCTTCTGCACCTTGCCGAAAAGAAATTGAGCTATTACAGCGTGTAAACGGGGAGAATATTGAATTATGGCTTTTTTAGAGGTATCGAACATCCATAAGAATTTCGGAAAAAACGAGGTGCTAAAAGGAATAGACTTTACGCTGGAAAAAGGCGAGGTATTGGTTATTATAGGTTCCTCGGGCAGCGGCAAAACAACGCTTCTGCGCTGCATAAACTTTTTGGAAACGCCCGACCGGGGCAGTATCACGGTGAACGGCGAAGAACTGTTCAAGGCGGGCGAACCTTATTCCGACCGCGAAAAGCGTGAAAAACGCCTGCATTTCGGAATGGTTTTCCAGCAATTTAACCTGTTCCCGCAATATACCGTGCTCAAAAACATAACGCTGGCGCCCGAGCTTCGCGCGTTCAAGGGAAAAAAACTTTCGCGCGCTGAAAAGAAAAAAATCTCGGCACAAATTGAGGAGAAAGCAAGACGGCTTCTTGAAACTGTCGGCCTGTCAGAAAAGGCGGCGAACTACCCGTGCGAACTTTCGGGCGGACAGCAGCAGCGCGTGGCGATAGCACGGGCGCTCGCTCTTGAACCGGACATTCTGTGCTTTGACGAGCCTACGTCCGCGCTCGACCCCGAACTTACGGGAGAAGTTCTGCGGGTTATCCGAGGACTTAAAAGCTCCGACCGCACGATGATAGTAGTAACACACGAGATGAACTTTGCGCGTGGCGTAGCCGATAAGGTCATTTATATGGCGGACGGCGTTATCGAGGAATTCGGCACCCCCGAAGAGGTTTTCGGCGCACCCAAAAGCGAAAAAACACAAGCTTTTTTGAAAAACTCCAAGGACTGATATTCTCGTCTGCTGAAAAAACAACGGAGTTTTGCACAAAGTCTTTTTTGATGAATTTTCGCGTGATTTTTTGCCATAATATTATAATTAGGTAAAAAGCTCTAAATCACACGAATTTCGTTTGAATTTTTATACAAATTGTGCAAAGTGCACTATTGCTTGTAAATGATAACGTTGACAATCGTTGAATTTTTGTGCAAAACAACGATTGACAACACATTGCAATTATGATATAATAAAATCGTTCGAGAAATACCGGGTGTGCGAAAACGGAGTGAGATTCTCCGACAGCTGCCACTATCGTGTGCGGAAAATACCGCAAGTCGAAATGTTCGTCTCCGGGTAGAAACTGCAAATTGGTTTTGGGGCATTGCAGAACAAATTTGCATATATTATGTATTAAAAAAATGAAAAGAGGACAACACAAATGAAAAAAACAACAAAAATCATTCTTGCGGCTATCATAGCTTCTTCTGCTCTTGCTCTTGCAGGCTGCGGCGACAACTCCAGCAACAACTCTGCTAACAGCAATGCGACTTCCAATACCTCCGCAACTTCCAACACTTCCGCAACTTCTTCTGCTGCTGATTCCGCTGCATCTGCTGCTGATTCCGCTGCTTCCGTTGCTGACTCCGCTGCTTCTGCTGCCGATTCTGCTGCTTCTGCAGCCGACTCCGCTGCTTCCGCTGCCGATTCCGCTGCTTCTGCTGCTGACTCCGCTGCTTCCGCTCAGTAATTTACAAATTATACGTTAATTAGAATATTTGTCAAAGTTTGGCTCGCAGCGTAATAAAACGCTGCGAGTTTTTCTTTAGAGCCTGTTTAGTATCCGGAGAAGTGCCGGATTTACCCGTCTTTGCGTGCCGTTGTACGACGCGAAAAGACGGGTGAAGACGGTGCTTCGGAAGATACAAAACAGGCTCTTACAAAAACTCCGCGCAAGACTGCAATTCTTGCGCGGAGTTTGTCAATTTTTCTTAGATGTGTTCGCGTTCTTTGAGGCGGCGGGTTTTGAAGATGCTGCCACATTCTTGGAGACCGCAGCGTTTTTCGATGAAGCAACTATATTTTTTGAGGATACCGCGCTTCTTGACGAAGCAGGAGTACTGCTTATCGACTGTGCGGACGATGTCGCTGCGGAGCTGTTATTTTCGCTTGTCTCCGAGCTTTGATCGGAGTTGTTTGCGCCCGTAATTTTATTCTGTCTGTTTTTCAACCGCTGATCGCCTGTTTTTTCAATACCGGTTTGAAGTACGCTTATCGCCGCGTCCCTTTTCCCCTGAGCCATGTAAGCCTCCGCTATCCCAAGATATGCGTCCGCGTTTTCCGGCTCTTTTTCAATCACTTTACGGTACCCATCAATTGCCTTGTCGTACTCGTGGTCGGAAAGAAAACTCTCCGCTGTCAGCAGCATACTGTTTATCTTTGAGTCGGAAGTGGAAATAATTACCGTAATTATAATTCCGATTACAAGTACCGCCGCCGAAGCCGCCAATATAATAATGTTGCGCTTTGACCAAAAATTCTGAGGAACTGCGCGTTCCTCACCCAAAATGTACGCTCCGCATTGAGGGCAGAATCTGGAATTCTCCGAAATTTGCTCTCCGCAATTTTTACAAATCATTTTTTCCTCCCCGTCTCAAACCAAACAAATTATGACTTGAATGTAAACCGAAATTTAAAATACTTAACGTCTTTATTTTTGGAAATTTTTTATGTTACATTTTAATTATAGCATACTCCTTTATCAAAATCAAGCGATTTGTAAAAAAAGTGTAAATATACTCAAATTTACCCGACCCGAGTTGTGCAATTTAACCATTTTAATAAAAATCTTATTTTTATGTTGCAAAACTTGACTGTATATTGTAAAATATTCTTGTAGGTTATAAAAAAGATTTTTGCATTAAAATATTCGGCTTACAGTTGACTTTTTGGCTTTTTCCGAAAAGCAGGAGAAAGTGCATATTGGGGAGTAATAATGAATTTAAAATTTACCGTAACGGGAGAAGAACTGTCCGATGTTTTATTGAACATCGCGCCCATTCGTCCCGTGTTTATCTGGGGTGCGCCCGGAATAGGCAAATCCGCGCTGGTGCAGAAGTTCTCGGACGACGTGGGATTGGAGTGCGTATCGCTGCTGGGAAGTCAGCTTGCGCCCGAGGACATCATAGGTATTCCGCAAATTGACGGCGAGACCTCGCGGTTTATGCCGCCGAAAATGATAGCGCGAAAAGAACCGTACGTGCTGTTTCTCGATGAACTGAACGCGTGCTCACAGGAGGTTCAGAAAGCGTTCTACAGCCTTATCCATGAACGGCGCATCGGCGAATATCATCTCCCGAAAGGCAGCGTCGTAATAGGCGCGGGCAACCGCTCACAGGACAGCGCTATAGTCAAGACGATGTCTACCGCTTTGATAAACAGAATGTTTCACGTACAGCTCATAGCCGACCCGAATCAGTGGCTGAACTGGGCGTATGAAAACCGTCTGCACCCGTGGGTCATAGACTACATAACACAGCGCCCCGACCACCTGTTCTCCGAGCCGCCCAAAACCGAGGAACCGTACTCCACGCCGCGTTCGTGGCACGCGTTAAGCGACGCCTTGATAAGCTACGGCGCGGGGGAAAAGGACGTTCCCGAAAAGATTTTGAAAGTACTGGCATTCGGCAGCATTTCTTCAAATCACGCGGGAAATTTTCTTGCGTTTATAAAGCAGCTTGGAAACAAGGATCTGCTGGGCAGGATAATAAAGGGCGAGGCACGTTTTCCGTCCGCGCCCGAGGATCGCGACGTTCTTTATTTCGTCGCGCAGAGCTTTCGGGCGAAGCTGTTGATGGAGCTGCCCGCCGACAAACAATCGCTTGACCGAAATACCCAGGAGTTCGTTCACCGCGCCAAGGCAATGATAAAAGATCTTTCGCATTTGAATATAGAGCTGGCTCAAATGGTGGTGTCCTCTGACGATGGAAAGGTTTTGCCCGAGTGGTTTATGGTGGAGATAGTCCGCGATCTGCCGCGGCTGGTAAAGAATGATAAATAACTTTCGGTTTATTAACGGGAGAAAAAATTGGCTAAGAAAAAAGAAACCCGCGTTTCCAAAAACGAACAGCAGCTACTCGACGGCTTTGCGATAGTCAGAAATCACCCGCTTTTCGGGCGGCTGGATATCCAGAAAATCATTGTCGGCAAGGAAAGGCTGGGTAAGGGCGTTTGCGCGAAGGTCATTTGCACGAACGGTCGGTGGCACATGAGCAGCTCGGTCACGCTCAACAAGGACGAAAACCGCACTCCCTCGGAGTGGGCGCACATCATCGCGCATTGTATGCTGCATCTCTGTTTCGGGCATTTCGACGCGGAGCATATGCCCGGTTATCTCGACGAAAACCAAAACCGCCGCGTCGATTGTGATCCCGCGCTGTGGAATATGGCGTGCGACATCTATATCGAAAAATTTCTGGCGGACGTGAAATTCGGAACGTCGGACATATTACCAGAGGATCTCTCGCGCTTCGGCTCCACGTCGAGCGAGCTAAAAATTTACGACAACCTCGTGCGTAACAATGTCGCGCCTAAAAACAATATTTTCGGCACTGCCGGAGAGTTTTCGGATATGGATTATGAAAAGCCGCTTGTTTACGCGAAAAACGAACGGAACGTCTACGTTTCGGATTTCGCGTATGCTTTGGCGGATTCCGTACGCACCGTGATAAACGCCGCCGCGAACGCTCCCGAGATCGAGGAACGCACTCCGATGAAAAAAGCCGCGCAGTGGTTTATAAATCACTATCCGCTGCTGGGCGGCTTGGCAAGCGGCTTTAAGGTGATAGATACACGCTCCGGCCCCGCTCGTTTAAGCGATATTTCCATAGCCGCCGTGAACGTCGTGGACGGCGAGATTTACGTAAACAGCGCCGCCGGCTTAAACTTTGAGGAATGGAAGTTCGTTTTGGCTCACGAGTACCTCCACGCGGGACTTCAACATCACGCGCGGCGGCAAGGGCGCGACTTTGAGCTGTGGAACGCCGCCTGTGACTTCGTGATAAACGGCTGGCTAAAGGAAATGCAAATAGGCGCAATGCCTACGCGCGGACTTCTCTACGATGAAGAATTGAAGAATATGTCCGCCGAGGAAATTTACGACGAGCTTCTGCGAACGCTAAAGAAAAACGCAAAGCTCGAAAGCTTCCGCGGAAACGGAAAGGGCGACATCATAGCTGAAGGCTACCGTGGAGACCCGTCCTCGCCGACGACACTGGACGAGTTCTGCAAAAACGCTTTGCGAAGCGGTCTGGAGTACCACGAAACAAGCGGACGCGGCTTTGTGCCCGCGGGACTTATCGAGGAAATAAAGGCGCTTTCCATGCCGCCCAT
>CANRFR010000127.1 GCA_947629945.1 uncultured Clostridia bacterium | reverse complement strand
CCTCTTGATTTTTTACAGATCATGTGATATAATATATGAAACGATACCATATCAAAAGGGTGGGAATTCATATGAATATATCGGAATTTGCGAAAATCGCGGGAGTATCAAAATCGGCGGTAAGCAGATACTTCAACAACGGCTATCTCGCAGAGGACAAGCGGCAGCTTATCGAAAAAGCTGTCGAAAAGACAGGTTATTCGCCGAGCATTTCGGCGCAGAATATACGAACTAAGGTGACAAAGCTGGTCGGGGTAATTCTCCCGAAGCTGTCCAGCGAGAGCTGCGCGAGGGTCACCGAGGGGATAAGCCAAGTGCTGAATGAGGAGGGGTATGAACTGCTTCTTGTCAACACCGCAAACGACTGCCGAAAAGAAGTGGAATACCTCGATTTGTTTCGCCAAAACCGCGTGGACGGCGTTATTTTGCTTGCAACCGTTTTCACACAGCTTCATCAAAGCGTGCTGAATAAAATGCATATCCCCGTGGTTATTGTAGGGCAGTCGTACAAGGGATTTAACTGCGTATGCCACGACGACTGCGGAGCGGCATACGCGCTGACTAAACTTATGCTTGACAAGGGCGCGCAAGCTCCCGCCTATATCGGAGTAACGCTTGACGACAAAGCCGCGGGAGAGGAGCGCAGAAACGGTTTCACAAAAGCGCTTGCCGAAGCCGGGATAACGCTTTCCGAAAAGCACAAAGCAACAGCCGAGTTTAAGATACAATCGGGCTATGAGCAGGCAAAATATATTCTTTCAAGAAAGCCGCGCCCCGACTGTTTGTTCTGCGCGACGGACAGTATTGCGGCGGGGGCGCTGCTGTACTGCCGCGAAGCGGGAATTGACGTCCCAAACGACCTTATGGTATGCGGCGTGGGGGATTCGCAGATAGGTCAGATAACATCGGTGCCGCTTACCACAGCGCATTTTCACTACAAGACCTCGGGTATCGAAGCAGCGCGTATGCTCCTTTCGGCGATAAGCCGCCACGATTCCGTACCGAGAATAATGAAGCTGGATTTTGAGATAGTGGAGCGGGAATCCACAAGCCGATAATATGAAACTATGTGAAACCGACAATTATTTTATCAAAAGTTGATATACTTCGTCAATAGACAAAATCTCTTTTTTGGTATATAATATAATCACAAAGTGAAATTGATTTCACAAAAACTCAAAGGAAAGAGGTTGATTCTATGGACTACAGACAATGCGCAACAGAAATATTGCGCGAGCTGGGCGGCAAGGAAAACCTTATCAGCGCTGCTCACTGCGCGACAAGACTCCGCTTGGTCATAGCGGACAACAGCAAGGTAAACAAAGGCAATCTCGAAAACACGGACGGCGTAAAAGGCGTTTTTGAAGCTGCGGGACAGCTTCAGATAATCATCGGCACGGGCACGGTAAACAAGGTGTATGATGAATTTATCGCAATCGCGGGCGTTGAAGCAGCGTCAAAGGACGATGTTAAGGCGGCGGCAGCGTCAAAGGCTCCATGGTATAAGCGCGCAATAAAGACGCTCGGCGACATATTTGTTCCGATCATTCCCGCGATCGTCGCGACGGGTCTGCTGAACGGTCTGCTCGGAGGCTTATCCAAGGCGTTTCCCGATATTGCGGGGTCGCAGATTTATACGCTGCTCAACATTTTTTCGAACTCCGCGCTAACGTTTTTACCTATTCTTATCGCGATAAGCGCGGCAAAGATATTCGGCGGAAATCAGTTTCTCGGCGCGGTCATCGGTATGATAATGATACACCCCGACCTTGTTAACGCGTGGGCTGTATCGGGCGGCGCGGAGACCTCGACATTGTGGTCGTGGTTTGGTTTATGGAATATACAGAACGTCGGCTATCAAGGACACGTTATCCCCGTTATTCTCGCGGTTCTGCTGATGAGCAAGCTGGAAAAATGGCTGCATAAACGCGTTCCCGAGATGATTGATCTGTTTGTAACGCCGCTTGTTTCGGTGCTGGTCGCGGGATTTGCGACTATGACGATCATCGGTCCGGTATTCTCGCAAGTTGAAACATGGGTGCTTTCGGGCGCTCAGTGGCTGATATCGATACCATTCGGAATAGGCGCGTTCATAATGGGCGGCGTTTACGCTCCCACAGTGGTTGCGGGCGTTCATCACATGTACAACGCGATTGAAATGATGATGCTGGCGGACAACGGCATGAACATCTGGATGCCTATCGCAACTGCCGCGAACGTGTCTCAGGGCGCGGCGGCATTGGCGGTAGCGCTTAAAACCAAGAACAAAAAGACCAAGTCAATGGCGCTTCCCGCTTCTCTTTCGGCATTTCTTGGAATTACAGAACCTGCTATTTTTGGCGTAAACGTTCGCTTTATGCGCCCGTTCATCGCGGGTATGATTGGCGGCGCGTGCGGCGCGGCTGTGGCTTCCCTTACCGGAGTTTACGCGACTGCGAACGGCGTTACGGGAGTTTTCGGTTTCCTTATTACGACCGACAGCTTTGTCGGATATCTGCTGACATTCCTTGTATCGGCAGTCGTAGCGTTTGTTGTATCGTGGTTTATGGGAATAAAAGAGGACGTTCCTGCGGAAAACCAAACGGCAAAGCCGCAAGAGATCGACGTTCCCGCAAAGGAGTATAATGACGATACCGTTTATGCTCCGCTTGAGGGCAAGGTAGTTGCGCTTGAGGACGTACCCGACGCGACATTTGCCGAGGGCGTGCTCGGGCTTGGCGCGGCAATAGAACCAGCTGTAGGTGAAGTAGTCGCCCCCGCGGACGGCGAGGTAAGTTCGATATTTGACACTCATCACGCGGTCGGACTTACGCTTGACAACGGAATGGAGCTGCTTATTCACGTAGGAATTAATACGGTAGCGCTGAACGGCGAGGGCTTTACCGCTCACGTCAGCGAGGGCGACAAAGTAAAGCGCGGTCAGCCGCTTATCAGCTTTGATATGGACTTCATCACGTCTAAAGGCTACCCGATAATAACTCCCGTCATCGTTTCCAACGCCGACGATTACAAGGGGATAAGAAAAACGGACAGTGCGGAGGTCAAGCGCCTTGACGAGCTTCTGACCGTTGAAAAGGGGTGACGATATGTGTGAAAAATGGCGGCAGAAACTCCACATAGAACCGCCGCACGGCTGGCTCAACGACCCGAACGGTTTGTGTTGGTTCAACGGAAAATACCACGTCTTTTTTCAATACTCCCCCGACAGCGCAAACGGCGGCGGAAGAAAATGCTGGGGTCACTTTGAAAGTCCGAATCTTCTGAGATGGGATTTTGTCGGCACGGCGTTTTTCCCCGATATTCCCGAGGACAGAGACGGCGTGTATTCGGGCAGCGCAATCATCGTTAATGACACAATGGAGCTGTTTTATACGGGCAACGTAAAGGAAAGCGGCGATCACGACTATATAACGAGCGGGCGCGGCGCGAACGTTATCCGCGTATCGTCAAAGGACGGTCGGAGCTTTTCCGAAAAGCGTGTTCTTCTGCGTAATTCCGATTATCCCGAATACTGTTCCTGCCACATCCGAGACCCGAAATTGTGGGAGAAAAACGGCAAATATTGTATGATACTCGGCGCGAGAACGCTTTCGGACGAGGGCTGCGTGCTGATTTACGAATCCGACAATTTGGACGAATGGCGGTTTGAGAAGAAGATATCCGTTCCCGGCTTCGGATATATGTGGGAGTGTCCCGATATGTTCGATATGGGCGGTCAGCGGCTGCTTAGCGTTTCGCCGCAAGGGCTTACTCACACGGAATACGCAAATCAGAACGTTTACAGTTCGGGATATTTCCGCGTGAACGGAGACTCTCTCGGTGATTTTGAAGAATGGGACTACGGCTTTGACTTCTACGCTCCGCAGACATTTTGCGCTCCCGACGGACGAAGAATTCTGATAGGCTGGATGGGCATAGGCGATATCCCGTATACTAACCCCACCGTTACGCTTGGTTGGCAGCATTGTTTGACCTTGCCGAGAGAAATTACCGTTTCAAACGATGGCGCGGTTCTTCAAAATCCAATTCGTGAATTGGAACTGCTGCGAAGCGGAGAATTTACCGTCTCGGACAGCGAATGTAAGCGTGTTGCGCCGCCGTTCGAGTTATACGGAGAAATAAACGGCAGCTTTGAAATAAATTTTGACAACTCGGCAGCGCTTTCCTACGACGGAAAAATATTTCGACTTGAATTCACAAATGATAATGTCGGCTGCGGAAGAACAGTTCGCAACTGCACAATTGAAAAATGCGGAAATATACGCGTGATTGCGGATATGTCCTCGCTTGAAATCTACCTTGACGGAGGAAGAAAAGTTCTGAGCACGAGATTTTATCCCGAAAACAAATCGGTTAATTTGTGCGCGCGCGGAATATTTTTAAAAGGTTGGAATTTGAACGGTATGGAGGTGAATATTATTGGCGAATAAAAGACTAATAGCGATAGGCGAGGCGCTGATAGATTTTATACCCGACAAATCCGGCTGCGAGTTTTACGAGGTAACGGGATTTTCTCCGAAGCTCGGCGGCGCTCCCGCTAATGTCTGCGGAGCGTTCGCGAGGCTTGGCGGCTCGGCGCGGCTGATAACGCAGCTTGGCAGCGACCCGTTCGGCGATAAGATAATGCGCGAGCTTGCCGAATGCGATATAGATACGTCCTGTATCTCACGAACCGACAAGGCGAACACGGCGCTTGCTTTCGTAAGCCTTGCCGAGGACGGAAACCGCACGTTTTCATTTTACCGAAAGCCCTCCGCGGATATGCTGCTCTCGCCAGAGCAGATGAAGGACGAATGGTTTGAGGATGTGTTCGCGCTCCATTTTTGCAGCGTTTCTCTTGGGGATTTTCCTATGAAACAGGCGCATTACGCGGCAATAGAAGCGGCGCGTAAGCACGGCGGGATTATAAGTTTTGATCCTAATCTGCGGTTTCAGCTCTGGAACGGTCCCGACGAACTGAAAAAAACGGTACTCGAGTTCATTCCTCTTAGCGACATCTTGAAGATCTCCGATGAGGAACTGGAATTTATTACGGGCGAGAGCGGCTATCAAAAAGGGAATATCAAAGCTGTTTACGGGCAATGTCAAGATGATCGTATATACTTGCGGCGGTAACGGCGCGTATGCGTTCACTGAAAATAACACGTCGGTAAGCGAGGCGCATAAGGTGAATATCAAGGACACCACGGGCGCGGGCGACGGCTTTATAGGTTCATTTTTGTGGAAACTGCGCGAGCTTGGAATTACGCCGCAAACGCTCGGGACAACAAACGAACGAGAACAGCGTGCGTGTCTTGATTTCGCAAACGCGTTCTGCGCGGAGAGCGTTCGGAAATACGGCGCAATACCGTCGTATCCGACTTTGGAAACAATAAGGCAGCAATACGGCTCCTTATAATTTATATTCAGAAAGGAAAATCACTATGAAAACATTTGCTTACACCATTAAGGACGAGGTAGGGATCCACGCAAGACCTGCGGGCCTGCTTGCGAAGAAAGCCAAGGAATTTGAGAGCGTGATTACTCTCGAAAAGGGCGGCAAGACCGCCGTTGCCACAAAGCTTATGGCAATTATGGGTATGGGCGTGAAGTGCGGCGACACCGTGAACGTTACCGTTGAGGGCGCGGACGAGGAAAAAGCCGCGGCTGAAATGGAAGCGTTCTTCAACGCAAACTTGTAATTTATTTACGCCGAACTCTGAATTAAACGAGGTGAGAGTATGAAAAAGTTTCAAGGTAAAGGCGTATACGGCGCGTTGGCTATAGGAAAAATTTCGCTTCTCAAAAAAGCGGAGACGACTGTAAAGCGCGTGCGTGTAGTGGATACGGATAACGAGAAAACTCGTTTTGAACAGGCGAAAACCCTTGCCGTACAGCAGCTCCAAGAGATCTATGACAAGGCGTTAAAGGAGGTCGGCAAGGCCAACGCGGCAATCTTCGAGATACATCAAATGATGCTTGACGATGAGGATTACAACGACTCCATCAACAACATTATCGACAGTCAAAGCGTCAACGCAGAATACGCCGTCGCAATCACCGCGGATAATTTTGCGGATATGTTTGCTTCTATGGACGACGCGTATATGAACGCCCGCGCCGCCGATGTCCGAGACATCTCCAACCGTCTGATAAATATTCTTTCGGGCAATGTTTCGATAGAAAACGAATCCGACGAAAAGGTGATCATCTGCGCAAGCGACCTCGCGCCGAGTGAAACGGTCGCACTTGATAAAGATAAAGTCTTAGCGTTTGTTACGGCGCACGGCTCGTCCAATTCGCACACCGCGATACTCGCACGGAATATGAATATCCCCGCGATAATCGGTGCGGGCGACGAATTCTTAAACGAGATAAAGGACGGTACAGAAGCTGTCGTCGATGGCTATACGGGAGAAATTTTCGTAGAGCCGGACGAGGAAACGCGCGCAAAGCTCCTTGAAAAGCAGCGTGCGGACGAGGAGAAAAAGCGGCTCCTGCAAGAGCTAAAGGGCAAGGAGAACATCACGCTTGACGGCAGAAAGATCAACATTTACGCGAATATCGGCTCGGTTGCCGATATCGGAAAGGTTCTCGCGAACGACGCGGGCGGTATAGGACTGTTCCGCAGTGAGTTCCTCTATCTGGAAAATTCCGATTATCCCACCGAGGAGCAGCAGTTCAGCGCGTACAAAAAAGTGCTTGAAAGCATGGCGGGAAAAAAAGTTATTATCCGAACGCTCGACATCGGCGCGGACAAAAAGTGCGATTACTTCAATCTAAAGCCCGAGGAAAATCCCGCGCTGGGCTATCGCGCGATACGCATTTGTCTTACTCGTCCCGAGGTTTTTAAAACGCAGCTTCGCGCGTTATACAGAGCGTCCGTGTTCGGAAATCTCGGAATAATGTTCCCGATGATAACAAGCGTTTCGGAGCTTGAAAAAATTCTTAATGTCTGTGACGAGGTGAAGTCGGAATTAAAGTCGCAAGGCGTTAATTTCTCAGACAAAATAGAACTTGGAATTATGATTGAGACTCCCGCCGCTGCGATAATAAGTGACAAATTAGCGCCTATGGTGGATTTTTTCAGCGTTGGCACAAATGACCTTACGCAGTATACTCTCGCGTGTGACAGGCAGAATCCCGATATCGAACAATTCGTAGACACGCACCACGACGCAATTCTCCGTCTTATAGAGATGAGCGCGGAAAACGCTCACAAGCACGGCGCGTGGATAGGTATATGCGGCGAACTTGGCGCGGACACTACTCTCACCGAGACATTCCTGAGAATGGGAATCGACGAGCTTTCCGTTTCGCCGACATTTGTACTTAAGGTTCGCGACGCGGTTCGCAGCGTTGATTTGTCGAAATAATTCGCTGTTG
>CANRFR010000126.1 GCA_947629945.1 uncultured Clostridia bacterium | reverse complement strand
TGTCTTTTTCATGCTAAATACCTCACTTTCTTATGGGTATTATTGCCATTTACACGGTTTGATATTCAGTCTTATTTTTATGTCGCAACTTCTTTAGAACACCTCATACAAGGTTTTTGAGATGTCCAAAAAAATGGCTTCCGAGGGGGATCGGAAGCCAAAATCAAAAAAACGTATAAGAGGAAAAATTTACTTGATATCTTCTTTTAAGTTTTCGCTCATCTTTTCGAGCGTAGCACGCATTGACTTAAGCTCTTTTTCTGTCAAACCTTTAAGCATAGTCTTTTCTGCCTTTTCAAGAGCTGTAAGCACTTTAGCGTACATCTTTTTACCCTTATCCGTGATGTATACATGGGTCTCGCGGCGGTCGTTGTCGTTCTTCTCACGGCGAACAATCCCGTCACGCTCCATATTACGCAACGTTATACTTATAGTAGGAGCTTTGAGGTTAGTAATTTTGACAAGCTCCAACTGAGTCAAACTCTCATTTTCCATAAGAGGTTTCATAATATGCCGATAAGAATAACGCATTCCAATGCGTTCCAATTCCTGACATACATAGACGCCAAACATATAACTGGCTTCGTTAACCGCTGCAATGGAATCGTTTTCATTGACCATCAAAGTATTATTATTGGTTGTTTTCATATTAAATCCCTCTTTATTTCCTTTATTTGTACACATATAAAAGATATTTAGCTAAAATCTACTTTTAAGTAAAAACCCTTTCTTTTATATATTATACCTTTATTTTTTCAATCTGTCAAGAGATTTTAACAAGATTTTATGTGAAAAATAGGTGAAATTTTACTTTTTGCCCTTTTTTTAAGACAAATCTTAAAAGTGAATGTTACTTAAAATAAACAAAAACACTTTTCTTATAAATTAGTCGACATATTGACAAATTCCATAGTATATAGTAAAATAATATTGGGATGGTGACTTTACAAAATGAGTAATATATTAACTTACGGCGAAAAGGAAACTGCGTATCTTTCGTCGCGCGATAATAAGCTTGGGGAGTTTATCTCTAAAAAGGGGTTTGTGGAGCGACTTGCGTTTGACGACCTGTTTGAGGGAATGTGCTTCAACATCATAAACCAGCAGCTCTCAATGAAAGCGGCGAACTCCATATATGCAAAGCTGCAAGCGGCTGTCGGAGAGATCGTTCCGGAAAATCTGACGAACGCGGAGCGGCTTATCGAGATCGGGCTTTCGCGCTCAAAATCGAACTGTATTGCTTTGTGCGCGGAAAAATTCAAAAAAGGAGAGCTTTCCGAGAAAAAGCTCCGCACCCTGTCGGACAAGGACGTTGTCAAAACGCTGTGCGATATCCGCGGAATCGGCGAGTGGACGGCAGAAATGACGCTGATTTTCTGTCTTTACCGCCCTGACGTGTTAAGTCTTTCGGACTTCGGGATACGTAGGGGGTTGTCGATCTTACATGACATTGATATCAACGACTTTGCGTCAATGCGTAAATTCAAAGAGCTGTACTCGCCTTACGGCACAACGGCTTCAATCTATTTATGGGAAGTTAAGGAGTAACTAAATGAGTAAATTAAGTAAAATTTTATCGTTCGAGTCTTGCGGAAAATGCCGCGTTTGCTGCGGCTTTGTAGAAGACGACAAATGGGAGATACCTCTGATATTTCGGGAATACCGCGAGAAAGTCGAGGAAAAGCTCGGTGTGCGGCTGATACCTCGCGGACAGGAATTCGTCTTTGATATGAACTTCAACGGCAGCGAAATCGTTCACTGCCCCGCGCTTTCGGAAAACGGGTGCACACTCGGCGATTTGAAGCCGTTCGACTGCGCCGTGTGGCCGTTTCGCGTAAACAGGCTCGGAGACTTTAGGGTAATAACCGTGTCGCCCGTTTGCGAAACGGTGTTCTCACTGCCGCTGAAAATGCTGAAAGAATTTGTAAACTCCGACGGCTTTGCCGACACACTGTTCGCCGAAGCAGATAAGCACCCCGATATGGTAAAGCCCTACATTGACGGCTATCCTATTCTTGCAGTACAAAAGTAATAAAAAAATCCGCACGGAGATTTCCGCGCGGAAAATTATTATTACAAATTACAATCAGAACTTGGGACGGAACTTGATGATGTCCTCTTTTTTCAAGATGATAACAAGTGAAGCGGCGATCATCGCAACGGCGCATAGAACAAGGAAGATACCGCTTACAATAATGCCCGAGATATTCGGACCTGACGTAAGCCCCCAATATGTACTATACGATGTGATGAACGATCTGAATGACATAATCCCGCCGTACATTACAAAATTAAAAATAAACATTATTGTACCGATACCCGCGCTGATATACGAAAATAAAGATTTCTGTTTGGTGAGTATCGTGAACGCAAGTCCCAAAACAGACAGCGAAAACGCGATTATCGCCGGAACACGCGCAAGACCCACAAATGAAGAAAAGTTCAGTAAACCAAGAGCCGCTGCGCCGGTGCTGCCCGAAATCATTGAGCCGACCGAAGCCATCGCTCCGATAGCTCCTATAAACATCAACAGGCTCAAAATAATAAGTACAGCTCTCAAGCCCTTATTAATAATGTCAACGAGCTTAGGATCCAAATTCAGATTAAAATCCGACGAGGGTGCTCCATACTGCGGAGTGTTGAACTGCGGCGCTGTTTGCTGAAATGATGCCTGCTGAGACGCTGTTGGCTGGGGAATCGTTTGCTGAGGTGCCGCTTGTTGAGGTATCGTTTGTTGAGATACCGCTTGTTGAGGTATCGTCTGCTGAGACACCGCTTGTTGTGGCATCGTCTGCGAAGCGTCTGCGGCGGTGGGAGTCACATCTGTAGGATTGCCGCAAAATCCGCAGAACGTAGCATCATTGTCAATCTCTTTTCCGCATTTTGAACAAAACATAATTTTTCCTCCATACTGAAAGCTAACTTTTTACTTAATTATAATATAATTCCTACATTTATATTATAACAAATCAACGTACATTTTGACTAGTCTTAATTTCACCAAAAAAACACATTACAAATTATAAAAATTTTAAGTATTATACAATTTGACTTGACATCGGATATTTAAAATGGTATAATTTAAGTAGAAATTTGTAAAATTCAGAAAGGATTTTTCTTTAATTATGAAAACTAAAAGCGTTAAAGGCACACGCGATTATCTTCCGCAAGAGGCGGAGCTTCGCGAGTTTATGCAAAATACTATCGTGGAGATTTACCGTAAAAACGGCTTTTCGCGCATTATGACGCCCGCAGTTGAGGATATCGAAAATCTGGATAAATCGGACGGCGGCGATAACCTGAACCTTATTTTTAAGATACTAAAGCGCGGCGACAAGCTGCAAAAGGCACTGAAAAACGGCACGGAAAACGACCTTTGCGATATGGGTCTGCGTTACGACTTGACTTTGCCGCTAACGCGCTATTTCGCGGCGAACCGCCAAAATCTACCCTACCCTTTCAAGGCTATCCAGACGGACAAGGTTTACAGAGCGGAAAATCCTCAAAAGGGCAGGCTTCGCGAATTTATGCAGTGCGACATTGACGTAATCGGCGACCCCGAACCGGAATGTGAAATTGAACTTATCGCTGTAACGGCGAAAGCGCTGAGAGCGCTTGATATCGGCGAATTTACCGTGCGCGTGAACGACCGTTCGGTGCTGAACAGTATGCTGAAAGCGCTTGGATTTGCGGAAAACGAGCTTTCCTCGGTTTGCGTAAGTTTCGACAAGCTCGACAAGATCGGGGCTTCGGGAGTCGCCGAGGAGCTGCTTGAAAAGGGTTACGACAAGGCGGCTGTGGACAAGCTGTCCGAGGTGCTCGGGCAATTGCCTATGACTTTGGACAAGGTAACGGAAATTGTCGGTGCGGACGCCACGGCGCAGCTCTCAAAAATTATCGGCGCAAGCCGCGATATAGCGAACGGGCAATACGGCGTTGAATTTGACATCTCGCTGGTTCGAGGACAGGGCTACTACACGGGAACCGTATTTGAAGTACGCTCGGAAAACTTCGGCAGTTCCGTTGCGGGCGGCGGACGTTACGACAAACTTATCGGGAAATTCATCGGCGAGGATATTCCCGCGTGCGGCTTCTCAATAGGCTTTGAGCGCATTTTCAGCATTCTCTCCGAGCAAAAGCGCGCGGCTTCATCAAAACAAAAAATCGCGATATTCTACGAGGACGATTTTTCGGAAATCTACGCGAAATCCGAGGAACTTCGTGAAAACTTTGACGTTGCGGTATTCAAAAAACCGAAAAAACTCGGCGCGTTCCTGAACCGTCTGCAAACGGGAGGTTTTGCGGGATTTGCTTATTCCGACGGGAACATTAAAATGTTTGACAAGTGAATTTCGAGGTGATTTGGTATGGTACTGATTTTGACTTCGGGCAATGACAGCGGAGAAATCGTTGCCAAGGGACTTGAAAAGCTGAACCTGCACACGGTGTGCTGTGATGAAAAATCGGATATCGGCGATATTTCGCAATATGAAGCAATGTTTTTTACGGGAGACTTCGCGATAGGCTCCGTTGACTGCGCCGCGTTCGCGAAAAAGCTATGCGTTGAATTCTCCGCGGCTGAGATACCCGCGATCTTCGACCCGACCTTGAGTTCTCTGCAACCCGAGAGTTACGATATGATAAACGAGTTTGCCTCGCTTTGCAGTATCTTTGTGCCGAGCGACGAGGACGCGAAAGCGCTTTGCGGATTAAGCGATCCCGAAAAAACAGCGGAACATTATCTAAAGCGCGGCACACCCAAAATCGTGATCACACTCGACAAAAAGGGAGCATTTTTCAAAAGCGCCAAAGAGTTCGGTCACACACCGACTTTCCGCGCGAATAAGGTTATCAATACAAAAGGAGCGGGCAATGCTTTCGCGGCGGGGCTTATTAGCGGCGTTACCGAAAATCTGCCGCTTGCCGAAGCGGTAGTCCGCGCGAACGCCTGCGGCTCGATTTACATTCAGCACGACGGCGGATATTTTCCCGACCCCTCCGAGCTGCGTGACTTTATGCTCTCAAACCGCTTTGCCGTTGAGGGCTGCAAGGAGTTTTAAACATGACGCTTTTTGTTACCGACCTTGACGGCACGCTGCTGCGTTCAGACACGACAATATCGAAATATGCCGTCAAAACACTGAACAGCCTTATTAACGAGGGTGTTATGTTTACGTATGCAACGGCGCGTTCTTTTGCGAGCGCTTCGCCGCTTGTAAAACAACTTGACTTGCGCTGTCCCGCCGTTATTTTCAACGGCGTTTTCGTTGTCGACCCGAAAACGGGAGAACACATTATTGAAAATGTTTATTCGGATAAGTGTCAAAAGTTCGCTCGGGAGTTTTTCATTTCCGAAAACGTCGCGCCGCTGGTTTACTCCAACATAGACGGAAGAGAGCGCGTTTCGTATCTAGAAAACCGCTTTGAGGACGTAGCGAACTACGTAAACTCCCGCCGAGGCGACAAACGTTTGCGGGCGGTCGGCAGCTACGAGGAACTGTTTCAAGGCGACGTTTTCTATTTTACGATAATCGACCCCAAAAGCGTACCGCTGTTCGACAGCGTTTTTACAATCGAAAACGGCTTTGCACGAAACGTTCAGCGCGACACCTACGACGATATGATATGGTATGAGATCTACGACAAAAACGCGTCCAAAGCGAACGCCGTTCTTCAAGTGAAAGAACTTGTAAAGGCAAACGAATTGGTTTGCTTCGGCGACAACTTTAACGACGTTTCGATGATAAAAGCCGCCGACGTGGGAATCGCCGTGGAAAACGCCTGTGAAGAACTTAAAAAAATCGCCGATGAAACGATTGAAAGCAACAATAACGACGGAGTGGTGAAATTCATTGATAGACGAAGCCGCATTTTCCCGAGCCGTTGAAGCGGCTTTACAGCGCGAACGGGGCTTACACGGCTCTGTGGGAACGCAAAACGAAAAACTGATACACGCGGCGCTGAAAAATTACTATGCGCCGTTTTCCGATGAACAGGAAATAAAAATCGGCGAATTTTTCGCGGACGCGGTCAGCGAGGACGGCATTTTCGAAATACAAACGCGCCAACTCTATAAGCTTCGCGAAAAGCTGAAAACGTTTCTGGAATTTTCGCGCGTTACCGTGGTCTACCCCTCGCCGTGCGTTTTCGGAACGGTATATATAGACGAGCAGAGCGGCGAGGTCGTTAAAGAAGTGAAACCGCGAAAAATGAACTCTCTGCTGACGGTTTTTGACGAACTGTACTCAATACGGGAAATTTTGAACAGCGGCGGCTTTGATAATCTTCGATTGATTATCGCGCGGCTGAACGTTCAAAAACGCGTGTATTTCAGCGGAAAAATGCCGGATATGAGAAATCGCCGCGAACGCAAAAAATGCCGCGTCGAAAAATTTCCGCTTAAACTGTGCGGCGAAATAGTTTTAGAGGACAAATTTGATTACGCGCGATTTCTTCCCGAAAACCTGCCCGTTGAATTTACCAAAAAGGAGTTCTGCAAAGCGGCTTCGGAAAGCGGCTCCTCACTGCGGCTTGAGGTTTTGCGTACGGTCGGGGTCGTTGAAAAAACGGGCAAAAAAGGCAACGCTTATTTGTACAAAAGGAGCTTGTAATGGTAAGATTTATTGTCGGAAAAGCGGACTTGAACATCTCGGCGGCTGTGCGCGGCGAGATGATAGCTCTGCTTGAAAACAATCAGAACGCGCGGAAAATCGTGTTTATCGTTCCGGATCAGTTTGAATACGAAACAGAAAAAGCAGTTTACAGGATACTTGAAGTCAAAGGACTTTTAAAGAGGTTCTACGAAATAAACATCACAACGTTTTCGCGGCTCTGCGGCGAAATTCTCGAAGCGGACGGCGAACACCGCCCGTTCGCCGATGATATCGTAAAAAATATCATAATGCACAAAACGCTGAGCCAAAACAAAAGTTCGCTTTCCGCGCTGAACAAGGTCGCTTCATATCGCGGCTTTTGCGGAAAAATGGTAAAGACCGTATCCGCGCTGAAAACCTCCGGCATAACAGCGCGCGACCTTGAACTTTCCCTGAACGCGATAACGAAAATCGACAAGTCGCTCTCCGCAGAACAGCCGATAATCAAAAAGCTGTATGAGACCGATTTGCTCTACACGAACTACGAAAGCCTATTAAGTTCTTACGTCGACAAGCTGGATATTACGGCTATGGCGGCGAAAATCATCGCGAAAAACGACTGTGACGTATTCTGCGGCGCAGACGTTTTCGTGGACTGCTTCAACGATTTTACGGCAAGTCAGCTTCAATTTTTGAAAACCGCTATGCTTAAGGCGGAAAACATCACATTCGGATTTACTTCTCTACGTTACAGCGACCGCGACGTTTTTAAGACCCCGAACGGTCACATCTCGCGCTTAAAACGAGAAGCCGAGGAAAACGACCTTTCCATAGAGTTCGTCACCGAGGGAATAGAGAGCAGATTTTCGGAAAACTCTCCGCTGTGTGGAGTATCGAAATA
>CANRFR010000125.1 GCA_947629945.1 uncultured Clostridia bacterium | reverse complement strand
TTGTTTACGCTCTGCCAAACTTCGGGAGTAACCAACTGCGGACAGCCGTTTTCAATGCGAATTATCTGCTCGTCATCGCGGTATTCGTGGTTGTTTCTAGCTTTACGAAATACTCCGCCGTGACGTTTGTTAAAAACAAACACGCCCATATAACGCTCGTTCATCAGAATTTCGTGCAAGCTGTTTTTTCCGAAAGGTTTTCCGCGTTTGGTTAGATAGCCTAATGAGTTTAACCTGTTTATTATCGCCGTATAGCCGTAACCGTCATTTGCCATCTTGAAAATAAGCCTTACAGCTTCGGCTTCGTGTTGGTTGATTACAAGTTTTTTATCAACCACATCATAGCCTAAAGGCGGTTTTCCGCCCGTCCACATACAATGGTGAGCGTTCTCCATTAACCCTTTCATTGTTTCTCTTGAAAGGTTGCGGGAGTAATACTCATTGATTCCTTGAACCACGGTTTTCATCAGCACTCCCTCTGCTGTATCGTCAAGGTTTTCGGTAACGCTTTTCAGCTCTACTCCGTACTTTTTAAGCTTGATTTGAAACATCACGCTGTCGTCAATGTTCCTTGAAAAGCGGTCAAGCTTATGTACAATAACAACATCGAAAACATCGTTTTCAACGTCCGACATCATTTTTGTAAATTCATCGCGTTTGCAGTTTGTTCCCGTTTGCGCACTGTCCGCATAGGTCTTTACAATAGTAAAATTGTTGTCCGCGCAGTACTTTGTCATAGCGCGAATTTGCGCGTCTATGGATTCCTCGCGCTGGTTATGACTCGAAAAACGAGCGTATAATGCCGTTCTTACATTTGTATTAGTCATTGTTATACCCTCCTTTAATGTGGTGAACTTCTTCATAGTTATAATATGTACTTGAAGTCTTGTTAGTTTCGCTATTCTAATCAGTGAGAAACATAGGCTTATAGAATTTTCTTTCGCTTACTTGCTCTTTAACTGCCGATACTTCGGTAGTTTTATCGTCCTTTGAGATTACATCTCTGTGAGAGCTTGTTGTGAGGTTGTCCGTTAGCTCAAAAACTCTTGATTTTAAACCGTCGGGGAGTTCTCGTCCAGAATATCAAACTCCGCCGTCGTGACAATTACCGGCGAAAACTTTCTGTCCTCTTTGGACGTTGAATAGCCGTTAAGTCTTTGCTTTGAAGTTCCGCTGCATAACGCGTATAAACACCTCTCAAAGCTTTTCGAGGTGTTTAACGAAACCTCGTCTGGCGCAACGGTTATTCCGCTGCAATTTGACACGAACTCCGTAAGAACGTTTTCAGTTGCGTAAAAGCTTTTCAGCGTTCCTTTGTTTATCCTAGGGTTAGAAAAAACGCTTGTCGCTAACATAGTAGCCGTTGTCTTACCGCGTGAACTGAAATTTGATAGGTTGAACACTATGCAGCCCAAATCGTATTTTTCGCTTAAAAGTGCTAAAATTAGACTTGCAAACCCTAACGCAAGTACGAATGTAAGCGGGGTATCACCGATAACTTCGATTTTAACCATATCCAGCCAGACCTTTAAACTTCCTTTCGGCGTTATATCTAAGTCGCCGCTATAAGTATAATTATTATAATTGTTATCCTCAGAAATTACTTTGTGTCCTTTAAATATAAGATGTTCTTCTCTTTGTTCCCAACCAAGTCTTTGATAAAGGTATTCGGTGGGCGCGTTTTGCATACTTTGGAGCAAGTGTTTTATCAAACTGCTTGCAAGTTTTATTGTAATTGCCGCCACTAAACTTAAAAACATAGCTTTTTCCTTTCTTATCCGTTGATTACATTCTCAACTATGAGAACTGTTGTTGTTGTTACCGTAAAACCTATTATGAACCATAACGCTTCCATTGTATCACATCCTTTCATAAAATTAAGGCGTACCTTATGAAAAGTACGCCTTGTTTTTAGTATTTTCTGTTTATCTTCCAGCTATGTGGACCCATTGAACCGTCTTTTTTCTTTTTTCTGGGACAATTTCCGGGTTCGGGTCTGCCCGATGTAGCCAAGCGGCTTACCTTTTGTCCGCAAAACGAACACATATATTCAACCTTGTAATACTTGGTCATTTTTTCACCCCTTTCACTATATACTATGCTTTTATGCAAAACAGAAAGCCTTATCTGTTTTCAATACTCACCGCCTTCGCTCTCCGCATTGAGAACAGTATTTCGATGTCAATGAGTTTTCTGCATTACAATTCGCACATACCCATTTTCGCAATGTTACACCGTTGTTTTCTGTTGCGGTTTGGGTTTGAAGTTGGATTTCGCTATTGCTATCAACTATGTTGTCAGTCATTTTCATTGTAATCTTCTTCGGGACTGTCATCAAAACACTGATAGTTTTCGTTTCTGTAAAACGGTTTATTCAAGAAAATCACACGGAAAACAATAACTATTAATACCGCTACTCCAACCAACAAAACGACACCCGACACAAAAATCAACAGGTTGCGCCACGGCTTATTGATGATGTGGAAAATACAAGAGATTCCAAACAAAGCTGCCGCTGTTATTATGAGGGATAAAAACAGTTTAAATAGCGCGTTGGTGGTGTTCTTTGAATAAATTCCATTGATTATCGCGGCAAGTAAAGAAACAATCGCCAATACTATGGAAACCGAAAGTGCCGTAAGCGATAAAGACATTAGTGTTTCCGAACCGTTTAAGAACTTTGCACTTAAAGTATCGCTGAAGATGTATACCACACTGAATATCGCCGTGAGTATCAAGAAAAAGATAAACAGTTTCCATGGAATTGTAAGTTTTCCCGTACCAAACAGCAAATACAAGGCAATGCACATTAAATTTACTGCCGCGCCAACAAGCAATATTATCGACAAACCGAAGAAAATTGTTGCTAAAAACGGAACACTTGCTAAAAACTTATTGAATACCATGCCTATCAATACCGCTCCCAATGAAGAAATGAGCAGCGAAATAAACGATTTCCAACTTGACTTCAGCTTATCGGTTTTGCAAATCATTCTAATGAAGAATGTTGCAAGGTCTGCTATGGCAAGTGCGCCGATAGATACGGTTGCAATCAAGATTATGTTTACAATCGTTGCATTGCTCGCAAATATCATCATCAGCAACATTCCGATGCCGATTAAGACAGCGAAAAACGCCAGAAATTTTAGAAATATCATCTTTATTCCTCCGAAAATGTTTTCTCAAACCCAATACAGTAAGGAATTATTATATCATCTTAAGGAACTCCTGTTTTTTCTCATTGAACTCCTCCTCGGTGAGAATACCGGACTCTTTCATCTCGAAAAGCTCCTTGATATGTTTCATAACTTCCTCGGGATTGCCCTTTGGAGCGGGAGCGGAAACGTTGTTGCTTGTCGAAGCTTTCTGAACGGTCGACATAGGCTGAACGCTTTGTGCTTGCTGTACGGGCGGTTCTTGAGGGGCAGTGTTTGAGGACATTTTATCCTTTATATTTCCGACAGCGTTTGCCGCATTCTCGGAAATATTTTGCGCCATATTTTTAAACCTTTCGGAAACGGCATTAGGCGCGGCTTCTACTTGGTTGTACGAAACGGAGTTTTGATTTATCGCGTCGAAAACCTTGTTGCCGCGAAGTCCCAAAAACTGTATTACGGACATTGCGATAAGCGCAACATAACAAATCAGCATAAGCCAAAAGCCGAATTTATAGGAGATGTGCGCCTTTACTTCCACACCGCCGCCGCTTTCAGAGTTTATCGACTTTGCAATCAAATTAGGCACGATAAACAGGCAAATAAACCCTATCACCGAACTTGCCGCGCACGCGATTTTTCGGTAAGGCTTTAATTGCGGCAAATATGCGCTGAGTATTATAAGCATAATGCACAGTTCCATTAAAATGCCCAGAAAACCGCCGTCGAAAATAATCAGGTAACCCTCAACGGACACCTCGCCCGAGTTTGCCGAAAAGCCGCCTACTCCGACATCCGCGCTAACTCCGATAAACGGGAAAAACAACGCAATTATCGTTATTCCGCAGATTATTGTCATAAGGTTTTTCAGAATAAATTCCTTGTTGACTTTCATTTTTTGTTCCTCCTTATTGCTTGTTGTTAATTATCCCACACGGACAGATTATCATATCTCTGATAAATTATATTTGAAGGCTCTCCCTCTTGTCCGTTGGCGGTAAACTGAATGTAGTAGTAATTGTGTCCCTCGTGCAGTTTTAGAGTGAGATGATTTTGACTTGTGTCAAACGGCTCGTCATATTTAAGCTCATACTCCGCATCGGGTATATCGGAAAAATATATCCGCAAATTGTACGTAACGTCTGACTTGAACACGCTGTCCGTTGTAAACCACACTTCCATTGTGTCTTCGGAATTGTTAATATTTCGAGCGTCTTTTTCAAACACCGCTCTCGGTATATTGCTGTTCGTCTGTTGCGGTTGAACAGCGTGAACTACGCAATTGGTTATCGGTGTTTCAATAGTTCCCAAATATGTATCTCTGTCGGCATTAAACTGCACTCTGTAACCGTCTATTACCGTTTCGATTTTATAGCCGAACAAACCGTGCAACTCGTCATTTACATATTCACAGCTTAACTTTTCGCCGTAGATTTCTTTCAGTTCTCCCAAGGTATAGCTTTGTTTGCCCTTAACGCCATTATATGAAAAGAACATTTCCGTTGGAACGGTTATAAACAAGAGCTTTGGTTCGTATTCGTCCTCAAGCAGCGTACCTTCATTAGTCATATAATGGTCAAACATAACTCCTATCGGATACCCGTCAATCGTAAGCAAACCACCGGCGGGCGCTTGTGAAAAGTCGTAACGCTTGGGAACTGTACTGCTCTCTAAAAACAAAGCGTTTGCCGATTCACTCATAAGACCTGCGATTCTGTGTGAAAGGTGTTCATAGTCGGGAACATCAATCTCTTTAGGTTTTGAAACAACGCTCTCGGGTTTTGAAACAACGCTCTCGGGTTCGGAACTCTCAACGGCAGGCTTTGAATTTTCCGTTGTTGGCATTGAACTCTCAACAACGGAAATCGCACTTTCCGTTTCGGATGTTAAAGCTTCGGATATTGCGTCAAGATTAACGCCTTCCATATCTCTGTCATACGCTCCCGCAAACAGACCGCTGCCATCTGTTTTAGTAAGAACAAGCTGCCTTGACGAAACGACCGCGCCATATAGTTCGTTATAAGTCGCGCCTTGCGATGTCATTATCAGCCGCAAAGAGCCGTTTTCAACATCAGAAGTTCCCTCGTCCGATTTTGCAAGCTCATTTCCGTCCTTGTCGTACTGCGTATAGATAAGCTCCCCCGTGCTTCTTAAATTAAGTTCAAAACGAGTGCCGTTCTCTTGCTTGTTCCACTTGCCGTACACGTTGATCGGACTAACTTCAAGCCTGTCCGCCTCGGCGATTGAAACCGCGGGAGTTTTTGCTTCTTTTTTGTTGACGGTTTTCACGATAAAATAAACCGCGACGGCAAGCACTATTACACCTATAATTATTAGTATTCCCGCGCCGCCGTTTTTCTGTTGTTTTTGTTGATTTTCTTCCATAGAAATTCCTTTCCCTGACAAAGCGTTATTCCGTAACGCTGTTGACAATATGCTCTTTAAGTATTTTCTTGATCCACTTTTCCGTATAACCGTACTTTGTGGCTAATTGCTTAATATTCGAGCCGTCGTATTCGGCGATTATCTGACTTCGGATAAACTCCTTACTGAACAGCTCTATAGGGAAAAACACCTGCTGACCTCTGAAAAGAGCATGAATTTTTATAGCCGCGTCCATTCCGAGGGCGTTTGCAAATTCGCTGTAAATCCCGTTTAAGCAATCATTTTTCATAGCCTTTGGGTCTGCCAATAATGTCACTCCCCTCAAAATTTCCCCTTTCTATATAGTATACTACATTTTATTAGAACTGTAAAGCATTTCACTTCCTTGAACTGTTCCTTGTTTAATTCTACCAAATTATAAGGACAGATGTGTGTCCTATTAAAAATAATTTGCCGCTTTTAACGCGTGTTTGATTAAAAAAGCCTGTCGCGCAAGCCGACAGGCTTTTTCCTTAATGAAACACAAGTTGAAAACGGTGTAAATGCTGTATTTATAAAATATGTATTGGTCGCTACCGAACGGGAAAACTGCCTGAACTTTCAAAGATTATTTTGTAAAAAGTATTGACAAATCGGAAATAATGTCTTATAATATAAACACAGAATTTTGATTTTGCATACTAATATCGCTGGAACTAACCTTTTAAGCAGTGCGAGTTTGCGAGGTAACGGGCACGGGTCACCAGTAAACTCGCATTTGTATTTACAAGTGCGAGTTTTCTTTTTTGCCCCGTTGCTTTTTGCTCACATTTAGGTAATAAAGTAAAAGCGCGGCGTGTTTTATATTGCAGACGTCACGGTTGAGCCTGTTTACAAATCCCCCCAAATATGCTATAATATTAAGAACGTGTTCTAAGGAAGAAAAGAAAGCGCAGAAAAATGATGACATTAAAGAATTTAAGGCAACACCGCACATTGTGCAAAAAAGTAACCGCGCTATGAAATTTCAAAGCATAGCGCGGTTTATGTGTTATTTTGTTCGCAAGACAAACCCAATTAGCCGGCAGAGAAATTCTGTCAGCCAAAATCAGATTTGCCAAAGCGAACATGATATTTATTTTTGAGGTCTGCTTTGCTAGACCTCGACACCGCGTTCGTCGAAAACCGAGCTGCCGTTTTACGACCGCAAAAACGTGTTCAACTTTTACTCTTACCGATGATTTTTTGTGTTCCGATTTTTTGCCGCCTGCTGTTCGCTTGCCGATATTTTCTTTATTTGTGATGATTTCCGATTGATTTTGTATTTGATTTTCTTGCCCTTTTTATTACGAATTATCGCGTCGTCGCGCTTATCCGCTCCTATGTAGCCGCTGTCGCCGTATACCTCGTTTTCTTCTCCCGTTAGTAATTCCACGGAAATCAATTTTTATATTTAAATAATAAAAAAATACCTTCAAAACGAAAGAAATGTGGTATAGTATCACCACTTTATCGCCAATTATCGTAATCTATCGCCAAGTGTTACCAAATCACCATAAAATCAGCATTTTTGAGGGTAGAAACATGGAAAACTGCGTAACTGCGCTGTTTCTGAAAAATCATCAAAATGCAGATTTTTGGTAGAAAAACTGGTAGAATTCTACCGCCGTCAAGGTTGGTAGAAAGTTGGTAGAAATCCTAAAACAAACGGTAGAAAGCCTGTTGACAAAGCAAACTGAATAATGGAAATAGCGGACGGTGTTTCATAACAGAAGCGCTGTCCGCTATTTTTATGCCTAAAAATTGAATATTGCACATCGCTTCTCACTGAGCCTGTATGAAAACAGGTCGCTGAGGAGCTTTTTTTATTTCAGATGAACTATGTCAAGGAGGTCTTTTTATGCCGAACCCTACTGAGATTAGTCTGCTCAATTACAACTTTGAAGCGAAAGCCTGTAATGAACTGCTGACGGCTATGCTCAACCATTCAGACTTTGACTACGTTACGGTCGATGAGCTTCGTCATTACAGTGAGCTTTCGCAGTTCACCTTTGATGA
>CANRFR010000124.1 GCA_947629945.1 uncultured Clostridia bacterium | reverse complement strand
CTATCGGAGCGGGTTCTGCCTGACTTACTGCGGAAAAAGCCGAACTATCCGGAGAATCTGAATTCATAAAGCTGTTGAATGCCGCGAATTCGTCATCAAGATCGGACTTCTTTTCCGGCTCGGGAGCACTTTCGGGTTCGGAAACACTGACTGCCGCAGACTTCTCAACAGGATTCTGCGCGGATTTAACCGCGTCTTGACGACGCTTTTCTATGTAAACTCTGCGAACCTCGTCGGAAAGATCGGACGGCGCGGAATACCAGAACAAACTTTCATGATACTTTTCAATCCAAAATCCGCCATTTCTGCTGCGGACGACTTCCGCGAGTGCGCGTATCTCAGTCTCAATCGGCGTTGCGTTCATCGGGACTTGATGCGTTATAATTACCAACATACCGCTGTTTTGAGCGTTTTTGCAAAGCCCGAGGACATCCTCGGCGATTTCCGGAGAATACTTTTCGGGGAAATTTTGCAGTACAAGTATACGCGACACCTTATCGGGAGTCGGCGCGTTTTGAGTTTTCGCAACCAGCTTTTTTATCTTGCTCGCTATTTCTTCCGCAGACTTTGGTACGGTGATAAACGGATTTATGCCTTTCCCCAACGCCGAGATATTTCCCAAGCTCTCAACGTTGAAATGCTCCGGCTCACAAAAGACAACAGACGTCAAATCGCTGCCGAAATATTTAATGAAATTCAAAAGCAAGCGCTGAACGCCGCCCAGAAGGTACCGGTTATTTCGTTCATCGTGTTCCAAAAAGAGCACGCTTCCTTTTTTGGTCAATACCTGATAAGGCGCGCCAACGGTACGGGCAGCGGCGTTATACTCGCCGTTTGAATTCAGTGCCAAATCCTGTTCTATTTCCATAGGCACGGAAAGCTTTACGCGGCGCTGACCTAAACTGATGTGTTCCTCGTTGTTCAGCTTAACCGTTCCGGGGCTGTTGAACGCGGACTTATCATATATAAGCATTTTCAGATAGTCCGAAAAATCGCGTGACTGAACATAATCACGAACTCTTTCAAAATGCTCGTTTTTACGTTTATTTATTTTCGCGACCTCGCTGTCATATTGACGCTTCGCCTGTACCTTACTTCCGTCGATGAGCTTGCGGGTTTGTTCGATTTTCTCCTCATAAAAGAGTTTTTTGCCCGTAGCCTTTGTATAAAGCGATTCGGCGTTGCTATCGTTGCGCGAATCGAGTTTTATCGTTTGACGTATACTTTCAAGCGTGCCCTCGGGGGTATCAAAGGGCTCTGCAGCCACCTCAAGATCCGCGGCGTTGGCGTGTTCACGGGCGTAATCCACGAAATAATTTAGTTTGTTTATCTTCTCGTGGATCTCATCTATCTTTCTGCTCAGATCCTTTTCGGAATCGGCGCAATATTCGTTATATTCCTTATACGCCGCGTCCATATCGACCGCGATCTGCTTTTCTTCCTGAGCAAGATCGACAAATTTGCTCAGCATTTCAGTGACTAAATCAGACATAGCAAAAACTCCTTTTTGGTTTATGCCTTTATTGGATTATATTCGAATATCGGCATTAGGCTGAACGAACGGTACAGTATACTCATACGTTACAACATCTATAATAATTATAACTTAAATAAAACAGCGTGTCAAGAGATTTTGTCTAAATTCTACAAATCAATGCAAAACGCTCCGGTGTTTTTGTATACATATCCCTTTTTTATTAAAATTTCCTAATTTAGCTAATAAGCCCAAGATAAGATGTATTTCGTCATTACAGAACACAAAGAGCCGCACGCAATAAAAAGCGTGCGGCTCTTTAATCAACCCGCTTTAATCAACATAATATCCGGATTATCCAAAGGAGAATAGTCACCCGCGTCCCACAGGCTGAGATTGCTGCCGGACAAAGAATACACAAAAACGGCTGTTTCGGTCTTCATCTGATTGGTATTTGTTGTACGTGTACGGCTTATTGTCAACAAATTTCCGCTCACCTGCCAATCTGAGAGCGTATACATTGAATCGTCGGTAATCACATTATTTTTCAAATCGAGCGTAATTGAATTGCCTTGATATGTACCGCGCCAAACGTGCTTTAATTTTCCCCTGGGAGTATTTGCGGGAATTATAACTGTAAAAAGTACTATCAAAAACGCTGCTAAAACTGCCGAGCATGCGAAGATAATAACAATCATTCGTTTCTTTTTGTTCATAGGCGGCTTTACCGCTGCTTGTTGCGGCTGACCCGTAATCTGCTGACCATATTGCGGCGGAAAAACGGGCTGCGTCTGCATAAACTCCGCTTGCTGTGTTTGCACAGGCTGCGAAACGGGGACTTCCGAAAGCGACGCGCCGCAAGATGAGCAAAACAGACTTCCATCGGGATTTTGAGTTCCACATTTTGAACAGAACATATGTATGTTTCCTCCTAAAGGTATTTTTTATTATTATAACATAATTTCCCGGAAAAGTCAACCGCTTTAACGCGAATGTCCTATGTTTGACAAAAAAACCGCGCGTTCAAAAACGCGCGGAAAATTTACTTATCTCTTATTTTTTGTGTACCGATTAATACATTCCGCCCATTCCGGGTGCCGCCGCGGGAGCGGGAGCCTCAGGCTCGGGCTTGTCGGCAACAAGGCTCTCTGTAGTAAGAACCATCTCGGCAACGGAGGAAGCGTTCTGCAAAGCGGAACGCGTTACCTTTGCGGGGTCGACAATGCCGCTCTTTATCATATCGCCGTAGCTTTCGTTATAAGCGTCGTAGCCGTAGCCAACCTTGCCGTTCTTTTGAACGGTGTTGATGATAACGCTGCCCTCAACGCCCGCGTTCAGCGCGATCTGACGAACCGGCTCCTCAAGCGCCTTGAGCACGATCGACGCGCCCGTTTTCTCATCGCCGTCAAGTTCTTCAAGTACTTTCTCGACTGCGGGCATCGCATTGATAAGCGCCGTGCCGCCGCCCGCTACTATGCCCTCTTCAACGGCAGCCTTTGTAGCCGCCAGAGCGTCCTCAATGCGGAGCTTCTTCTCTTTCATCTCAACCTCGGTAGCCGCGCCGACCTTGATAACGCCAACGCCGCCCGAAAGCTTAGCGAGACGCTCTTGCAATTTCTCTTTGTCGAATTCGGAAGTAGTTACTTCGATAGCGTTCTTTATCTCGTTAACACGAGCCTTTATTTCCGTCGACTTGCCTGCGCCGTCAACGATAATCGTATTCTCCTTGTTGATAGTAACGGACTTCGCCGTGCCAAGCTGATCGACCTGAGTCTCTTTAAGATCAAGACCAAGCTCATCGGTGATGACTTCGCCGCCCGTCAAAATAGCAATGTCCTTGAGCATTTCCTTGCGTCTGTCGCCGAAACCGGGTGCCTTAACTGCCGCACATCTAAACACGCCGCGCAAGTTGTTCAAAATAAGGTTGGTAAGCGCGTCGCCGTCAACGTCCTCGGCGATGATAAGGAGCTTTCTGCCCGACTGCACGATCTGCTCGAGCAGAGGGAGAATGTCCTGAATAGAACTTATCTTCTTATCGGTGATAAGAATGTAAGGATTATCGAAAACTGCCTCCATTTTATCGGTATCGGTCACCATATAAGGCGAAATGTAGCCGCGGTCGAACTGCATACCCTCAACGACCTCGGAATAAGTCTCGGCTGTCTTGCTTTCCTCCAGAGTGATAACGCCGTCCGCGCCGACCTTATCCATAGCCTCGGCTATGAGCTTGCCGACTTCCTCGTCGCCTGCGGAAACGGTTGCTACACGCTGAATATCAGCGGAACCCGCAACTTTCTTGGAGTTCTTTTTGATCTCCGCCACAGCCGCTTCAACAGCTTTCTTCATGCCCTTTTTAACTACCATGGGGTTAGCGCCCGCCGCGATGTTCTTCATACCCTCGCGAACCAGCGCCTGCGCAAGCAATGTTGCGGTCGTCGTGCCGTCGCCCGCCGCGTCGTTCGTCTTGGTAGCGACTTCTTTAACGAGCGCCGCACCCATATTCTCAAACGGATCATCAAGCTCTATCTCTTTCGCAATGGTAACACCGTCGTTAGTGATGAGCGGAGCGCCGTACTTCTTTGAAAGCACCACGTTTCTGCCTTTCGGTCCGAGCGTGATCTTAACCGTGTCCGCAAGCGTATCAATGCCCTTTTGAAGAGCCTTTCTCGCTTCTTCTCCGTAAATAATATCCTTTGCCATAGTAAATCTTCCTCCTTATGTTCAAAGCATTGTTTCAATTTCAAACGGCGAACACAATCCAATGCGTTCGCCGACTTTGGCTTGACAAGCCGAATTTACTTCTTGCCGGGTTTTCTGCCGCGCTTTGCGGGAGCAGCCGCTTCCGCCTTTGCCGCAGCGGGCTTTCTGCCACGCGCTGCGGGAGCTTTTGCGGTTTTGGGCGCAGCTTCGCCGCTTTCCTCAACGACCGCAAGGATATCTTCCTGCTTTACGATCGAATACTCTTCGCCGTCAACCTTAACCTCCGTGCCCGAATATTTGCTGATAAGAACCTTTTGTCCGACTTCAACGAACATCTCGATTTCTTTTCCGTCAACAACTCCGCCCGGACCTACCGCGACTACCTCGGCAACAGAAGGTTTTTCCTGTGCCGCAGCGGTAAGTATAATGCCGCTTTTTGTGGTTTCCTCGGCTTCCACAGCCTTAATTACAACTCTGTCTGCTAAAGGTTTAATCGTCATTGATCTGTTCCTCCTAATTTAGCCACACTTAAATGCTTTTAATGCTTTTTTGCGTTATAAAAAATGCTTTTTAGCACTCTCGTGTATCGAATGCTAATTATATTTTACCTCATATTATAAAAAAATCAAGAGGTAAATGACTTTTTTTTGCAAATTTCGTAGCAACGTACAAAACATCATATAAATTATATCCGCAATTTGGTAACTTTATACATAATATTTTGCCATTTTGCGGTTAATTTTTTAACTAAATACAACATAATGAATTCTTACCGCGCCGACGAAATTATCCCGCCTCCCACCACGACGTCTCCTTCATACAAAACAGCCGCCTGTCCCGGCGCAACGGCTCTTTGCGGCTCGTCAAAGCGAAGGAACACCGTGCCGTCCTTTTCGAGACTATCGAAAAAAGCGAACGCAGCGGCTTCTTTAGCGTGATAACGTGTGCGAACAGCTACCCGAAGCGGCTCACGGGGCGGCTCCGCCAAAGAAATTAGGTTGAAATCACGAGCGGTAAGTTCGCTTGAAAAAAGTTCCCAAGCCGTACCGAGCGTTACCGTATTACTCTCAACGGACTTTCCCAAAACAAAAAGCGGTTCGCTGTAAGAAATACCCAATCCCTTGCGCTGACCGATAGTATACGAGATAACTCCCTTATGCCAACCCACGGGCTTTCCGTTCAGCAAAAAATCGCCCTCGGGATAGCTTTTTCCCGTATATTCGCGTATAAATTTCGCGTAGTCCCCGTCGGGTACAAAACAAATATCCTGACTGTCGTGCTTTTGCGCGTTTATCAAATCGTTATCCTCGGCAAGTCTGCGAACCTCGGCTTTGTCGGCAAATTCTCCGAGCGGCAAAACCGTATGCGCCAACTGCTCCTGAGTTAAAAAGTACAGTACGTAGCTCTGGTCTTTCGCCTCGTTCAGCGACTTTTTCAGCAAATATCTGCCCGACCTTTCGTCAAACTCAACGCGCGCATAATGTCCCGTTGTGATGTACTTGCAGCCCAGTTCTTCGGCGCGCTTGTACAGCCTGTCGAATTTAAGATATCTATTGCAGTCTATGCACGGGTTCGGCGTTTCGCCGACCTCATAGGAGCGCACAAATCTATCGATAACGTTGTGCGAAAAATCCGCAGTAAAATTAAACACATAATACGGTATTCCCAGCTTCACGCAGACGCTTCGCGCGTCCTCCGCGTCCGAGGCGGTGCAGCAGGCTTTTTCGGAGTACACCTCGCCCGAATCACCGTGCAGCTTCATTGTTGCTCCAACGCAGTCATAGCCCGCGTTTTTCATCAGGAGCGCCGCGACGGAACTGTCCACTCCCCCGCTCATCGCAATAAGCGCCCTAGATCCTTTAGCCATTGCCCAACTCCAACATTCTGTCAATGCTACGCTTTGCCGCCAAACGAGTCTGTTCATCAAGAACTATCTCCTCGCCTCCGACGCCCTCCAGACAATGCAAAACGCTTACCAGCTTCGTCAACTGCATATTATGACATATAAAATCTTTGGAAAGCGCATAAAAACGCTTTTCGGGACAGTCAATGCCGAGGTGCTGAACTATGCTGTTTTCCGTGCCGATTATAAACTCCGACTTATTGGATTTTTTCGCGTAACTCATAATTTCGGTGGTTGAGCCAACAAAATCCGCCTTATCAACGACCTCTGCGGAGCACTCCGGGTGAACCAGCAAAAGCGCGTTAGGGTGTGCGGCTTTCGCCCTGTCAACGTCTTTCGCCGTGAACCTCGCGTGGGTCGGGCAGCAGCCCTGCACCGTCACGATATCCTTTTCGGGGCACTGCTTAGCTATGAAGCCGCCGAGGTTTTTATCGGGAATGAAAAGTATCTTTTCTTCGGGCATACGCTCAATTATTTTTTTCGCGGAACTTGATGTTACACAAACGTCACAAAGCGTTTTAAGTTCGGCTGTGGTGTTGATATAAGCGACAACGGCATAACCCGGATACCGCTCTTTAAGCTGCAAAAGCATTTCCCTGTCAAGCTGCTCCGCCATCGGGCAGCCCGCTTCCGCTTCGGGAAGCAGCACTTTTTTCTCCGGACAGAGTATCTTCACGGTCTCCGCCATAAAGCGCACTCCGCACATCATCACGGTTTTGTTTGGAGCTTTCGCGGCTTGCTGAGCAAGACCGAAACTGTCACCGACGAAGTCCGCGACCTCCAATATGTCATGCGTTTGATAGCAATGTGCCAAAATACACACATCGTTTTCCTTTTTCAGCTTTAAAATGCGCTCTTGAATGTCCTTGATCATAATAATACCTCAAATTTCGTCAGATTAAACGCAGAAGTCTCCGCAGTCGGAAACGCTGTTGACAATATCACCCAAAGTAATGCCGTCAAGATATT
Source organism: uncultured Clostridia bacterium (assembly GCA_947629945.1). GTDB lineage: Bacteria > Bacillota > Clostridia > Oscillospirales > Ruminococcaceae > CAG-115. The sequence continues at coordinate 745 of CANRFR010000124.1, read as the reverse complement.
CGTTTACAACCTTATACAAGCCCTCCCAAATCGAAAGCGTCACGCACTCCGTTTTGCGCGGACACGTGTTTTCCTCGTACTGCAAACAGGCTACGGGCGAAAGACAGCCCTCTGTAACGCGCAGTATCTCGCCGACCGTGTAATTCTCGGGCGGTTTTGAAAGAGCGTATCCTCCCTGATAGCCGCGGTTGGTTTTTAAAAGGGCGGCTTTATTCAGCAGCGGGACGATCTGCTCAAGATACTTCTTCGAAATATCCTGACGCTGTGCGATGTCCTTTAGCGCTATATAACCCGAGCCTTGATGCAAAGCCAGATCTACCATCATTCGCAAAGCATAGCGACCCTTTGTGGAAATCTTCAATTCACTGCCCCCTTTAGCTTTCACTCATTAAACCTTTTATAGCTTAGGATAATACACAAATGTTATTGAATACATTATACCACTGAATAACTACTTTTTCAATAGGCTTTTTTAGTTTTTTACATAATAACATAAATGAAAATTCGTTTTTGTGCAAAATGTTGATTGTATGTTTTTTAAAACCGCAATATTTCGTAGATGATTTGTAATTTTTGACATAATTTGATTTTTTTTGAAAAACCCCTTGACAAGCACGTAAAAATGTAGTAAAATATTATTGTTGTTGAGAGCGGTCTTGATAACGTTTACGGAAGTTTAGCTCAGCTGGGAGAGCATCTGCCTTACAAGCAGAGGGTCATAGGTTCGAGCCCTATAACTTCCACC
>CANRFR010000123.1 GCA_947629945.1 uncultured Clostridia bacterium | reverse complement strand
CTGTATTTTGTAAGCGCGGGGGGCTTTGCGGGAAGCTTTCTTTCGGCGTTAGCGCTGACAGCGGTCATTCTGTTGGGTGTGCTGACGACCTTGGGAGTTTCGCGGCTGTTGTCAGCGACTGTGCTTAAAGGCGAGCCGTCCTCGTTCACGCTGGAACTGCCGCCGTTCCGCAAGCCGCAAGTCGGAAAGATACTTGCGCGTTCATTGCTTGACCGTACTGTTTTCGTGCTTGGCAGAGCTGCCGCAGTCGCGGCTCCGGCGGGAGCGGTCATTTGGCTTTTGGCGAACGTCACTGTCGGGGATATGACGCTGCTTTCGCATATTACGAGTTTCTTTGATCCGTTTGCGCGATTCATCGGTTTGGACGGCGTTATCTTTACCGCCTTTTTGTTGGGACTGCCCGCAAATGAGATAGTTATTCCTATCGTCATAATGTCGTATATGCAATTGGGTTCGCTTTCTGAACTTGCTCCGGCGCAGATGTTCGATCTTTTTTCGGCAAACGGTTGGACACCTGTTACGGCGGTGTGCGTAATTATCTTTACGCTTATGCATTTTCCATGTTCAACCTCGCTGCTGACCTTAAAAAAAGAGGCGGGGGGTTGGAAATGGGCTGCGCTTGCGTTCGTTATACCGACCGTTTGCGGAATCGTTTTGTGCGCACTTATCGCCGGTTCGGCTAAACTGTTTATGTCGTAAATATCTCAATTTCCCGTTTGGAAAGCACTCGGAATTGTAGTCATCGGTTCGGCTTGGGACTTTGATTAAGGAAGTGCTGATTAAATCGGTGTGTATAGATTTAATCAGCACATCCTTAAATATTTGCCAATAATTATATATTATTATGAAAAAACACAATTTTGTCAAAAAATTTTGAAGTTATTGTATAAAGGTCAAATCGGAATAATGAAACTGGATTTGCAAACAATAAAATCAGTTCCCCGAACAAGTTCTTATACTTTATATATTAAGTCAATGCAAATCTGTAAAGAAAGGAATGATTAAAATGATGGATAAAATTGCTCTTTGTATAGTGCTTATAGGCGGTCTTAACTGGGGCTTGATGGGAGTTTTCCAATTTGATCTTATAGCGTGGGCGTTTGGGAGCAGCGACAGCATTATAAGTCGTATTCTCTATGTCGTAGTCGCTTTGGCGGCAATATGGTGTATTTCGCTGTATTTCCGCAAAAACGAACTTATAGGCAGCGGCGCTGACGTAAGTGAAAGCCGTAATTAAACATGTCTGAACCTTTACAGGGTTTAGCTGAAAAAGCAAAAAACAAGCGGCAAGCAACAAATAACTTGCCGTTTGTTTACGGTTTGGATAAAATTTCGGTAAACGCCACACAATAGTTTGCTGTTGTCGAAGCAGCATTCGATTATATCATGATTTTTTTAGGCTGTCTAACTTTGAGCAAAACTCTCCAAATCGCATTAGAAAAGGAACGATGAGCGAAGCTCAAAAAAGATATCACTATTGCGAAAAAATATAGAAAGAGCCAGCCGAATTTGGAATAATTAAGGCATCACCGCACAAAGCCTTGCAAACCGTCACAAATAAAGAAATTATCGGCAAGCGGACAGCAGGCGGCAAAAAAATCGGAACACAAAAAATCATCGGTAAGAGCAAAAGTAGAACACGTTTTCGCGGTCGTAAAGCGGCAGCTCGGCTTTCGATGAACGCGCTATCGCGGTCAAGCCAAACAGACCGCGAAATTTAATATTATGTTCGCTTTGGTAAATCTGATTTTGGCAGACAGAATTTCTCTGCCGGCTTAATTTGGTTTGCCTTGCAAACAAAAAAATACGTAAACCGCGTTATGCTTTGAAATTTTATAGCGCGGTTACCTTTTTTTGCACAATGTGCGGTGTTGCCTTAAAAGGGTTCAAATCCCGTCAAAATCTTTTTTTTCAAGATTCTGAAAACAAAAAAACTTATGACTAATTCCTCATTTTTGAGAAATCACTCACAGGGCTTTTCATTAAAATTTCCAAATTCTGCCAAGAAAATTTTGTAGGGGAGGGTTCACGGGTCGAACTTCGTTCGACGCTGCCATTTTCGTGTCAAAAATATCTATGCATGGTGTTTTCTGTTTTTGATAAGATTTATGCCCATAAATGGCTTTGTTAAGCCACTGTCATAAAGATACAAGAAATTGAAGTAACAGTCGGGATGCAAATAAACTAAAAGCGAGTGAGCGTAAGTTCTCACTCGCTTTGGCTTGTAGTGAGTTATTCTCTTGTTTAAATTAAAGTTCTTATTGTAGAAGTTTTCATTACATGCCTCTTTTGGTGAACATTTAAATCCTTTCTTTGTAATCTTTATGCGATATTTGTTACTTGATGTGTGATCACTTTTTGAAAAAACACAGGGTAAAGCTTTAACAAGTATATTTATTGCGTGAGGAATACAAACGCACAGAAGCGAAAATTCATAAAATTCAGTATAAATTCACTTTTCCACTTGACAAAGTGTCGAAAATAATGGTATAATTAATCTAAGCAATAATCTGTGGAAAGCGAGGAAATATCATGTCTGCCATATCACTTAACGATACCAAAGCGCTTAGTCTCCCTAAAACGACCATCTCCAAGGAGAAGATCCAAAGCTTCAAAACTGCCATCCAGAAATATATCAACGAGATACAAAACGCTATTGATAACAAGGAAAATGAAGAACATCTCAAAAACATTATAAACAGCTTTCTTCTGCTGAATTTCTATTCCGACAGCAAGTATACGATCAATACAGATGGGAATGTTGACAGCGCAATCAAGCAGGATGGAAAACTTCTCGCCATAATCGAGGCTAAAACGCCTTATAACAAGGCGGAAATGCTCTCCGAAACAAACATAAATCGTAAAGCGTTGTGGGAAGCTATATACTATTATCTTGAGAGAACCGTGGATATAAGCAAGTCGAAGCCCGAGCCGTTTGCGGATTCGGAGATCAGGAGGCTTATAGTCACCGATGGTATCCATTGGTTCCTTTTTGATTCGGAGGAAATTTACAACGCAGTCAAGAATAAACTTATAGGCATTTTCTTCAAATACAAGAACAACAAGCTTTCCTTCACAAAGGATAACGCTGCATTTTATGAGATAATTCATCAGGAACTTGATGAGCAGAACGTAACTTCCGAGTTGAAATACATATATTTTGACATAAGCGAGTGCTGCAAGAAAAGCAATATGCTTACCGCCTTGTATAGAGTCCTTTCCGACAGCTTTCTTATCAAGGCGGATAATAACATCCCTCGTGACACCCGCTCCCTGAACAGCAGATTTTATCATGAATTGTTGTACATAATGGGCTTGAGAGAAGTTGAAAAAGACAATAAGCAGGTGATCGAAAGAGATCCGACTATTGAAAACTCTCTGACAGATCAAGTACACCATGATATGCACGAAAGAGACCTTTTTGCAGACGAAATCGATGAAAAAGCGTTTGAACTCGTGCTGATATGGGTAAACCGTCTTCTGTTTATCAAGCTTTTTGAGGGGCAGCTCATTTCCTTTAACAGCAACAGCTATGAGTATCGAATTCTCACCAAGGAAAAGATCGGTTCCTTTGATGACCTGAATAAACTGTTTTTCGATATTCTCGGGAAAAAGGAACGCGAAGAAACGGAATTCGATCTCAGATTCAAAGAGATCCCCTATCTCAATAGTTCCCTGTTCGAGGTCGAGGACGCGGAACGGAAAATATGCACGATCCATTCTCTGAAAAACAACGCGATGAAGAAAAAGTCCGACTCTGTGCTTGGGAAAAAAGCGCCGGACAAGATCCCTGTGCTTGATTATATTATGGATTTTCTTAACAGCTATAACTTTTCCTCCGTTGATGACGAGTCGGAGGAAAGCAAAGAGATCATCGACCCCGCTGTTCTCGGTTGGTTCTTCGAGAAGCTGAACGGATACAAGGACGGAGCGTTCTTTACGCCCGATGTTATTACCGATTATCTTGCCAAGGAAGCCGTTGAGGCTGCTGTAGTTTCCGCAGTGAACAAAGAGATGAATTGGAAATGCAAAGATCTTATCGAAATAAAAAATGAGATAAACGGTCAAGACGACAAAAAGCGTATCAACGGCATCATCAACTCTTTGAAGATATGCGATCCCTCGGTCGGTTCGGGGCATTTTCTCGTATCGGTGTTGAACCGCATGATCGTTGTAAAAAAACAGCTCGGCGTGCTGTTCAAGCATAATTCTGATGAGCTCCTCAAGGAATATGATATAAAGCTCAAAGATCATGTTCTAACCATACTCGACGGCGATGGGAAACCATTCTCCTATGACCGTAGCAACAATGAATCCCGCGAAGTCCAGGAAACCATATTCAACGAGAAGCGTACCATAATAGAAAACTGCCTGTTTGGTGTGGATATCAATCCCAAAGCCGTGCTCATCTGTCGACTGCGACTTTGGATAGAGCTGCTGAAAAACGCCTATTACAAAAACGGTGTCATGGATACTCTGCCCAACATAGATATCAACATAAAATCGGGCAATTCGCTTATATATCAAGTCGGATTTGAGAGTGGCAAGAGGCTCAATATCGGAAAAACCGGCTTGAACGAAGCGGATGTAAAATCGACATTGAATTCCTTGAAAAATTTTATCAAGGAATACTATTCCGCTGACGACAAGAACAAGAAAAAGGAGATCAGGAAGAGCATCAAACAACTCAGAACAAATCTCACTTCGATAAACAGTCAACAATCGCTATTCAAGGAAGATCAAGAAAAGAAAAACATCTATTTTGGCGCGGAGGAGTGGCTTCTGGATTTTCCCCATCTGATCGACGAAAATCTGAACTTCCGCGGCTTTGACATCGTGATCGGAAATCCTCCATATATTCAGTTCCAGAAAATGGGAGAAGCATACAAGTATCAGAAAGCGGTGCATAAGTATTCCACATTCACCAAGACAGGCGATATTTATTGCCTGTTCTATGAGCTTGCGCTCAGATTGCTAAAGGATGACGGCGTACTCGCTTATATCACATCGAACAAATGGATGCGGGCAGGTTATGGGGAACTTCTGCGCGAATTTCTCGCGAAGAACACCAATCCTACGCATCTTATCGACTTCGCCGGAGAAAAGGTGTTCGGTGCTGCTACCGTTGACGTAAACATCTATATCTGCCGCAAGCGGAAAAATCAACGAGCCACAAGGGCGTGCATTATCAAGGGTTCCGAATGGCGAAATAATTTGAGCGATTATTTTGAACAAAGCGCCGTTGAAAACAGTTTTTCGGGCTCGCAGAGCTGGGTCATTCTTTCCTCCGTCGAGCAGTCCATAAAGCGGAAGATAGAGGCTATCGGAACGCCGCTTAAGGAATGGGACGTTCGTATAAATTACGGGATAAAAACCGGATTGAACGACGCATTTATCATCTCGGGAGAGAAAAAAGATGAGCTTATCGCCGCCGACCCCAAAAGTGCCGAAATTATTCGACCGATTTTGAGAGGCAGAGATATCAGAAGATACGGGATAGACTTTGCGGATCTGTGGATCATAAACACTCATAATGGCATTAAAGAACAAGGAATTCCTCCGATCAATATAAACGAGTATCCAGCAATAAAGGCTTTCCTTGACACTTTTCACCCACAATTAGAGAACAGATATGACAAAGGTGATACACCGTACAACCTCCGTAATTGCATTTATACGGACGATTTTTCTAAGCAAAAAATAATATGGGGAGAAATATCGGACAAACCAAAATTCGCATTTGATAAGGAAGGCAAATATTATATCTCAAACACATCGTTTTTAATGACCGGAAATGATCTTGATTATATTATTTCTTTCCTGAATTCTACTACATCAGAATACTTCTTTTCCAAAATTGCGACTACGACCGGAGTTGGAACCGTAAGATGGCTAAAATACAAAATTGAGCTTCTCCCGATTCCGAATATCAGCAGCATAAACCCTGTATTGTATTCTGAAATAATATCCGCATTTAAAGACAACAAATTCAATGAAATAGACAGAATAATATACAAAATATTGGATTTTTCAGACGAGGAAATAGCATATATATGTGACTATAATACCAAATTATCTACAAAAGATATTTCGTCCGGAGACAGCGAATAGAGGTTGTATAAAGCTTGGTTTATTTCATTTTCGATATCTGTATTATTTGTGTTGCTGATAAAAGTATTATAGTAATTTTTAAACTGAGAATCCAATTTTTCACTTATCTTCGGTATCAGAAGCGGCTCTATCGCCTGTACGCTAATAAGCAGATCACCGGTTCCAGTCTTAGGCGAATCCTTTAACAGGAATTTACCCATTGTCGAGTTTAACAAAAGTGTCAAAAATTCCAAGTTCTTGCCAACGAGAAAGCAAGTGCTGTCAAGGCAAAACAAACCGCTATTATCTAAAGCAAATCGTATTTGTGAACCTACTCTTTTCCACACAATTTTCTGTCGAGAAAAATCGTCCAAATATTCTTGACAAGGATTGTTATCTAATTCAAGCCAATGATGCTGCCCGGGATATTCCTTTGTTGTATTTTCTTTTCTGCTGCTTGTGTATCGACATTGTCCTCTGTTCTTTAAAGGCGCTTCATATTCCAGCAAATGCTTATAAATAGCTGGATATTGCGTTCCAAGGTATTCATGTGAGCCAAATTTTGCCACAATGACCCACTGATCTGAGAAGTCAAACCCATATCTTCTGATATCTCTGCCTCTCAAAATCGGTCGAATAATTTCGGCACTTTTGGGGTCGGCGGCGATAAGCTCATCTTTTTTCTCTCCCGAGATGATAAATGCGTCGTTCAATCCGGTTTTTATCCCGTAATTTATACGAACGTCCCATTCCTTAAGCGGCGTTCCGATAGCCTCTATCTTCCGCTTTATGGACTGCTCGACGGAGGAAAGAATGACCCAGCTCTGCGAGCCCGAAAAACTGTTTTCAACGGCGCTTTGTTCAAAATAATCGCTCGATAAATAATAACATTCCAAGGAGAGATATTTATGAACTATGGGTACATTCGAGTAAGCTCGGACAAGCAGACAGTGGAAAATCAGCGCTTTGAGATTGAAAACTTTGCGCGTGCGAATTCTTTCAAAATCGATGGCTGGATTGAAGAGACGATCAGCGGCACAAAATCCTATAACAAACGAGAACTCGGCGTGCTCCTCAAAAAGGTTAAAAAGGACGATCTGATCATCTGCGCCGAGCTGTCAAGATTGGGCAGAAACCTCTTTATGATCATGGAAATACTCAACATCTGCATGACGAAGGAGTGTAAGGTTTGGACGATAAAAGACAACTATCGCTTAGGAGAAGATATTCAAAGCAAAGTCCTGGCGTTTGCGTTCGGATTATCGGCGGAGATTGAGAGAAACCTGATAAGCCAGCGAACAAAAGAGGCTCTCGCAAGGAAACGCGCAGAGGGCATAGTGCTTGGCAGACCCAAGGGCAGCAGATCCTCTCATGTCAAGCTTACCGGCAAGGAGGATACTATCAGAACCTTGCGTGAGCAACACGTTTCAAAGTCGGAGATCGCCAGAATATTCGGAGTTCATCGCATGACCGTGGACTCATTCATAAAAAGCAATCATCTTGACATAGAATAGTTCACCGTGATGATATCTCTTACACAATAGATCTGTACAAAAAGTGGATTTTCACAAAATTCAGTGAAAATTCACTTTTTCACTTGACAAAACCGAATTTCCGCTGTATAATAGAAAAAGCGAGGGTGCGCCAGTTCGGTGCAGATAATATAGTTCGGTGAAAGTCCGAACCCGATAAAGCATAGCAAGCAGTCGGTA
>CANRFR010000122.1 GCA_947629945.1 uncultured Clostridia bacterium | reverse complement strand
CTTTCCAAAAAATAACAAAAATTTGAAAATCCTTGGATTTCGCTTCAAAATTGCTTTTTAATCAGCGTTTCCTTAGTGCTGTTTGGCAATTATGCGGTTATTGGAGAAAGTTTTGTCGAACTTGCTGAACACAATTGTAAAATCAGACCCAAAAATAAATAACAAAAATTTGAAAATCCTTGGATTTCGCTTCAAAATTGCTTTTTAATCAGCGTTTCCCCATATAGACCTCGTCCGACTGATGTGCTTTCAGTGCTGCGAGAACAGTGTCAATAAAAACCTTTCCGCGCTTATATTTCTGGTACTTTTTCTCAGCTTTCGCATCACGAGGGTTTGTCTCCTCCAGCTCCGCAAATTCTGACTCATTATAGAGATTGGAATTTGCTGTGAAATATGCACTTGTACGTAAAATTTCAATAGACTCGACATTTATGATGCCGCGTCGTTGGAGAGGCTGGTACACTGCCCACTCCTTATACATGAATTCCTCACGGTCAAAAATGCGGCACTCAATTTTACAATCGGCTTTCCGCTTTTCGCTATAGAGAGTCTTTGAACCGGGAGCGAACGCAGCGTACACTTCGGTAATCAAGTCGATCTGATCCTTTGAAATCTCACGGCGTTTCTTTCCGAGGGAACGTTTCAGAGGTTCCCACATATCCACGGCATTGATTAACTGTATCTTGTTCACACGCTCCTTGCGCTTGTTCTTTGACAGGATGAAGGCGTAGATGCCAATATCTGTATTATAGAAAAGCTGCGAAGGGAGCGCAATAATCGCCTCAATCAAATCTTTTTCCAACATATACCGTCTGATTTGACTTTCTCCGCTGGTCGTGTTGCCGGAAAAAAGTGGTGAACCATTTGAGATAATAGCAGCTCTGCCATTCTTGCGGTTCATTTTTGCAAACCGAGCGCGAATTTGCCGCCGAGGGCATTACCACGAGGGAGGGCTGCCGCTGGGTGGATTCCAACATCAAGGTAGTCCTTACGAACGTGACCTACACGGGAAATCTTCTCCTGCAAAAAGAATATATCGCCGATCCGATTTCCAAACAGCGCAGGAAGAACCACGGCGAACTGCCGCAGTATTATGTGGAGAATACGCATCCAGCCATTATCGACAAAGCAACCTTCGACTATGTCCAGTCCGAAATCGCAAGGCGGCGGAAATTGGGCTGCTTTGCAAATAAGGCGTTAAACCTGTCCTGCTTCACGTCAAAACTCAAATGCGCGAACTGCGGACGGAGTTATGTACGCTCCGCAAGGAAACGGGGGCAATACGTCCTCTGGACCTGCGGCTCGAAAAAAGGCAGGGGCAAAATAAGCTGCGGCGCAAAAGATGTGCCGGAGGAACAGCTGAAGCGTATCTGCTGCGAGGTGCTGGGAACTGATGCATTTGGCTCGGATCTGTTTTCGGAGAAAATCGAAAAAATCATCGTAATCGGCAAAGACACGATGGAGTTTCACTTCCGCGATGGCTCCGCTCTGAAGAAGAAATGGAAGACCACGGCGAAAAAAGATATGTGGACGCCGGAGAGAAAGGCACTCTGGAGCGCATACAACTATGACGGCGGCAGGAACGGAACAGGCGTGGGTTTCAATGAATATGTGAAACGGAAGGAGGCACAGAGCAATGGCGAAGAAAGTAACAACGATCCCGGCAACGATTAACCGGTACAATGCCGCTCCTCTCTCGGAGGTCAGGAAACGCCGTGTTGCGGCGTATGCCCGTGTCAGCACCGACCAGGAGGAGCAGCTTACGAGTTACGAGGCACAGGTGGATTACTACACCAATTACATCAAGAACCGCGAGGATTGGGAGTTTATATCCGTATATACGGACGAGGGCATAAGCGGCTGCAATACCAGGCATCGCGAGGGCTTTAAATCAATGGTGGCGGACGCTTTGGCGGGAAAAATCGATTTGATTATCGCCAAGAGCGTGAGCCGCTTCGCAAGGAACACGGTGGACAGCCTTATCACCATCCGCCAGCTAAAGGAAAAGAACATCGAGTGCAACTTCGAAAAGGAAAATATCTGGACATTCGATGGCAAAGGCGAGCTTCTCCTCACCATCATGAGCAGCCTTGCACAGGAAGAGAGCCGCTCCATTTCCGAGAATGTCACCTGGGGACACAGGAAGCGGTTTGCGGACGGAAAAGTCAGCTTTGCATATTCAAGGGTGCTGGGACTCGACAAAGGACCTGATGGGCAGATTGTTGTCAATCCTGAACAGGCAGAAACAGTCCGCCTGTCCTTGAGGGGATGACGCCGCATTCCATAGCCGCAGAACTGACGCGCAGGGGAATAAAATCTCCGGGCGGCAAGGATAAATGGAACCAGGGAACCGTCCGCAGGATGCTTTCCAATGAAAAATACAAGGGCGACGCTCTTTTGCAGAAGGAATTCACAGTGGATTTCCTTACCAAAAAGCTGAAGAAGAACGAGGGGGAAGTGCCGCAGTACTATGTGGAAGGAAACCACGAAGCCATCATCAGCCCCGCCGTTTTCGATATGGTGCAGGCCGAGCTGGAGCGCAGAAAGCGAAGCACAGGCTCCCGTTACAGCGGAGTGAGCCCTTTTTCCAACAAAATAAAGTGCGGGGACTGCGGCGGCTGGTACGGCTCCAAGGTCTGGCATTCCACGGACAAATATCGTAAGGTCATCTACCGCTGCAACCACAAATACGGCGATGGAAAATGTCAGACTCCTCATGTGACCGAGGAAGAGATAAAGGCGATGTTCATCAAGGCGTACAATCAGCTCGTGATCGAGAAAAAGGAGATCATCGCCAATGCGGAACTGATGAGGGCAACTTTATGTGACACCTTGGAGCTTGCCGCAGAGCGTGACAAACTGCAAAGTGAAATGACGGTGCTTGCGGAAATGATACAGAACATAGTGGCGGAGAACGCACGGGTGGCACAGAACCAGGAGGAATACCAGCAGCGGTACAATGGGCTGGCGGAAGGGTATGAGACGGCAAAAAGCCGCTATGATGAACTGACATACGCCATGGAGCAGAAGGACGCACAGAGCGAAAAAATGAGCCGGTTTATAGAGACGCTGAAAGAGCGGGACGGCGTTATCACGGAGTTTGATCCTGCTCTCTGGGGAAGCCTTGCAGACTTCATAACCATCGGCAGGAACGGACGCTCCGTGATTTTCAAGGACGGAACGGAAATAACGGTATAACAAAATATGTGTATTCAAGGCATACGGCTTCGGCTGTGTGCCTTTTTGCAATGTGAAAGTTGTGTGGAATTTTTAGAAGCTATTGCAAAAACGCGAGATGTGAAGTATAATAAATTACATGAAAGAGACAATTTATCTATCATTAAACGGGCAAGGTGGAGCCTTATGCTGAAAAATAATATTGAAATCGATGTAAAAGTGAAATGTATAGAAGCCGAAACCACGCAGGCTAAACTTGCAGAGGACGTGGGAACTACTCTGGCTTATGTGAACCGCCTGATAAAAAAGAGCGATGGCATAATCAATAAGACTTTCATAGCGATGCTCGAAAAGCTGGGGTATGATATTGAACTGACATATGTGAAGCGGGAGGAGAAATAACATATGGATTTTGGCTTTTCGTATGTGGGCTTGTTTTTTCTTGCCATGTTGATGATACCCAATATAATATGGACTAAAAATCAGCCCAAAGACTATGAAAAATATGTCGTAAATGAAAACAAGGTGTTGTTAGTACTTGAAAGGATTGGAGAAGATCTGGCTTCATGTGCGGCACTTGTATTTTCCGATTTTAACATTAAACCGTGGACCGATGTGGTTCTGGTGGGTATAGGAAATGCTATCATTTAAAATAAGAAAACTACACAATAGATTCATATTTCTCTGTTATAATCTGAAATGGGAGGTGCGCCATGAGCAAAATCTTAATTGTTGAGGACGATTTATCCATACAGGCATTGCTGCACGACTTCATAGAGGAAGCAGGGCATAGCGTTGAATTAGCCGCTGATGGGGTAGAGGCACTTGCAAAGTATTCCAAGCAGCCCTTTGATTTGATACTGCTTGACATCATGCTTCCCAAAATTGACGGGTATAGTGTCTGTGAGTTTATCCGGCAAAAATCTGATGTACCCATAATTATGCTGACCGCCTTGGACAGTGAGGAAAATCAAATTAAGGGACTGGACTTGCAGGCCGATGACTATATTACAAAGCCGTTCTCCATGCCTGTCCTGCTACGGAAAATTGCCGCTGTTCTGCGCCGCTCTGCGAAACAGTCTCCCGAACCGCAGACAATCACTTATAAAGACCTCACCTTGGATTTAGAGGGATATAGGGTCTATACGCAGAAAGAAAGCATTGACCTCACACCACGCGAGTTTGAAATCCTGCGGGAGTTGGTCACTCACCAGGGCAGGATCTTGACGCGGCAAAACTTCTTGCAAACACTTTGGAAATATGAGTTTTTCGGAGATGAACGGCTCATTGACACGCACATCAAAAATCTGCGGAAAAAGCTCGGTGCCGCAGACTATATAGAGACGATCAGAGGGGTGGGATATAGAATTGATAAAGAGAGTTAGAAGCAGCCTGTCTGAGTCTTAATTTTGAACTGTGTAAATGCCACCGACTGACAAATTTCTCCAATAACCGCATTGTCATTTTAGCACTAAAAATGTAAAAGTCAAGACTAAAATGAACGCGAAAGCGGTCTTGACTTTTACATTTTTAGTGCTGTTTGGCAATTATGCGGTTATTGGAGAAAGTTTTGTCGAACTTGCTGAACACAATTGTAAAATCAGACCCGCCTGTTGTCTGCAAAAGTTTTTATGATTACTGCCGTCCTGATGGCGGCCTGCTGTTCTATCACATACTTCTGCATAATCCAATTTGCCCCATACATATATACACATGATTTTTCTACGATAGATGAGGAACTGCCTTATTTCGTTGAGGACATTTCCCACTTTACAAAAGAGGAAGCATTATTTATCGTTGAGGATTATTGCAATCAGATTGTTGAAAAAATGATGATGAGTTTGTTTTCCACCTTTTCCAAAGCAATAGCGAGGAACTTAATCAGTTTAATGAAAATGACACATCACAATGGTGCCGACTGACCTTTACGGACAGCACAGAGGAGTACATAGTATTCTTTTCTAAAAACACAGAAAAGGAAAGTCAGGTGGTGAAGGCACTTCAAAAAGCAATTCCTGTTTTGAGCGTTGTGATTATTGTTGTTTCCATCATCGCGGCCTTTTTCTATACCATTTACATGACAACACCCATTAAAAAAATCAGCAGAATATCAAAACAAATGGCGGCATTGGATTTCAACGGCCTATGTATTGTCCGGCGCACAGACGAAATAGGTGTTCTTGCCGACAGCTTAAATGACCTGTCGAGAAAACTATCGTCCGCCTTGTCGGAGCTTCAGAGTGCAAATCAGAAGTTGCAAGTGGATATTGATATGGAGCGACAGCTTGAACGCCAGCGGGTAGAGTTTTTTTTCGGCAGCGTCCCATGAATTGAAAACACCCATTACCATTATCAAAGGACAGCTTCAAGGTATGCTCTATCAAGTGGGACGCTATAAGGACAGGGAAGCCTATCTCGCGCAATCTCTGGAAGTTACAGATCACCTGGAAAAAATGGTGCAAGAGCTTTTGACAATATCCCGTCTGGATACGCCGGGTTATGCGTTCAATCCGTCGCACATTCATTTAGATAAGCTAATCCAAGACCGCTTATCGGCCAATGAAGATTTATTTGTGCAGAGGGAATTGACGGTTGAAAAAGATATATCCCCGGAGGTCTGCATTTTGGGCGATTTACAGCTTCTTCAAAAAGTGATGGATAACCTTTTGGGGAATGCTGCCGCATACTCCCCGGCGGGAGAGCGGGTAATGGTTAAGCTATGGCAGATCGCCGAAAAAGTAAATCTGACGCTTGAAAATACAGTCGTACATATCCCGGACGGGGATATTCCAAAACTGTTTGAAGCGTTTTATCGTGTAGATCAGTCCAGAAACCGGCAGACTGGCGTTACTGGTTTGGGCTTATACATTGTCAAGACAATCCTTGATTTGCATGGAGCGGAAATCAAAATTGAACACACAGCACAGGGCGTAAAGGTAGCAGTACAATTTTAGAAATATCAGACCTCAAAGGGCGGTGAGCTTTCAGCTTGCCGCCCTTTTCTATCTCCACATAAAAAACATATTCAATACAAACTCAATTCAAGCTGGGCCGGTATGATGAAGCTGTACCCGGAAAAGGGTAACAGAAAGGAGCATTTGATAATGAAAAAATACCTATCACTCGTTCTCGCTGCTCTGCTGATCGTGGGTGTACTGGCAGGCTGCGGAGAACAGGGAGGCACCCCGGCCCCCGCCACCCCCGGCACCTCCGGCACACCCGTCAGCACAAAAGATACACTCCCGCCGGACAGCACCTTTACCAGCGGGGAATATGAAAAACTGCTGGCCCTCCGATTTGACGGCTATGAGGATATGACCGTAGCCGAGTTTCGGGATAAGGTTGGCGCTGTGGCAGACACAAAAGAATACGCTGATCTGTTTGAGCGGCTTCCCAAGGACACAGCCTTGCAGGAGTTGAAAGACACCGATGAAGATGCCGAATTCCTGTTTTACATCCTGCCGCTGGCTGGCGACGATTGGAAAACACGAAGCTACAGCGGAGAAGTAACATCCTCTTATACAGGGGATAAAGCACGGCTGGAATATTCTTTCACCCTGATGATCCTGAACCCTGACGCGCTTTGAGTCAAGGATTACAATGACACGCGTCTGGGAGTCGTGAGCGTTATGCAGGACACGCTTAGGAACAAAACAAAAGACGAACTTCGGGATGAGGACGCTATCAGGGCGGATGTTCAATTCCAGATAGACCATCTGCTTCAGAATTTCAATCAGACAGCAGAACTCAGCGCCGCCATCGAATTTGCGTATTTCCCCTTGCCTGCGGCGGGGGAAATACAGAAAGTCTCAGGAACAAATGAGAAAGACAATCAGGAAACCCGACGAGCCGAGTATGGTACAAAAGAGGACTACCAATCCCTGCTGACCTTGAAAACATCAGACTATGCCAGCATGAGCGTTGCAGATTTCAACGCAAAGCTGTTGGTGTGGGCAAACGAGGATTTCAGCCGAGCGGAACGGATTGACGCTGATATGCTGTGCAATGATTTTCAAGTAAGTTTAAGTGAAGAAGAACTCAATTTTATTCGGCTGACGGTGTTCCTGTCTGGAACTGAAAACGGCGAGTTTGTGCAAAGCAATTACACAGGCGACCCTGTGGCAGACCCCATATATCAAAAGAGCTTGCCGCAAAAAGAGAACACGTCCGATGAAAAATCTCCTTTGTGGTGCGACTTCGGATACCGCTTTTCGTACCATATAGCAAATCAGGAAACACTGACCGTAGGAGAGCGAGATCGTTGTATCGGCGGCATGATTACCGCCGTAGAGAAGTTTTGGAACGACACAACGCTTGATGATTTACTCGCGATGACAAAAGATGATGTGATTTCTCACCTTAATTCTTTGGCTGCTGAATACAGCACCAGCGACATTGTGATTACCATAAGCACGGAGCAAGTCCATTTTGACCATACAGATGAAATGTTTATCAATGATTTACGGAAATAACGTGTCAATCTGCATCATCAGTAATTATATTGAAACATTCCACCTTGTGGCTACAGAGTACTTTTCCACCTCAAAAGCTATTGTTTCTGACTATGCGCCTAAACAATTCAATCACTTGCACCAAAATTCAAAAAATGCACCAAAACAGCTGCCTTTGGTGCATTTTTCTGATGTTCGTGTGATTGTATCATTTTTAGCTCGGTTATAGAGCCGGCAATGGGCGTTGGAAATTTCTTCGGTTGTATGCCAGAAGATCTCCGTGAAAAAACGTCACTTTACGGAG
>CANRFR010000121.1 GCA_947629945.1 uncultured Clostridia bacterium | reverse complement strand
GGCGCGGCAAGAAAGAACGGGTGGAGCAGTGTGCGATGCCGCTGTGGATAAACCATCAAAAGCAAAAGTGTAACAACCAGGAGGGTCTTCAAAAGTATAACTCACGGGGCGGCGATCGTCTTACTGAAAACCGTTCCGTGTTTTATATATTTTTCTGCTTTGCAGAGCTTACGGTTCCCGTTCGGAGCCGTAAACTGTGCTCGGCATTTGGTGCGAGTGACGGGACTTGAACCCACACGTCGTTTCCAACACTAGCACCTCAAGCTAGCCTGTCTGCCTATTCCAGCACACTCGCATTAACAATTATGATTATATCACAGTTTTATAGATTTGTCAAGGGGTTTTTGAAATTTTTTTTAGATTTTTAAGGAAACGACAGGAACAAGTGTTGCGAGGAGAAAAAATTGGAAAAAAACTACTTTTCATAAAGCGAGACACAGTCTCTAATCCCTCATTTTTCATTAAGGCAACACCGCACATTGCGAAAAAAGTAACCGCGCTATACTTTGAAATTTCATAGCGCGGTTACTTTTTTCGCAATGTGCGGTGTTGCCTTAATATTATGTTCACTTTGGCAAATTTGATTTTAACTGACAGAATTTCTCTGCCGGCTTAATTTAGTTTGCTTTACAAATAAATAAACATATAAACCGCGCTATGCTTTGAAAAACCACTGCACGGTTACTTTTTTGTATACAATGTACGGTGTTGCCTTAAGGCGCCCTGTAATTTATTTACAAATCGGCAAAAATCGTGGAATTTTGAATATACAGCGAAAAACTATTGAAATTTGACGTAAAAAGTGGTATAATATAATTTGCGTATTTGAAAGGAGCAAATTGGTTATGAGGATAGGATCTCTTGCCGTGGCGGTGATCTGCTGTTTTGCGCTGACGGGGTGCAGCTTTAAGGCTCCGCAAACAGAGCGGACGCTTTTTGTAATGGACACCGCCGCTTCTGTCAAGGGAACGGAAAAGGACGTGGAGCTGGCAGTCGATACTCTTACAGATCTTGGAAAACGCTTTGACCGCTACGACCCCGAAAGTGACATCTATTCCATAAACCACCGGCTTGGAAACGCCGTGTCGGACGCTGCAGCAGAACTTATCAAGCAGTCGGTTCGTTTAAGCGATACGTACGGGGAAACCGTAAGCATATTTGCGGGCAGCATCACCGACGCGTGGAAAATAGGCTCCGAAAACCCGACCGTGCCCTCGGAGGAAACCTTGTCAGACGCTCTGAACAGCTTTCAAAACGCGGATTTCTCATTGGACAGTATGAGTTTTGCGGACAAAAACGGCTCCGTTGACGTCGGAAGCGTTGCAAAAGGGTACGCTCTGGATAAGATATCGGGGCAGCTCACGGGCGAGTGCTGTGTCGTTTCTATGACATCCTCTGTGCTTTTGTATGGAAAGAAAGCCGACAGCGAGAAATTCTCGGTTGCGATAAGAGACCCCGACGATGGCACAAAGTCCGTCGGCACGCTGCATACGGAGGAGTGTTTCCTGTCGACTTCGGGCGGAAGCGAGCGCTATTTTGAAAGCAACGGCAAGCGGTATATCCACATTTTCGATCTGTCAAGCGGAACGCCTTGCCGGAGCGACCTCACTTCGGTGACGGTAATAGTCGGGCGTGACACGGAATGGGGCGGTATGCTCTCCGATTTCCTTTCAACGCTTGTTTTCATAGGGGGAACGGAGTCGCTTGGGAAATTTATGAATGACCCACAGCTTGGGGTTATCGCCCTCACAGATAAAAACACGATATATGTAAGTGAAAATGTAGACTTTTCGCCTGCCGAGAATAGCGGCTATAAAGTCGAGGAGTGGAAAAATGAAAGATAAATTCCACTTGATAAAGCCGGTTGAGGCAGTCATTATAGGGATAGTTCTATTGACGGCATTTGCTGCAATATTTATAACGAACCTACAAAACGACAGTCCGCAAACGGCTGTGATAAGCTGCGGTGACATTCGTAGGGAGATTTCGCTTGACAAGGACGGAACATTTCACTTTGACGGTATCGACGCGGAATTTGAAGTCAAAGACGGGAAAATACGCATTACAAGTGCGACCTGTCCCGATAAGATCTGCGAAAAAACGGGCTTTATAGGTTCGGGGCAGACCATTATCTGCGTTCCAAACAAGATAACCGTTGCCGTTGTCGGCTCGGACAGCAGCATAGACGCTGCGGTAGGTTAGCGGGAGCTTGAGTGCATTATGAAAAAAACACAATATATCGCCGTAATGGGGATCATGCTCGCTTTGGCTTCGGCGCTTCAGTTTCTTGAAAGCCTGATACCGCTGCCGCTGCCGCTTGGAGTAAAGGCGGGACTGTCCAGCATCGTGGTAATGGCGGTTCTGGCGAAGTTCGGCTTTGCGTCGGCATTGACGATCGCCGTGCTGAAAAGCTGCTTTGTCTTTGCTACAAGAAGCGCGACGGCGTTTTTTATGTCGGTTAGCGGCGGCGTTCTGTCGGTCGTTGTAATGGGAGCCGTCTTTGCGATCCAACGCCGTAAAGAAAACGGCACGGGCATACTTCTAATGTCCGCGCTGGGGGGAGTATCCCACAATCTGGGGCAGCTTGCCGCGGCTTCGGTGTTAATGGGAAGCGCCCTTACAATGTCATATTTGCCCGTTCTGGTCATCTCGGGAATTATCTCGGGAATATTCACGGGATTTATTTTTAAGCTTATATTGCCGTTTCTGTATAAGAATAAGGACGGCTGATCAAATACATAAGGAGAGAGATATGAGAAAGCTCAACGGAATAAAGCTCGACCACCGTAAAAACACGGAAAACAGCGCAACTGTGGACTTTCCGCTGCCTTCAAGGGTGAAGATACCCATGTCAATGAATATGGGCGCGCCCTGTCAGCCGCTGGTGAAGGTCGGCGACGAGGTTAAGGTCGGGCAGAAGATAGGCGATACAGAAGCGCCGTTTTCCGTGCCCGTGCACTCGGGAGTTTCTGGAAAAGTAGCCGCCATAAGCGAATACCGTGCCGCGGGCGGAGCGCTGTGCAAGGCTGTGGAGATCGAAACAGACGGTTTGCAGACGGTCTCGGAGGACGTAAAGCCTCCGGTTATCACGGATAAGGACAGCTTTATCAAGGCAGTGCGCGAGAGCGGTTCTTGCGGACTTGGCGGTGCGGGATTTCCCACTCACATAAAGCTGAATCCCAAAGCCGCCGTAGACACGCTTGTCATCAACGCCGCAGAATGTGAACCCTACATAACCGCCGACTACCGCGAGATGATAGAAAATCCCGACGATGTTCTCGGCGGAATAGACTTGGTAAAAACGCAGCTTGGGATAAAGAGTTGTAAGCTGGCAGTTGAGGCAAACAAGCCCGAAGCAATAAAATGTTTTGAGCGAATGACCGAAAAGGACGATTCAACCGAGATAGTAACTCTGCCCTCGTCCTACCCACAGGGCGCGGAAAAGGTGATAATCTACAACTCCACGGGAAGAGTGGTAAAAGAGGGGCAGCTCCCCGCAGACACGGGTGTTATCGTGATGAACGTTTCCACGGCGGCATTTCTGTACAGATACTCAAAGACGGGTATGCCGCTCGTTTCAAAGCGGCTTACCGTTGACGGAAACGCGGTGGGCGCTCCGAAAAATATCCGCGCCGTTATCGGAACGTCAATACGGGAGATACTCGAATATTGTGACGCCGAGATCGATTCGGTGATAAAGGTAATAAGCGGCGGTCCTATGATGGGAATGTCGGTGCCGGATATGGATATGCCTATCGTTAAGACATCAAACGCTTTGTTGGCGTTCAAGAGCTATGACGAGCGCAAGACCTCCGCCTGCATACGCTGCGGACGTTGTGTGAGGGTGTGTCCTATGGGACTTATGCCGGCGGATATCGACAGGGCTTATAAGACAAGAAATATCGACGAGTTGAAGCAGTTGAAGGTAACGCTCTGCATGAATTGCGGGAGCTGCTCCTATGTTTGTCCCGCCAACAGAAAGCTTGCGGAGACAAATCAGCTTGCAAAAACACTCATTCCAAGAAATTAAAGGAGGCAAGGCTTGTGAATAAACTTATTGTTTCACCGTCTCCGCACGATGAAAACTACATAAAAACTTCCTCAATAATGCTGAATGTAATTATTGCGCTTTTGCCCGCTCTGGCGGCGGGCTGCTGGTTCTTCGGGCTGCGCGCGCTGCTGCTCACTGCCGTGTGCGTTGTAAGCTGCGTGGTGTTCGAGTTCCTCACCCGCAAGCTGATGAAGCGCACCAACACTATCGGCGACCTTTCCGCAGCAGTCACGGGCGTTATCCTCGCGCTGAACCTGCCCGTTACGCTGCCGCTGTGGATGGCAGTGGCGGGCTCGTTTGTGGCAATTGTCATTGCAAAGCAGCTTTTCGGCGGTCTGGGGCAGAACTTCGCAAACCCCGCTATCACCGCAAGAATTGTGCTTATGCTGTCATTCCCGACCGCTATGACAAACTGGGCAGTTCCCTTTTTCTACAAGAGCAGTGCGGACGTCGTTACGGGAGCCACTCCGCTTGTAAGCGGCGACGCGTCTTATCTCGACCTCTTTCTGGGGAACGTCGGCGGCTGTATCGGAGAAACGTGCGCGGCGGCGCTCCTTGTCGGCGGGCTTTATCTCGCCATTAGAAAAATCATCTCGCTTGCGGCTCCGCTGAGCTTTATCGGGTCGCTGGCGCTGCTCTCGTTTATCGCGGGCGATGACCCTCTGTACGCTATTTTGTCGGGCGGCGTGTTCCTCGGAGCGTTCTTTATGGCGACAGACTATGCGACTACGCCTATCACAACCAAGGGAAAGATCGTGTTCGGATTGGGCTGCGGCATAATCACCTTTGTAATCAGGCATTTCGGCTCTTATCCCGAGGGTGTGTCCTTCTCGATACTTCTGATGAACGTGCTCACTCCCTTTATCGAACAGTTGACGAGAACCAAAGCATTCGGCGCAAAGGAGGACGAGAAGAAATGAAAGACAAGATATTTCCGACAATAGCGCTGACTGTTATATGCGTGGTCGCGGCGCTGCTGCTCACCTTTGCCCACGAGGGCACCAAGGACAGCATTGCAAAGCAGCGGGAGCAGAAATTCAGCTCGACCGTTGAAATGCTGTTCGGCGATTGCGAAATAAAAATGTTGGACTCAACTTTCGATGTTGAGGGCGTAAAAACTATCGCGGTTACTTCCGACGGCAAGACCGCCGTGGAGGTCGTTGCCGACGGCTACTCAAAGGGCGGCATCGACATTCTTGTGGGATTTGACGCGAACGGCGCGGTGTGCGGCATTGAGTTCGTGTCGCTGGGCGAAACTCCGGGCTTAGGCTCTAAGGTACAGGACGAGGGAGCGTTCCGAGAGCAGTTCATCGGGGAAACGGAACCCGGCGAAAAGCTTGACGCGATAAGCGGCGCGACGTTCTCCTCAAAAGGCATGAGAAGTGCCGTGAACACGGCTTTGAAAGTCTACAATGAAAACAAGGAGGCGATATTGAATGGCTGATAAGAAAGTGCCGCTGCGCAAGGAGTTTACCAAGGGCATTATCAAGGAAAACCCCACGCTTGTAATGCTTCTGGGAATGTGCCCGACGCTCGCCGTTACCACGCAGGCAATGAACGGCATTGGAATGGGGCTTGCGACTACCTTTGTGCTGCTAGGCTCCAATATAGTCATTTCGCTGCTCCGAAAGGTTATCCCCGATAAGGTGCGAATACCCTCGTTTATCGTAATTATCGCAAGCTTTGTAACGCTTATCGGGTTCGTGCTGGAGGGCTTTTTGCCGTCGCTTTATGACAGCCTCGGAATATACCTCACGCTTATTACGGTAAACTGCATTATCTTCGGACGTGCGGAGATGTTCGCTTCCAAAAACGGAGTGGCAGCGTCTATCTGACGCTCTCGGAATGGGTATCGGCTTTACGCTCGCGCTGTTCCTTATGGGGTCTGTCCGTGAGATCATTGGCTCGGGAACGTGGCTTGCGGGTATCGGGAAAATGATCGGCATAGAGTGGGACGGCTTTACCGTTCCGGTTGTCAGCGATAATCCCATGCTGCTGTTTATAATGCCCGCAGGCGGTTTTTTCACTCTCGGAGTGATAATAGCCTTGGTAAACAAGCTCTCCCGCAAAAAGCCGCCGCAGGAGCTGGAGTGCGGCGGCGGCTGCAAGGGCTGCCCCAATGCGGCAAGCTGCGGCGGCGCGGCTGAGCAGCCCTCGGGCGGAAAGGTCGGTGAGGACGAATGAAGAGTTTACTTGTCATTTTGCTTGCGGCTATGCTCACCGACAACTTCGTGCTGTCGAAATTTATGGGTATCTGCCCGTTCCTGGGAGTTTCCAAAAAACTCAACAGCGCAGCGGGCATGGGCATTGCGGTAACGCTTGTAATGGTGTGCGCGACAATGGTCACCTACCCGATACATTACGGACTGCTTGTTCCAAACGGACTGGAGTACTTCGATACGATACTGTTCATTCTGGTCATTGCGCTGTTCGTTCAGCTTGTGGAAACGATGATGAAGAAGTGTATTCCCGCTCTGTATAAGGCTTTGGGAGTGTATTTGCCGCTTATTACCACCAACTGCGCCGTGCTGGGCGTTACTGTGCTGAATATCGACAACGGATACAGCTTTGTGCAGTCGATAGTGAACGCTCTGGGAGCGGGACTCGGCTTTATGCTTTCGCTCGTTATCTTCTCGGGAGTTCGCAAAAAGCTGGAATACGCCGACATTCCCGAAACGTTCAAGGGAGTTCCCGCAACACTTATTGCCGCTTCGATAGTCTCGATTAGCTTTATGGGCTTCTCGGGATTGTTCAGTTAGGAGGTGCATTATGACTTATATCGTTCCTGTGCTCGTTCTGGGAGCATGCGGTATTCTGGCGGGCGTTCTGCTGACTGTTGCCGCAAAAGTATTCCATGTTGAGGTGGACGAGCGCATAGAGAAGATATCCTCGGCGCTTCCGCAAGCCAATTGCGGAGCTTGCGGATACGCGGGTTGCGCGGACTACGCGGCGGCTATCGTGAACAGCAACGCCGAAACCAATCTCTGCCGACCGGGCGGCGCGGACGCCGCCGAAAAGATAGCAGAAATCTTAGGAAGAGCGGCGGCGGAAACTGTTCCGATGACAGCCGTCGTTCATTGCAACGGCGATTGCAATGCCACTAAGACCGAATTTGATTTTGACGGAGTACAGTCTTGCAAGGCAGTAAAGCGCTTTTACGGCGGCAACGGGCTTTGCAAATACGGCTGTATAGGTCTTGGAGATTGCGTATCCGTTTGCGAACACGACGCTATCAAGATAGTGAACGGTGTGGCAAAGGTGAACCCCGCGCTGTGCGGAGCCTGTGGACAATGTGAAAAGGTCTGCCCGAATTCGCTCATCTCGATTAAGCCGCTTGCAAAGCATATCGACGTTCTGTGTTCATCGGCGGATAACGGAAAAGTGACAAAGCTAAGCTGCAAAAACGGCTGCATAGGCTGCAAGATATGCGAAAAGAAATGTTCCGTGGGCGCTATCAAGGTGGAGAACTTCCACGCGTCGATAAATTACGACCTCTGTACAGGCTGCGGCGAGTGCATGAAAGCGTGCCCTGTTAAAGCTATACACACATGTGAGAACAGTTGATGACAATTGACAATTGACAATTGACAATTAGGGTGCGGCGCTTTGCGCCGCATTATTTTATCAGCAGCATACTCATAAAAAACTCAACGGTACAAGCACCGACCCACCGTTTTTATGCTGCGGACGGCGGCACGATAAAGCAGGAAACTGCCGCCAATATTCCCGATATACATAGCACGGCTTCCTTGTTGAAAAATTCCACGGTTTTCCCCGCCTACGGCGGGGAAAACCGTGAAAACAGTCTGTAGAAAAAGTCGGTTATAAAAAGGAAAAAAGGTCAACCCCATTGAGTGGTATGGGGGAAAGGGGTGAGGGAGAGAGGAAAAGGGAGCTCGAGGGCGAGTGACCGCAAGCGGTCACC
>CANRFR010000120.1 GCA_947629945.1 uncultured Clostridia bacterium | reverse complement strand
CATTTCTGCTGTGTCAATTCTTGTAACGTCGCTATAATAAATCTCTCCCTCCGTGTCATAAATGGCTTTGTAAGCCGCCGCAGCATACTTGTCAATCTCGCAATACCCGACGCATTTAAAGCCGCCCGCTTGCTCAAGTCCGGATCGGAAACCGCCGATCCCTGCAAAACAATCAAAAAACTTAATTGCTATAAAATCACTCCTTTACAAATTTTCGCGTCGATTTTACATCGACATTTTCGGTTCCTGAACCTCGGTCTGCTCCGTGATCTTGTGGAACTTATCCACTTCGGGGCAG
This sequence comes from uncultured Clostridia bacterium, assembly GCA_947629945.1. Lineage (GTDB taxonomy): Bacteria > Bacillota > Clostridia > Oscillospirales > Ruminococcaceae > CAG-115. Next base: position 7,742 of record CANRFR010000120.1, on the reverse strand, counting down.
ATACCGAGCGATCTGCCGTTGTCGAAATTTACGAAAACAGTGCCGCAGTCATCGACAAAAGAAACAACGCCTTTTGACCCTTTGGGAACAGGGTTCGGATCATCGCCCATGCTGTCGAGCTGCACACGAGTTCCGCGCGGATAATGCTCCTTGTAGAATTCAATGCGTCCTCTGCTCATTGCCATAATAACACCTCCAATCCGTAAAAATTTTTATGTTAAGGCTCTCACCTTTACATACTCAAATCGTTTAGCTGTGTCAAATCCTCGCGCAGCTTTTCGTAAGCCGCTTTTATGTTCAGCGCACCGCGAACATCATTCTCCGAGAGGGCACTTTCAAATTCCTCATCGGTAATCTGCCATTGCCCGTCAAGCCTTGCACAAAGTGAATTGACATCGGAAATCTTATCCTCTGGCAGCAGCCTTTCACAGACGATTTTCGCGATATCGTCGTTATCGTTAGTGGGATAAAAATCGAGATATATTTTCTCAGAACAGCATATCGGAATATCCTCGTTGATCCCGATGCTGCCCAGATGGTCAAACAGCTCGTCCGTAGGCGCGTCAAATTTTACAGAATTATTTCCGTTTTTAATAAAAAATCTTATCATATCAAGTCCTCCAATTCAGCATTTTAACGCCGTTTCTACGCAGCATAACTCCCTCAAATATTGTAAGTGCCACGGGATCGTCAATCAGCGTCCAATCGCACAACTCGCCGAGCGAAATACCCGAATCGCCATTGTAAACGGCACGAGCTGCCTTATAAAGCGCATAACCCTCGGTGGAAATTCCGCTCAGATCGATAGAATCAAAATTCACCGAGTATCTCGTAAGTGCGCTTTTGGAGCGCTCCCACAAAAATTTATCCGCGGACAAAAGAAAAACCGCGGCAATAAATTCGCTGCGGTTGCTGTAATAATCCGAATTTTTCGGAGAAATATATTCCGCGAAGTTCTTTCTGTGATAGTAGTTTTTAAACCGCACTCTCATATTTTCCCCCCCCTTTGCGCCGATAGGTTTTTTGAAATCGCGATATCGAGCTTGCGCTTAACCTCGCGGAGCAAGTCAAGCATATCCTCGTTCAGCGCGTCGTTAATTTCAAGCGTCATGAAAACGCAGTAATAAAGCGCCTGCAGCTCCTCATCGTCAAAGATTTTCTCGCGGTCGACAAGTCCCGAAAGCGCTGCGAATTTTTCACGCGCTTTATCGTAGCTTACAAAAAAATCGGGGTTTTCATTGTCGCCCCAAACGACAAATTCAAACCCCGATTTCCTGTCATAACGCGCAGCCATTTTCGCTTTCCCGATTTTGAAAAGCCGCCGAAACCCGTCCGATAAATTCGGATTTTTTATCGGCTCGCCGTTTTCATAAGCCGTGCAGTAATTCGCAACATTCGCGCAAAGCCGCCTAATATGCAGAAAAATCTCGCTTTCCTGCACATCAAGCTCGCCCGTTTTTTCGGGAATTTCACCGCGAATTTCCGCGATAATGTTTCCGTTAAATGTTACGGAAACACTGTTGCCGTTCTCGCGATAAACCGCATTGCAATCGAGTTCCTTAACCCGCCGCATAATTTCTTTTTCAAAAATATTCATTTAAATCCTCCGTTCACATCGACATTTCCGGAGCTTCGCTCTGCTGTTCCGGAATGTTCTCCGATATTTTTTCGTTCAGCTTTTTGAGACATTCGCAATCGTCAAAATTGAGGTCGCCGCAGTTCTGCATGGTGAACTTCACACACTTCCCGATCCGTTCAAGTTCTTCCGTGCTGAACAGCTTATCCTTATCAACAAGTCCGGATCGCGTTGCGAAATTCTCTTTTGCCGCCGCGTAATCGGAGCAGTAATTTCCGTTGCAAACCGACTTGCCATCAAAAGTTCTGTCCCATGTGACAAATTCAAATCCGAATTCATCATTATATTTCGCCGCAAGAACAGCGCCGCCGAATTCCGCAAGACAGCGGTAATTTCCCGATAATCCGTCAGCGATCAGCGGCGCGGATTTTTCATAGGCTGTACAGTAATCGAGAACCTCGCGATTTAAGTGGTAAAGTGCGTAAAACGCCTCTCTGCCGGTTTCGAAAAAATCTCCGCTACTGTACAGAACGTCATCTTTGCGAATCTTAATTACATCGCCGTCGTTCAAGGTAACAGCGAATTCGCCGTTTTCAAACTTGAAATTATATCCGTCCTCGCTCAACCGCCGCGCGACTTCCTTTTGGAAAATGCTCATGGGCTGCTCCTGTTTCGCGCTGAAGTCCACGGTTTTCAAAAGCTGGTTAATCTCAAAAACGCTCTTGGTTTTTTCCATCGCCATAACCTTATCGCGCAAATCATCTGGCAAGTCGGTAAACGTCGAAATCTCAAGCTTGCAGTCACTGACGCGATCCGCTCCGATACGGCACACAGCCTTTTTGATAGCCAAATCCTCGCACGGCAGCTCGACCATTTCCGTCAACCCCATATAGCTGATATCCACCGTCACGGGTGCGCCATTGTAAAGGTAAGGCGGGAGCGTCGTGCCGTTGAAATGTTCCTCAAAGGGAATTTCATCATTTACAAAAATTTTTCCGTATTCGGTGTCTATTCCTTTTCCCGATTCCAGCAGCTTCATGCCTTCCTCGGCAAGCCACTCGCTGTTGTTGTATTCAGACTCGGAGAGTACTCCGCGTACATTGAGCATATGCGTTCGCCCAATGCGTTCAAGATCGTCCGTGTCCCCTATCAAAGTGTAGCGCGCGAGGTTATCCGTAAGATTTATCATATTTTTCAATCCCCAGCCCTCGCTAATCTCCGTGCAGCTCAACACGGCAAGGTACTGCTTATACTCACCCTCGTCCATTCCGTCGAGCCTTTTGCCAAGATAGTTCAGCGCGTCTAGACTTACATCGCAATCTGTCAGCATGGACAACTCCGCAGGCTCAATTTCAAGAACCATAGCCATTGGCACGAGATGTTCGGAATTCATTTTGATCTCGCCGAGTTTTTTCGACAGCTCCGTTTCTGTACACGGGAAGACTATCTCCGTGCAGTACGGGCTATTCTGAATCGTTGCTTTTATCATCTTTACCTCCAAAATTTTTATTTAAGCTCAAAAGAGCTTATTTTTAACTTCTTCCGAAATTTGTCGGAAAACAAAAAAGCGCCCATGATCAACCTCTTAGTAAGAGATCGCTCACAGGCGCTTTGTGCGAGTTGCATAAATTCAACCGCTAAAATTTTGTTGCTAAAAGGGTTCGAATCCCGTCAAAATCTTTTTTGTCAAGATTCTGAAAACAAAAAATCGCCTGTGAATGATCTCTCACAAACGAGAAATTATTCACAGGCGATTTCGTCAAAATATCCAATTTCAACCAAGAAAATTTTGTAGGGGAGGGTTCAAGTCCATTTTCGTGTCGAAAATATCTGTGGACTGTGAATCCTGTTTTTCACAAGATTTATGCCCACAAATGGCTTTACACAGCCGTTTGCGGGCATAATATCTTTTTAGTAACATTTAGTTGGTGCTGCTGACCGGACTTGAACCGGTATGGTATCGCTACCGAGGGATTTTAAGTCCCTTGCGTCTGCCGATTTCGCCACAGCAGCATCTAACTTTAATATTATACCATAAAATCAAGCGTTTGTCAAGTGGAAACTCAAAAAATTCGAGCAAATTATTGTAAATTTGTCAATTATGTGTCAGTAAAAAAGAAAACAAGATGTTAAAACGACAAAAGCGAAATATGAGCCAAAAAGGAGATGCAGGCGACGAACCGACGCAAATTTCGCCGCACGAAAAAGGTTATTACATCGCTCCCAAATAATCCTGCAAAACCGCACCTCGTCAATCCTGTGCCGACACTCGACTTTGCCGTTGTGACGCGGCGTTGCTATGCGTATGTGGTTGTATATAATCCCACCACCCGCACCAAAGACAATATTTGTAAGAATCCCGCATTATCAAGTCAAACGGCTTTGCAATGCAGGATTTCCTTGTTTTAATAACGTGGCGAGTTAACGCAGGAGGTGTTGGTTTAACACTGAAAGTGTGCGTTTTACGCTATTATGCAACACAAAATGCAACACAAAAAAAATTTGTTTTCAAGCCCTTTTTGCATTTATTCACTCAGTTTTCTCATAACCGCCTCAAATAGGCGCGGCTGCAAGATTTTGATAGTGTCAATAAGCTCGTCAAGGATTTCAAGTAGGGAAGTCCGATTTTTTCCGTAACAAGCTGCATAAACTCACTATTTGAAACAGGCTCAACAATAGCGTTTCCTTAATGCGAACTCCACTGTCTAAAAAGAAAAAATCAAGTTTTTTCTTCAGACAGAACCGCTGCTTGAATTTTTTATCAAAAAGCCCTTGCAAAATCGGTAAAAATAGGATATAATATCAGTGTATGGTTATTTTTATAAAGAAAGGAAAACGGATTATGGCTGTGGAACTTAAGACCATTGAACATTTGTGCGAGCTTTCAAAACTCGACTATGACGAAAACGGAATGAAAAAGGTAATGGGCGAGATGAGCGACATTATCGACCTTATGGACGAGATAAAGTCCTTTGACCTCAATTACGACGACACCAAAGACGGCAACGAGATACGCTTTTGCGACACGCGCGAGGACGTTCCCGAGGAATCGTTCCCGACGGAAAAGCTGCTTTCAAACGCGGAAAATACAGACGGCTGTTACGTTGTTCCCAAAGTCGTTGAATAAGGAGGACGAAAATGGACTTGACAAGAGCAAAGATACGCGATCTGAGAAAAGCGCTTGATACAAAAGAAATAAGCGCGGCAGAGCTTTGCGGAGAATATTTTAAGAAAATAGACGAAAAGGACGGCAATGTACTTTCTTACATTACCGTAACAAAGGATAAAGCGCTAAAGGACGCGGAAAACGCCCAAAAGCTTATCGACGAGGGAAGAGTCTCGGCGCTTACGGGCATACCGCTTGCGATAAAGGACAACATCTGCATTGACGGCGTGAAAACCACTTGCGCAAGTAAAATGCTCGAGAATTTTGTGCCGCCTTACAACGCGACAGTCATTGAAAAGCTGAACGAGCAAGGTTACGTACTGCTCGGCAAGACCTCGATGGACGAGTTCGCTATGGGCGGTTCTACGCAGACATCCGCGTTTGCGAAAACAAAAAACCCTTACGACCTTGAAAGAGTTCCCGGAGGTTCGTCGGGCGGCTCGGCGGCTGCTGTATCGGCTTCGCTGGCTCCCGCGGCTCTCGGCTCGGACACGGGCGGCTCAATCAGACAGCCGTCCTCATTCTGCGGAGTTACGGGCATTAAGCCTACTTATGGGCGCGTTTCGCGTTACGGACTTGTCGCGTTCGCTTCATCGCTCGACCAGATAGGTCCTATATGCAGCGACGCGCGCGACTGTGCGGTAATGCTGAACGCCATTTGCGGTCACGACCGTCATGACGCCACTTCGGCGCGAGTGGACACTCCCGACTTTACGGAAAAACTCGGACAGCCGATAAACGGCATGAAAGTCGCGCTGCCGAAAGAATTTTACGAACAAGGAATCGACAACGTTATCAAAACCGCCGTTATGAACGCGGCGCACGAACTTGAAAAGCAAGGCGCGATTCTCGTTGACTGCTCTATGCCGAGCCTTAAATACGCAATTCCCGCGTATTATCTGATAGCTTGCGCCGAGGCGGCTTCCAATCTTTCGCGTTTCGACGGCATAAAGTACGGCTTCAGAGGCGAGGGCAGAACGTTCGAGGAGCTTATCCGCGACAGCCGCTCCAAAGGCTTCGGAGAGGAAGTCAAGCGCCGCATTTTATTGGGTAACTACGCGCTTTCAAGCGGCTACTACGACGCTTACTACAAGAAAGCGCTCGCGCTTAAACAAGAAATTATACGTCAATACGATAAAATATTTGAGCAAGCGGACGTAATCTTAACGCCGACCGCGCCTACTCCCGCTTACAAAATCGGCGAACAGGACAACGACCCCGTTAAGATGTATCAAGCCGATATCTGCACCGTTACCGTCAATATCGCGAAGCTTCCCGGAATTTCCACGACCTGCGGATACACGGAAAACGGATTGCCTATCGGAATGTCGTTTATCGGAAAGCGCTTTGACGAACAGACTATACTGCAAGCCGCTGACGCTTGGGAGCAAGGCTTTCAAACCGTTGCTCCAAAACTGTAAGGGGGTGTTGAAATGAGTGCATATTTTCCCACAATGGGTCTTGAAATACACGCGGAACTGCTGACCAAATCAAAGGTTTTCTGTACCTGTTCCGCCGAATTCGGCGGTTCGCCGAACTCCCGCTGCTGCCCCGTCTGCAGCGGACTTCCCGGAACTCTGCCCGTACTCAACCAAAAAGCGGTCGAGTACATCATCAAAGCTGGATATGTAATGAACTGCGATATCTCGCGGTTCACAAAATGGGACAGAAAGAACTACTTCTATCCCGATCTTCCCAAAGCGTATCAAATCTCGCAAATGTCGCGACCCGTCTGCCTTTCGGGAAAGGTAAACATCAACGTAAACGGCGAGGATAAGGTTATCCGCATTAACCGTATCCACCTTGAAGAGGACGCGGGCAAACTCGTTCACGACGACGCTCGGCACCTTTCTTATGCCGATTACAACCGCTGCGGCATACCGCTTATCGAGATAGTCACCGAGCCGGATTTTCACTCCGCAGACGAAGTCATTGCGTTTGTTGAGAAAATAAAGTTATTACTTCAATATGCGGGCATTTGCGATTGCAAAATGGAGCAAGGTTCTATTCGCTGCGACGTAAATATTTCGATAGCTCCCAAAGGCTCAAACGAACTCGGAACGCGCACCGAACTTAAAAACCTCAACTCGCTTAAAGCAATTGCGAAAGCTATCGAAGTTGAAATAGACCGTCAAGAGGAACTTCTCGAAAACGGCGAACGCGTTATCCAACAGACTCGCCGTTTCAACGAGCAATTGGGCGAGACGACCGCTATGCGCTCCAAAGAGGACGCGCACGACTACCGTTACTTCCCCGATCCCGATATCCCGCCGATAATCTTCACCGAAGAGGAACTTGAAGCTATCAAGAACTCTATCCCCGAACTGCCCGAACAGCGTGTTGAACGCTATGTCGGCGAATACGGACTTAAGAAATCCGACGCGGACATAATAGTCGGCGACAAGAAGATTTGTGATTTCTTTGACGAGGCAATCACGGAATACAGCAATCCGAAAGCTATAGCCAACTACATTTTGGGCGAACTGATGAACCGCATAAACCGCGGCGAAGCGGATATGGAAAACCTAAAATTCGGCGGCGCGGATTTTGCGAAGCTCGTTGAGTTTATGCAGACGGACAAGATATCGCAGGCTAACGCAAAGTCTATTTTACGCGAGATGATCGAGAACGGCGGCACCGCAAAGGACATCGCCGACCGCGACGATTTGTGGATAAAAGAGGATAACGACCTCCTCGCAAAAGTCGTTGACGAGATAATCGCGAACAATCCCAAACCCGTCGAGCAGTACAAAAACGGCGACCAAAAGGTGTTCGGGTTCTTTATGGGACAGGCGAACAAGGCGCTTAAAGGCGCGGCTTCTCCCAAGGCTATCCAGGAATATATCCGCAAGAAATTAAGCGAGTGATATGAATTTTAAACAAAAACACCCGTATCTGTTTTGGCAGCTTATCGGGTGGGGAATTAGGGTCTGAAAAATAAACTGTGTAAACGGGAATAATCCCTAAAAATAAACCAATACTAAAATTGCAGCCAAACAG
>CANRFR010000119.1 GCA_947629945.1 uncultured Clostridia bacterium | reverse complement strand
TCGTGCTGACCAGCTGGCAGGTCCGCATGACGCTGTTCAATACCGGCGTCATGCACAGCAATGAGCGCGGCGGGCTGCACTGTGCGCCATTGGCTCACAAAAAGCTCGGAACACTTGGCGCGGCGCCGCAAAGTCTGTTTGAGACGGCGTGGCAGGATTCACCTTTCAAGAACAACGGCAGCGGAACGATACGCTTTTCACCGTCCGCGTTTAATACCGTACGCGAGGTGGATATGCTGACGTCAACGCTTGAGCGCCTTTGCAGAAAGCTATGAGCGTATTTATATCAATATACATGATCGCGGCAATGACGCTCATTGCCGCGTTTTTTTGTATTGCAGCGTATAAACTTTCAGTTAACACTTCATTTTCTAATTTGAACTTCTCAACTGCGGAAAATTGATGTATAATATAAAAAAAGACGATGAAAACGCGGGAAAACCGCATTACTTGAATGTTGAAAGGAGTTCTGTTTTATGGAAACAACTAAATTAAGCAATGGTGTGGAAATGCCAATGGAAGGCTTCGGCGTATTTCAGGTGCCCGAAGCGGAGGTCTGCGAACAGGCTGTGTGCGACGCTATCGCGGCGGGCTATCGTTTGATTGATACCGCGGCGGCTTATTTCAACGAGGAAGCCGTCGGCGCGGCAATCAAAAAAAGCGGCGTTCCGCGCAAGGATCTGTTCATCACCACAAAGCTGTGGATACAAGACGCGGGCTATGAAAACGCGAAAAAGGCATTTCAAACCTCGCTTGACAAGTTAGGGCTTGATTATCTCGACCTGTACCTTATCCACCAGCCGATGAACGATTATTACGGCTCCTGGAGAGCTATGGAGGAACTGTACAAGACGGGAAAGATACGCGCAATCGGCGTGTGCAACTTCTACCCCGAACGTCTTGCGGATCTGTGCTTGAACGCCGAGATTGCTCCGATGGTAAACCAAGTGGAGCTTCACCCGTTCTTCCAACAGCCGGGCGCTCTGAAAACTATGGAGGAATTCAAAGTACAGCCCGAGGCTTGGGGACCTTTCGCAGAGGGAAAGTTCGGTATCTTTACGAATGAAACGCTGTCGGCAATAGCGGCGAAACACAAAAAGACCGTTGCTCAGGTGATACTCCGTTGGAACGTTCAGCGCGGAGTAGTCGTTATCCCGAAATCCGTTCACAAAGAGCGTATTGAAGAAAATCTCAACATATGGGACTTCACGCTCAGCGACGAGGATATGGCGCAGATAGCAAAGCTGGATAAAGGTCACAGTGAGATCATTGACCACAGCACGGCTGATACCGCGAAATTTTTGAACGGTTGGAAGATACACGATTAAGGAAGCCCTGATTAAATCGGATGTGCACATCTTGCTTGCATATTTTCCGTCATCTTGCACAAATTTTCCTTGACGGGCATCAGCCCGTCGGCGTCAAATTTGCACAATCTGACTAAAAATCTGCTACGCAATCTGCACACCCCGATTTAATCAGCACTTCCTTAAAAAACACAACTTGAGTACGGTTGCGAAGCCAATATCGGCAACTCTTGACAACGAGCGGTATCTGTTGTATAATCAATATAACACCATATCACTCATTATTGAGATCAAGAGGTAACAATATGGCTTACGAAAACTCCGCAACTGCAACGCTGGAACAAAAGATAAGATATAACGCGCTTGACGGCATACGCGGCTTCGCTTTGATAAATATGATAGTTTACCACGCGCTGTGGGATCTGGTTTATATTTTCGGCGTGGATATGCCGTGGTATCGTTCGTTTGGAGCGCATGTCTGGCAACAGGCAATATGCTGGACGTTTATTTTCCTTTCCGGATTTTGCCGTTCATTCGGCAGCAAACCGCTGAAAAGAGGACTTATCGTATTCGGCGCGGGGGCATTGGTAACGGTCGCAACTCTGCTTTTCGACAAGAACGACCTCGTGCTGTTCGGCGTTTTAACGCTGATAGGCTCCTGTATGCTGATAACCGTGCCGTTGGATAAGCCGCTCAAGAAATGTCCGCCGCTCGTTGGGTTTACGATAAGTATGCTGTTGTTTTTGCTGACAAAAAACGTAGGCAGCGGGTGGCTCGGGATCGGTTCGCTGAATATACTGAAGCTGCCCGAAGAGTGGTACTCAAATTACGTGACCGCGTATTTCGGTTTTCCGCCGTCGGAGTTTCATTCAACGGATTATTTTTCCCTGTTTCCATGGATTTTTCTATTTATCGCGGGAAGTTTTATGTACGAGCTTCTTAAAACCAAGAATAAGCTTTACATATTTCAAAAGGGCGGAGTTAAGCCGCTGGAATGGCTCGGAAGACATTCGCTGACAATTTATCTCGTTCATCAGCCCGCAGTTTATTTCGTTTTTTGGATTTTGAACAAGCTGCATATCTTTGGGAATTGACCGTACTCCGAAAATACGGCAGCTCGGCAAAACGCAAATACGCTGCGGACGAAACAGATATATTGACTTTTTTGTTGTTATGTGTTATAATGTAGAACGACACAATAACAAAAAAGGCGGTCAATTATGAAACGTATTGCGAAATTTGAAAAAGTAAGCCCGGAACAATTCAAAGTCGGCTTTGCAAGCTGCGGCGAACACCCGAACGTAAACGCCGACGAAGCTTACAACTCTATAAAGCTGCCGAGCCGCGCTACAAGAGGTTCTGCGGGATACGACTTTTACGCGCCGTTCGATATCGAATTGGCGGCGGGCGCTACAATTAAAGTGCCTACGGGTATCCGCGTGAAGATTGACGATGGGTGGTTTTTGTCTCTTTATCCGAGAAGCGGTCTTGGATTTAAGTTCCGCTTGCAGCTTGACAACACTGTCGGGATAATTGACAGCGACTACTATAATTCCGACAACGAGGGGCATATTTTCGCAAAGATAACCAACGATTCCAAAGATGAAAAAACAGTGAATATCCCCGCCGGTACGGGATTTATGCAAGGGATTTTTACGGAATTCGGCATAACGTTCAACGATGAAGCGGACGGCGTAAGAAACGGCGGCTTCGGGAGCACTACAAATAAAACCGAATAAAATAAAGCGCCGCACAAAACTCGTTTGTGCGGCGCTGCAGCTTGTAGAAAAAGTACATTTTTTAGACTGTCAATTAGACTAAGGAAGCAAAAAAGGTCAACCTAATTGAGTGGCATAGGGGGAAAATGGGGAGGGAGAGAGGAAAAGGGAGCGCGAGGGGAAAACCCCGTAGGGAGGGGGAGAGGGGGGAGAACCTGCCGTCCGAAAAAAAGAAAAGGTTTACAGCAAGATACGCATAATTTTTTCCTTAAAAGTACATACTCCCCCCTCTCCCCCTCCCGAAGGGTTGTCCCCTCGCAACGGGTGCATAACATTACAAATTAACATATTAAAAAAAGCGAAAAGTTTTCCTATCGTAACGGGCGTGTAAAGTTTATAATTAAACGTGAAAAAAGACTTTTTCTACAGACAGAAGCGCCGCCCAAAACTCGTTTGTGCGGCGCTGTTCTATTAATCGAAAAACTTATCGGTATCAGTTCCAATTCATCAAACCGTACCCCAATATCCATTTATAACCCGATCTTGAATAGCCTTTTGCAATGCAGACATCATCGCGGTTGCCCTCAATGGTATAGACATTCTCGCCGTCGGTGCCTACTACAAGACCCACATGATCGGCAGTGCCGTTCAAATCCCAATCAAAGAAAATTGCGTCGCCGGGAGCGATGTCGGCGTAATCTTGGTCGCCCCATTGATCACGCTCCTTGAACCATTGAGCGCCGCCCGATTCACAGCCGAAAAACATCGGCTCGCCTTTGCCCGCTTGCGAATAGCACCACGAAACAAATGCCGCGCACCACTCGATGTGTTCCGTAAATCCGTAGTAGCTCCAGTATTTCTCACCGCCGATGTTGCCGACCTCTTGTTTGGCAAGTTCCATAAGCTCGGGAGCGCCGACGCGGTTTGTCGTGATTAAGCTGCCGTACTGCGGCTCAAAAGACTCCGCGTCGGTTATGTAGGTGTTCAAGCACCACGCGCCGCCCTCCTTTACCGCTTTGAACGTCATATTATTCGGAGAACTTGAAGCTGCCGCGTCATTGTAACGCGTGAACGTTATCTCGCTGTCGTTTGCTTCAATCACAGCTATGTAGCTTGTGTCGGAGAAAGACTCGGCGTGGTATTTTCTTAGGTGCTGAAGATCGAACAGAAGTTTTCCTTCGTCATCGTCCTCGCCGTCTCGAAAAACATCTCCGTAACCGCCCGCTTCTTGCGGATGGCAGAGCCGCCACGCCTGATTTTCGGTATAAGTGGAATAAAACAGATCGCTGACTTGCTCGGCGTTTTGCAGATAATCGGATTGAATGGGAACAACTCCGCTGTCTCCCAAAGCCGTCCAGCATTTGCCTTGCATAGCGGCAAAGCACAAAACGTTACGCTCCATAAGCGTTTTTACGATATCTTCGGGAGTGCCGTTCGGAACGCTTTGGGATATTTCCGAAAATCGTCCGAGCGCTTCATTCAAACCGCAAACCGAAACGGTCTCTCCCGTTGGCTTGGGCAGCGGCTCATTTTCGGGAAAAGAGAAATGCGGCTCTGACTGAGTTATCTGCACAGGTTTGGTAACGGGTTCGGAAACAAGTTCGGAGACGGGCTCGGAAACAGGTTCGGAGACGGGTTTGGAAATATCCGGAGTTTCCTCGCTGAAAACGCTTTCCGAACTTTCGGGTAATTCGATACTTTCTACGCTATCGGGGCTTTGTTCGCTTGAAATCACCGATACTTCCGTACTTGAGACAGCGGAAGCTTCGGAGCTTGTCCGCGTTGAAATTAAAGACGAGGTTGAAACCGGTTTTGAGGTTGAGCTTGAAGCCGCCGTTGAAATCTCAGACGGTACAGAGATCGTATCCTTTTCGGTATTTGAGCAGCCCGCGAGAGTTGGAAGAGCGCACAATACAGAAATTGACAAAACGACGGATATAAACCGTTTATCAAAGATTTTCATAGATCTTCTCCTAATTTGTTTAATAAGTATACCTAAAATATTGTATCACACCTTGCAAAATTTGTCAATAAGTGCAACTGAATTGTAACTGTTTTGTAATATATTGTAACTATTTTGTAACAAAATTAAAGGGAGCCGTCCGACTCCCTTTAATTTTAAAGCACACTTTTCGGTACGCCCTTGTCGTCAAATTGAGTACTTATCTTACGGTTCGCGTAAGCGTTTACCACGTTCGCGGCAAGGCACTTGGAATACTCGCCGTGCTCAAGCAGAATACCGAACGCAATCTCGGGGTTATCCGCGGGATAGTAGCCGATAAACGCGGAATTGTATTCGTCCTCGGAAGTCTGCGGCGTGCCGCTCTTTGAAGCGACCTTGCCGCTAAAGCCGAGATAATCAAACGTGTTAACAAATCCCACGCCCGAAATGTTGAAGCTTACCTGCGTATCAGCCATAAGCTGCATACCCTCACGGATAGCGTCCATATACTCCTCCATTCCGTCGAAGTCCGAGAAGTCCTCCGCGACTTTCGGCTCTTTGTCGTAGAGCTTTTCGGAGAGGTCGTAGTTGTAAACGGACTTAACCAAATGCGGCTCATAGCGCACGCCTTTGTTCGCAAGCGTCATCGCCTGAACAGCGAGGTGCATGGGAGTAAGCGCGGTCTCGCACTGCCCTATTCCCGCTTGAATTATGTTGCCCTCGTACCACTCGTAACCCATCTCGTCGAAATATTCCAATGAACTCATGTGTCCCGTCGCCATATCAAGCTCCAAACCAAGATCTTTACCTACGCCGAACATTTCACCCCAGTAAGCGAGCTTGTCAATACCGATTCGACGCGCGGTCTCGTAAAAGAAGATATTGCAGGAATATTGAAGTCCGTTCTTAACGGGAATTGCGCCGTGGTATCCCAAGCAAGAGAATTTTCCTCCGTAATACGGATAATAGTGACCGCAAGTTATCGTGCTGTCGGGAGTTATCGCGCCCTCCGCCATACCGGCGGTTGCCGTTATCGTCTTAAACGTTGAGCCGGGGCGGTATTCGCCGAAAAGTGCACGGTTAAGAAGCGGCTTGCTTTCGCGGTTCAATACCTCGTCGTAGTCCTTAACCATATCGTTTATATCATAGCCCGGCACGGAAACACAGCCAAGTACTCCGCCGGTTTTCACATCCAACATTACGATAGCGCCCGCTTTGCAGCCCTTTCCAAGTCCCGTGTAGTTATTGGATGCGTTCAAATAATCGGAATTCAAAAAGCCGATATGATATTCCAAAGCGTCCTGCAAAAGCTGCTGAATCTCGCTGTCAAGCGTCAGCATTACAGAATTGCCCGCCTCCGGCTCTTTGGTGATCTCCTCCGTAACGCCCATATCGGAGCTTCTTGTAATGGTGCGCTCTCCGCGAATACCGTGCAGTTCGTCTTCAAGAGCCTTTTCAATGCCCTCTCTGCCGATTATATCGTCCGCTTTGTAGCCCTTGTCTTTCAGCTCCTCATACTGTTCCTCGCCGATAGCGCCCACGAAACCTCGCAAATGCGGAGCCAATGTTCCATCAAGATAACTGCGCGTCCAAGTGTCGCCGATATCCACACCCTCCAGCATACTGTCAAGCTCTTTAAGCTCGTGAACGGTATCCACGCTGATATCGGAAGCCATCACGAACTTTGGATTATTCTCCGAAAACTCCTTGACAGCCATCTGGTAGCGCACTCCCGCGATATAACGCTTCATTTTTTCGTCATAATTATCGCTTATCTCGTACTGCTTGCACAGCCAGTACATACAATCCTCGGCGGTGGAGTATCCCGCAACATTTATCGTTTCTTTAAGTTTCGCGACGTCATCTTCCTTATCCTTTATCTCGATGAACTCATAAGGCGCGTCGACGCTTATCGGCAGCTCGTCGTTCCACTTATCGCCGTGCTTCAGCAGAACCGTCACAAGCCTGTAGATCAACTCGTTCTCTTTTCCCTTTTCCAGTGATGAATATTGCAAGTTAAGGCTGTGAGAAATTTTGTTGGTAGTAAGCACCTTGCCGTCACAGTCGACTATCTGACCTCTGGCGGCTTCTATTTCCTGAGTTGTGACTTTAACGCTTTTTGTCATTTGCAGATATTTTCCGCCGTCGATGATCTGCGTTTTCAGCAGCTTGACCCCGCAGAAAAATGAAGCGACGATCACCAGCGCCGCCATTACTATCGAGCGAATGAGAGAAGATATTTTTGACATTTGTTTCACCTGTTTTTATACTCTATCGAATTGCAAAATTTATAGGTTTACCGCAGCGCGGCTCAATCGTTTTCGGGATTCTCCTGTTCCTCGGCAGACTGCGCCGACTGAGCGGATTCATCAAGCCGCCGTCTCTCTTTGGGACTGAGTTTTCCGACTATAAGGCTTATCAGCGCGTAAATAGGAATCGACCAGAATATCGCGCCGCCATACGCCGGCAATATGCAGGAACGGAACGAGATAACGCTCTGCTTCCCTTCCCACGCCCAATGCAGAAAGATCATATCAAGTCCCGCCATTACAACGCAGATTGCAGCGTTCATAATAAGGTGGCTTATAATAGTCTTTTTAATCAGGAACCGCGACATCAGCGAAATAAACGGACACGCGCACAAAAGCAGCAGCGCCGAAAATCCCACAATGGTAACGCCGTTCGCGATATCCAGCATAAGCCCGCAGAATACTCCGAAAATACCCGCCGCCAAGTCGCCCTCGTACATTGCAACGGAGGTCGCGAGAGGAATGAGCAGAAGCGGACAAAAGCCCGGTATTATTGGATTACATTCCCAAACATAAAACAAAAGCAAAAGCGCCGCGTAAAACAGCCAACGCAAAAAAACGCGTGCAGCCGCTCTGCGCGAACGCGCTTTGCCCGTTAATCTCATTTTCATAAATCAATTTCCATTCCGTCGATAGCCGACAGTCTCGCTCGATTTTCGCCAATTTCATTCGTCAATCGTAAAAGGAATACCCTTGCCGTTAAAATCGGTGATAACAAATACCGAAGAAACCGCTTTGACATTTTCCGCGGGCTGTATCAGCGCGTGCTTCGTAAGACCGTTGGGGTCGTCGTAGACCTCGGTGACAGTGCCAACTAAAATATCTGCGGGGAAAAGTCCGCTTTTACCCGACGTGAAAATAATGTCTCCGACCTCAATGTCCGCGTCTTTGAGGATATCGCTCATAAGA
>CANRFR010000118.1 GCA_947629945.1 uncultured Clostridia bacterium | reverse complement strand
ATCGCGGTGTATATGTATCTGCGTGATCGAGCTGACAAGAACGGTTCCTGTTATCCCGCTGTCAGCACGATAGCGCAAGACTTGAAAATGTCTAAAAGTACCGTGAAACGTGCGCTTGATGATCTCGAAAAATCACACTACATTCGGCACGAACGCAGATACAGACAATCGGGTGGGAACTCATCGAATTTGTACTTTTTGGAGCGACCGCCCTAAAATTTTTGAAAAAACAGTTACTGACAAGGGGGAATTCTGCCTGGTTCTGCCCCCCAATAAACGGACAATAAAAAACGAACCCAATCACAAAATGAATAAAACGCGGAGAATATCCAATACTTTTTATACTTTGCTTTGTAGTCAGGATAGGGCAACGCTGGAGAGCGACCTGAGCGGGCTGCAAAGATTCAAAGCTGATAGCCGGAGCGTTTTCAATAGCGTTCCGGCTGTTTTTTATGAAGAAAACAGCTTTGAAATATAAAGCGATAAACTCCGGGGTTTGGGGCGGAGCCCCAATTTTAATTTTGATGCGCATCGAACCATTCTCGGCGCGTTTCATACGGAGTTTTTCCCGTAAGCTGGAGTCTGTTGTAATTATAATAATTTATAAATTCTTCTGTTAATGTTCTTGCTGAGGAAATGGTTTTCGGTTTTTCCATGTGAATACATTCGGTTTTAAAAATGGAAAAGAAATTCTCAGCCATAGCGTTATCTCCCGGAGTTCCGGGTCTCGACATTGACGGGGTAATGTCGCCGGATTTTGTATCGTCATGGTAACCGAAAGAACGATATTGACCTCCGCCGTCGCTGTGCAGAATTATTTTTTGTTTTGGTTTTTCAAGGTTTAGCGCAGCTCGTATCGTTTCGCTTACAAGCGCATATTCCTGCCGCGTCGACATTTTATACGCAACGACATAATTGTCGTATAAATCGCGGATCGCCGATAAAAACAGCACTCCTTCGGGCGTGATGATATACGAAATATCCGTTACCCATTTACAATTCGGCATATCAACATGGAAATTGCGATTTAAAATATTAGCGTAAATTAACTTTCCGTTAAGTCTGAATCTATACAGGTTTTTTCTTCTGATCACGGACAACAAATTATATTTATTCATTATCCGCAGAACGCGTTTATGGTTGACGCAAATACCTTTTTCTCGTTCAAGCCACAGCTTTACCCTGCGATATCCATAGCGGCGTTTATGCGATGCGTGACACTCGTTGATTAATTCCACCAACCCGATATCCTTCGATTGAGCCGGATCACGACTTTTCCAACTGTAATACCCGCTGCGCGAAACACGATAAAATTCGCACATTTTCTTAACGCTGTATTTTCCCTCGTATCGCTTGATAACACGATATATCAGTCCCGCTTTTGCCCCCTCTCGTCCATTAAAAGAAAATTTCTGAGCAGCTCGACCTCCATTTCAAGCTGAGCTATTCGTTCATCACGAATTTTATCTGTAGATTTTTGGCGCGGTTTATATGCTCTTTTAATTTTTATATCGCCGTCGGATAGTGTCGGAATTCCGTTTGCTTCCCGATATCTCCGGCACCATGTTTTTATCGTATCGCGGGGAATATTCATTTCTTTGCTTATTTCCCCATATGTCCAACCACCGAAAAAATGTGCTTTTATCGCATGCTCGCGCTGTTCAATCGACCACATAGTATTCCTCCAAAGTTTTGTTTTCGGGGTTATTATTGTCTTTTTGGGGTTCGTTTATCCCTGTTTGTTATCTGGGGGCAGTCATTTTTTACTGTCCGTTTTTCGGGGTGCAGTGCCCCTTGTCGGTGGTCTTTGGGTGGGTTCATCATGAGCCTACAATGTTAAGTAACCAATATAAAATTATTTTATTTTGGAGAAAGGAAGTTTTATGCCCTACATCAACTTTTCGGAAGATGATCTCTACCGCGCGAATAATGCCGACTTGGTTTCGTATCTCGGCGGCTGCGGCGGTCATGTGAAAAAAGTCGGCTCGACGTATCAGTACATCTACACGGACGGCTCGGGAACGCATGACAGCGTGACCATTCACGGCGGCAAGTGGTATGATCACAAAAATCAGCGCGGCGGTTATGCAGTCAAGTTTTTGCAGGAGTTCCTCGGTTTTTCTTTTCAGGATTCGGTGATAGAGCTTCTCGGCGGGCATTGCTCCGCGCAGACGCAAAATCGCAGTTACAAAGAACCGCCCAAACCTGTAGTAAAGCCCTTTGAGCTGCCGGAAGCGAATTCGGATATGCGGCGAGTGTTCGCTTATCTGACAAAGCAGCGGTTCATTGATCCGCAGATCATCTCTCACTTCGCTCACGAACATAAAATCTATGAGGAAAGCAAATACCACAATGTCGTGTTCGTTGGAACAGATGAGAACGGAACGCCAAAGCAAGCGTCTGTTCGCTCAACTTTGAGTTTCGGGAAAACGTTTCGGATAACGGTCGCAAATTCGGATACAAAATACAGCTTCTCTCATTTCGGAAATGACGGGAAGCTGATTGTTTTTGAAGCGCCGATTGATATGCTGTCGTTTATCACGCTCTACCAAAAGGATTGGAAAGATCATAGCTACATCGCTATGAACGGCGTATATGAGAGTGCGGTGCTGAAAGCGTTAGAGAGCCATTCCAATCTCAATCAAATATACCTCTGCACCGACAATGACGAAGGCGGGATCGAAGCCGCCGAGCGCCTGCGGGATATTCTTCACGAACATGGTTATACAGATATTTTTCGCATTGAGCCGCAGCAAAAAGATTGGAACGAAATGCTAAAACAGCATTACGGCGCGGAATATCTTCCCGCAGTTCCTCATGAGCGCAAAGAATTGTACTTACAAAGCGTTTCAGAGCTGAACGAGATGAAGATCAACCCGAACAGAATCGCCGCCGACCTCATATCCGCCTATAACTCCGCTGATCACATCCGATTGGCGGAGTTTTCACTTGCGGCGAGTGAGCATTTTTTGAAAATAGCGGGAGAGGATTTCCCGCTTGAAAAGATGAGGAACAGGCTTGCCGCCGAGTACAAATGTTATCAGGACAAGGGAACGGCGGCGACCAAACTCGGCAAGCTGCAAAGCGCCATGTCAGCGGGATTGGAGCAGCTTCGCAAGCCCTCGCAGACTGCCGCCGAGTTGAAAATAACGGCGCGGAAATTATACGATATAGCGGATCACGCACTGAGGCTCTCGACAGAGGAAACGCTTGTTCAGATAGTCGAGCAGAAAGAAGAATCTGCCGAAGAACCTGATTCGGGATTCACTCAGATGATGAGTTGTTAAAATTGGAGGTATCATGAATCAAACACAAATTCTCTTACTCTGCGCCTGCGGAGTATTCGTTCTTGTTATCGCGGTGATCGCCGCTATCGGGAATTTGTATTCCCTCAAAGGTATACCCAATAAACCTGTTGGTAACGGGCAGCACGGAACGGCGCGGTTCGCTACCAACGGAGAGGTTGCCAAAACATACAAGCATATCCCCTACACACCGAAGCTGTGGCGCAAAGGAGAGCAACTCCCAAGCGTGGACGGTTTGATCGTCGGCTGTCACGAAACAGCCGGAGGAATGACCGCACTTGTTGATGACGCGGATATCCACACACTGATGATCGGAGCTTCGGGTGTCGGTAAGACTGCGAATTTTCTATACCCCAATATCGAATACTGCTGCGCAGCAGGAATGTCGTTTGTCACCACCGACTCGAAAGGCGACCTCTATCGTAACACAGCTACAATTGCCGAAAAATATTATGGCTACAAAATCTCCGTGATTGATCTCCGCAACCCGACACGCAGCAGCGGTTACAATATGCTCTATCTCGTGAACAAATATATGGACGCATACAAAGCCGAGGGCAAGCTGGAATACAAGGCGAAGTCCGAAAAGTTCGCAAAAATAACCGCCAAGACAATCATCTCGGCGGACGGTGATGTTTCAAGCATGGGTCAAAACGCGTTCTTTTATGAGGCCGCGGAGGGCTTGCTGACAGCGACCATTCTGCTGATCGCGGAATTTTGTCCTCCCGAAAAGCGGCACATCATCAGCGTTTTCAAACTGATACAGGATCTGCTTGCTCCGTCCGGAACAAAGGGAGTGTCGCGATTCCAAATGCTTATCGACAAGCTGCCCGGTGAGCATAAGGCGAGGTGGTTTGCGGGCGCGGCACTGAATTCGTCCGATCAGGCGATGGCGAGCGTTATGTCTACCGCGCTCTCCCGACTGAACTCATTCATCGATTCGGAGCTTGAACAAATCCTCTGCTTCGATACCTCAATTGACGTCGAGGAGTTCTGCAATCACAAATCCGCGATATATCTTGTCTTGCCCGAAGAAGATCAGACCAAGCATTTCCTTGTGTCACTTATCTTGCAGCAGATTTACAGAGAAATGCTTACGGTCGCGGACGAAAAGGGCGGACAACTCGATAAGCGTGTAATGATCTACGCAGATGAGCTGGGAACGCTCCCGAAAATAGAGGGCATCGAAATGATGTTCTCGGCTTCGCGTTCAAGAAAAATATCCATCGTTGCCATCATCCAGTCCCTTGCGCAGTTCGAGAAAACCTACGGCAAAGAGGGCGCTGAGATTATCGTGGACAACTGCCAATGCACCTTGTTCGGAGCGTTCGCGCCCAACTCCAAGACCGCCGAGGCGATGTCTCAAAATCTCGGAAAGCAGACCGTGCTCAGCGGAACGGTGACGCGCTCAAGCGGCAGGGACGGTGCAAACCGTCAGCTTCAGATGATCGAACGACCGCTGATGACCGTCGATGAGCTGAAGTCCATGCCCAAAGGTCACTTCATCGTGATGAAAACAGGCTGCCATCCGATGAAAACACGCTTGAAGCTGTTCTTCAAATGGGGCATCCAATTCGAGGACGCTTATTCTATCTCCGAAAAGTCCGAACGCAAGGTGCAGTATGCGGATAGCAAAGAAGTAGAGGCGGCGGTGCTGAAAAAATTTCCGCCGAAAAAGGAAGCCATCCGTCCGCCGAAGCCTGTTCCGATGGAGTTTATGGACGGCTTTGAGGAAATGGACGAGGAAGCCGTTTCCAGAAAGCATCCGCCCAGAACAAGAAAAAGTGCGACGTAGCACTTGAAAACCGCATATAAAATTATTTTAAAATGAAAAAGCAAGTACGCTGTGAACTTCCCGTACCTGCTTTTTTGTTTCGCAAAATCTTCAAATATGTGAACGCGGTTATACTGCGGTTTTGTGATTTGCGCTATAATTTAAGCGCAACCTGTCTGCTTTATTATATCACATAAAACGCGGTTTGTAAAGCACAATTTTACAAAAAATCTAATTTATTTTACGGCTTTTTAAATATTTCAGCCGTCAGACCAAGCGTCGGAAAGGAAGCAAAAATGAGAAACGCAATGAACATTTACAAGAGAAAAGATGGTCGTTTCGAGGGACGTATTCCTCTCGGATACGACGATAACGGCAAAATCAAATATAAATATCTGTACGCGAAAAGCCTTGCCGAGATAAAGGAAAAAATGCTTTGCGCATATGCTGACACGGGACGTCCGGAGCGCATTGCTTGTGATAAAACCTTTAAAGAGCTGTGCGAGGAATGGCTTGCGTCCGCGAAGCTGCGGGTCAAGCATTCCAGTTATTGCTGCTATGAAAAGCTGATAAACAAGCACATTATACCCTATTTCGGAAATATCGGATACGGCAAACTCGGTACACCTATTATAAATGAGTTTTCGGAGCACAAGCTACAATTCGGCAGGGTGAATGGCTTCGGCGGTTTGTCGGCAAAAAGCGTTCACGATATCCTTGTTGTAATGCGTTCCGTGGCGAAGTACGCGGAGCGGGAATACGGTTACAGAAATCTGATGCGGAATATTTCCATGCCAAAATCCGAAAGCAAGGAAACCGAGGTGTTCAACAAGGACGAGCGCGGCAGGTTACAGAATTATCTTCAAAGCAATCTCACCGAAAGTAATCTGGGAATACTGCTGACAATGTATTCGGGGCTTCGTATCGGAGAACTCTGCGCGCTGACATGGAACGATATTGATTTTAAAAATGGCGTTGTCCGCATTTCTAAAGCACTCCAGCGTGTACCTGATAAATCTGGTAAGGGCAGAACGACGATTACTGTTACCTCTCCCAAGAGCAAAACCTCGGTGAGAGATATTCCGCTTCCTGCATTTGTCCTGGATATTCTGAAACAAAACAGATGCTCCGGCTATATTCTTTCGGGAACTAACAAACCCGTAGAGCCGCGCACCATGCAGAACCGCTTTAAGGCGGTTCTGCAAGAATGCGGCGTTCGCAGCGCCAATTTTCATCTGATCCGCCACACTTATGCTACCGTCTGCATCGAGAGCGGATTTGACGCTAAGACCGTGAGCGAGCTGCTTGGTCATTCAAATGTCAACATCACGCTCAACCGTTATGTTCATTCCTCTATGGAGATGAAGAAGAAATGCGTTGACAGACTTAACCTTGTGGCGTAAGTCTGTCAGCCGTCATTTTGCAAAATGTACGCCGCCTCAAACCGTATTTTATAGCCGAATTATTGTGTTTTTACCCGTATTTGAAGATTTTGCGAAAACAAATTCTTACCTAAGTATCTTTATTATACCGCATTCCTCGGATATATGCATTGATTTTATAAGAAATATATGGTATAATATAAGATATGGGGGTGAGGGTATGATAAGGATAGCAATCGTAGATGATGAGAATATGGTGTGCGGAGGCATTGAAAACATTGTTTTTCAATTGAGCAAAGACAACGATATTGAACTGGAAACAGAAGTCTATCTCTCCGGAAACGAATTGTGCGGCGCGTTAAAGTCGCATGAATGTTTTAATTTGATCTTACTTGATATTGAGATGGATAACGGGGATGGTATAAGTGCCGGAAAATATCTGCGTGATGAGCTGCAGGATGATACAACACAGATCGTATATGTATCGGGAAAAAATGGGTATGATCGGCAGCTTTTTGAATTTCACCCTCTCAGTTTTATTGAAAAGCCCGTATCCTACGATAAATTAAACAAAGTACTGAAAAAATATTTAAAAATGTTCGGGGATGAAAATGAAATCTTTTCATATAAATCTGGACATGATAATCATTGGATTCAATTGAAGGATATCATGTATTTTGAAAGTCTGGACAGAAAAATCGTAATTGTTGACAGCGAAAATAAAACGCATGAATTTTATGGCACTATGGACAACGTATTTGATCAGATAAAATCAAGCGGTTTTATGATGATACATAAATCATACATTATAAATTACCGCTATGTTTGTGAGTTTCACTCAAGTGAAATAATTATGGACAACGGTAAAGCATTGCCCATATCCAAGCACCGGAAAAATGAAGTGCTTAAGTGGCAATTAAAAATGGAAACGGGAGGGAAAAACAATTATGAATGATTTTTATAATGTAATGTATATGATTATTCATGTTTTTGATATTGTGATCATGTATAAGCTGTTTGGCGTTTTTCTTGGGTCTAAACCGAAATCAAAAGCATTTGCGGCATTGTCATATTTATTGTATTATCTTGCCACAGGATTGATATATATTTTTGTCGATATAGCGTGGATCACCTTATGTGTAAATATTATAACACTGTTAATAATAACTTTAAATTACAAATCCGGTCTGAATAAAAAATTTTTTATGTGTTACATTTTCATATATAATTATATTCGCAGGCGAGATACTTATTTGTGCCGCGACCGGATATTATGAAATAGATATTTTTGATAAGGGAAGCTATAACAGCGTTTTCGGACAGGCAATGATAAAAGTCACGACTTATGTTATCGCCTTGATAATTTCATATTTCAAGGATATAAAGAAAGATATGCCTATCAGCATATCATCGTGGCTTGTAACGTTCTTCGTGCCGATAGCGACTATGTATATGGAATTTAATTTTATCGCGTCGGGAACGGTCGATAAACTGCAGGCTTGCCTGTCAATTATAATAGTATTGATGTTGAATTTCATCTGCATTTATATGTATAATTCCCTGTCATCAATGTATCAGATCAGAATGAACGAAGTGCTGCTAAAGCAAGAAAAAAGCTATTATCTGAATCAGTGCGAGCTGATGAAAGAGTCTACGGAGCAGCTCAGGGCCTTCCGGCACGATATGAAGAATCAGCTATTTGTTATCAAGGAAATGTGTGATAAGAACCTGTGCGGCGAGGCAAGCGTTCAGCTTGGAAAATACGCCGAGGGGCTCGAAATTAAAACATATTACAGCAACAGCGGGAATATGGTCATAGACAGCCTGGTAAATTATAATACTAATTCTCTAACTTTATATAGACAAATATGAAGAAAAGTGATATAATATATAAGGGTGATAAAAATGAGA
>CANRFR010000117.1 GCA_947629945.1 uncultured Clostridia bacterium | reverse complement strand
CTGTTTGGCTGCAATTTTAGTATTGGTTTATTTTTAGGGATTATTCCCGTTTACACAGTTTATTTTTCAGACCCACCTTGAACAAGCCTTTGAATATCTTGAAAAATACGGTCAGCTTAATCACGATTTTATAGCGTTCGCGCATAATTACGCCAACCTTATAAGCGACTGCGACGAACCTTTAAAAGCTATCCGCGCCTTAAAGAAATGCGCTGAAATGGTAAAGGCAGGCGTAGGGGATTTGTGCCTTGATTACGCCGATCTGTTTTTCGACATAGGCGTTATCTGTCTCCAAACCGGTGACAGCTCCAAAGCAGAGCAGAATTTTACCGAGGCGTTTCGTGTGTATAATATTATTTTTGCCGATAACCCCGAAGCTCTTTCCGAAAAGAAAAATCTATTGCTCGGATATACGGTACAAGCCGCTTTAGGTGAAAAACTCAATTAGCTTCAACATAAACGAGCCTATAACCGACAGCGGCGCAAGTATAAGAAGGAAGTCGGTTATTAAATTAATTCCTTTCATTTCCGTGATTTGCTTTTTTACGTTATCGACTGCGGCATCGCAATTCACAAGGCAATCGTCTGTTTTTCTCTCAAAGGACTTTAACGCCTTTTCGGTTTCTTTCTGCATATTTTCAATTGCCTCTTTTTGCCTTGCTTCGATTTTTGAGTAAACATTGCTCAATATTTTTCCTACTTCTGTTTTAACGCCTTTTGTGTACTCGTCCTGAGCGTTTACCGTTTCTGTCATCTTGTATATTACGTCCTCCATGAAGTTCTCCTGCAACTCGCAAAGCCTGTTCACCGTCGCGAGAAGCAACGTCAGCTGTAACTGATCCTCTGACGTTTGTGCGTTCTCCTGCCGCATTTTCACCACTTGCTCCCACAAATCGTTTAAGCTCATCTGTGACGGCAGCAAGGTCGGATAAGCCTGCAGTCGGTCGTTGTCCTCGTTTCTTTGTAAGCTCATATTCAATCCCCTTTCTGGTGTACATATCTCCAAGCCTGCTTCCGCGAACGGAAACGGGCTTTTTGTTTTTGTCGAGATACTCCGGGTGACGGTAAGAAACAGTGTTCCCTGCCACTCGGCACTCGACGTTGTAATGCGCTTTGAGCGCACGGATAACGTCATCAAAAGTACGGTTTCGTTCATCGGCAATCTCTATACGAATTACCTCACGCAACTCGTCTTTGAACGATTCCGCCCCGCGCTTTTTCATTTGTGTTTCCGCAAAAGTCTGCTTATCCCGAACCTTTTCGGGATTTTTATTATAGAAGTCCTCGCGAACGGAATTAACATAGCCGCGCTTGGCACATTGCTCCCCAAAGAACTCGGACATCTCATACAAATCGCGCTGATTGCGGCGATAAGATTTCCCGTTCTCCATATTGCAATTGCTGATAAGGAAATGTGCGTGAACGTGTTTCGTGTCGGTGTGCACCGCGAACAGCACCTCATAGCCCTTTGAGTGGGCGTACATTTCCGCGAAGTCTCGCGCGATCTGAAACGCGGCGGCGTATGAAACCTTATCGTCCGGGTGGAACGAGATTGTTATCTTGTGTGCGAGAATATCCTTGTCCCTTCTGGACTTTAAGCCGTGGACTTTACGCGTAATAAGAACGTTATTCGCGAAGTTATCCCGATTGCAACCGAGAGCCATGTATAAGTCGGGCGCGGTCTTTATAACGCCGTTCTTGATCTGGTCGCGGTTGCGTCCAAGCATATAGTTCGCGGCATACTTGAGCTGCGCGACGGACTTGCACGGCTTGTAATCCACATTTACGTTCCCGAACAGCATTCCACGCCCTCCGAGATTATTTGTGCGTTGACAAGCGGAGCGTCAAGGAAGTGATTCAGGCGATCGAGCGTTTCCTCGTACTGCCGCGTGATCTGGTGAAGCTCATACTTCGCCTGAACATCGTGACCGATGTTCACGAGATAGGCTATCTGATTGATGTTCACGCCTATTTTGCGAAGCTCGTGGTGCAAGTTCTTGATCGATTCGCCGAATTGGAATACTTGTATCCTCGCGGACTTCAAAAGTTTCAAGAAGAACTCCGTCTTGCTGAGTCCGCTTGCAATGCGCTTCTTCTCGAACACGGCGAACTCGCTTTCGGTCAGGCGAAAAGATAACTGATGATTTCTATTCCTAGGCATTTTGCCTCCTTTCAGTAAGGTTGTTCGATGCCCGCGAAGCGGGGGAGGTCTCGGAGGGGGGTGTCCCCCTCTGAGCAGGTACATCGATGGCGTCTAGCCGTCGGTACTACCTGCCCTCTCCTCCAAGCCGCACCGCCGTTTCGGCGGGTTCGCATTTTGCGGACGAAGTGCGGCGAACGGGGGATCCCCCGCGCGGGTCAAACACAAATGATAATGGTTTAGCGGGGTCAGTGATAGCGTTTTCGGAAGCCAAAACTTTTCGCTATTGATTAAGCGGCTTAGCTATATCCATATGCTATCGGTTTCCCCGAAAAGTGCTACTCTCCGATGAAATCTAAGTCTACATCGGATAAGTCGGGTTCTTGCTCGACTGTGGGAGTCTCCTGCCGATACGGTTTAGCAAGCCCGGTAAGGTACGCCGCCATAAATCCCGGAAGTGCTTCCTCTACCGCCGTACCGACCGCCTCGACGATCTGCTCAATGAAATGTTCCTCGCGCTCCCGCGTCTCGAAATACGGATCATCGCACTTCTTGAGATAGCGCTCGAAGTAGTCCTTGAGCGCCATTGCCGCGGCTTGCGTATAGAATTTGGACTTATCCATATTCTTTAGATACTCAAACGCCGCGCGGTGCAAGGGCTTGTCCAGATTGAACCGCAGACAGACGGTGCGAATATTGCTCAAAGGCTTCCCTCCTTTTTGCGGAGAATGGAGTAGGCAAGCTACTCGTAACCCTTTGCGGTTGCGCAGATGTCCTCGATGATCTCAACGCGTTCCTTGTCATACTCCGCGAAGTTCTTGACGATGCACCCTCCACCGCCGATTATGTACAAGCGCATGAGGTCGGGATTGTACTCATACTTGCGGAGCGTTGAAAAAATGTTCTCCGCATATTCACGCTCTGCCGCCTTAATGCAGTTCAGATACTTTTCGTCTATGTCGGCGGTTCCGGTGCGTATGATCTGTTCAACGATCACGTCATCAATTTTCGCTGCCAGACGGTCAAGCACGGCGTTCTTCGCGGCGATCATGCACTGGCTCACACCAAATTTCTCCGTGTAGCACTTGCTTTCAACGGGCTTCTTATTATTGATGTACATGATGTTTATCGTGCCGTTGCCGATATCCGCGAGCATATTCACGCCCGTCATCTCGTGCAGGCCGTCAACGACGGCACTGTAACCTTGCGGGAATATGCTGCACCCGGTTATGTTGATGTGGTACTCTCTGTCGCGGAAAGTGAAACGAACTTCGGGATTCCTCGTGAGGTAAGCGCGGAAGCTCTCGCGCTGTGTTTTGACCCACGTCAAAGGCAAACCTGCCGCAATATGTACGTCCGCCTCATTCAACCCGAATTGTGTCAACTCTCGGGCGATCGCCATAAGCGTGAACAAATAGAAGTCGTTGTCCGTAACCTTGTCCGCAACGAACTCCTTGTGCCCCTCGCCCATGCGGTAGTACATTCCGTCGTAGTGCAGGATATTTCCCGCGAATACAGGCTCGGTGCTTGAGGCCGATATCCCCGTAGGCGTGACCGTGGAAGCGGTCTTGATATTGCCATAGCCGTGGTCGATGCCGATGATCTTTATTCCGTTTTTCAATTCTTTCAAAATATCTACCTCCTTGATATTGATTTTTTAGAGGAACGCCCGCGCGTCCGGACTTTTCGCTAGCGTTTGCCTCTGAGATTATTATAAATCTTTTCCGGAGAAAAAGCATTGACCGAAAATTGACTCAAAATTGACTGTTAAGGGCGAAAAATATCCGAGATGGTAATAAATCGAACAATAAGCCGCTCGACGGTCGGTTCGGATATGCCGGGACGGCAAAAAAGCACCTTGATCTCTCAAAGTGCTTTTATATTGAATAAGCGACTGTTTCAACCGATTTTCTTCTGCGCCGTTTCTGCCGCCCGCAGGATTTGTCAACCTCGCATTTTTAAAATTCGCCACAAAATTTTAAAATTCTCTAAATTATTTTAAATTTTGGAGACAATATTTTAAAATAGCACTTGAAATTTTGAAAATAGTGTGCTATAATTTTAAATACAGAGAGGTGATTTTTAAAATGACTGACAAAGAATTGAAAAATTTGGTCAAGAAGATACAGAATTTCCAAGCCGAGTTCCAGACTATAGAGGTCAAAAAAGCCGAGGGCGGCGCTCCCGAGAAGCTTTTCGATACGCTTTCTTCTTTTTCTAATCAAAACGACGGCGGCGTAATAGTATTTGGACTTTATGAAAAGAATGGATTCGAGATAACTGGGGTATCCGACGTTCAGATGCTCCAGAAAAAAGTCATGGAACAATGTGAGCAAATGGAACCGTGCGTCCGTGCAGTGTTCAGCGCGGTCGAGATCGATGGGAAGAATGTGGTTTCCGCCGAGATCCCGCCGGTTGACATAGCCGATCGCCCGTGCTTCAACCGCGCTAAGGGCAGGATCAAAGGCTCGTATGTGCGAGTTGGCGACGCGGACATTCCCATGACGGAATACGAGGTCTATAGCTATGAGGCTTACCGCAAAAAGTATCAGGACGATGTGCGAACGGTAGACCGTGCGGAGCTTTTCTCGCTGAACACGAACACTCTGAACTCTTACCTGCTCAAGCTCAAGGAAAACAGACCGAACCTCGCCGCGCTCGATGATAAGCAGATAACGGAACTCATGAGCATTGTCAAGGACGGCAAGCCCACACTCTCGGCGGAGCTGCTGTTCGGACTTTATCCGCAAGCGTTCTTCCCGCAACTTGGAATCATCGCAACAGCTGTCCAAGGAACTGAAATGGGCGACATTGCGGAGGACGGTTCACGGTTTGCCGACAGCAAGCGCATCGAGGGAACTATTCTCGAAATGATCACGGGAGCCATGAGCTTTGTCAAGGCGAACACCCGCATTCGCACGATCATCGGCAAGGACGGTGAGCGCACCGATATTCCCGACTACCCATTGGGGGCAGTTCGCGAAGTGCTGCTGAATGCTCTCGTTCATCGTGATTACAGTATTCACACTGAGGGTATGCCAATACAGCTTCTCATCTTTTCGGACAGAATGGAGATCGTAAATCCCGGCGGACTTTACGGGCGGCTCACCATTGATATGCTCGGAAAGGCGCAGCCCGACACCAGAAATCCCGTGCTGGCAACAGCGCTTGAAGTCATGGGAGTGACCGAGAATAGATATTCGGGAATCCCGACTATCCGCAAGGAAATGTCCGAGGGCAAGCACCCTGCCCCGGAGTTTTCCGCAATACACGGGGAGTTTAAGGTTTGTCTGCGGAATGAGGTAATAGAAGCTGCGGCACACACGGATAAAAAAACAGCTTTGCTTGAATTCCTGCGTACACCGCGAAGCAAAAAGGAGATCGCGGATTATCTTGGTATCAACTCGGTCACTTACGCGATAAAGACGTATATTCAGCCGCTCGCGGAGGAAGGTGTTGTGGAGATGACGATCCCCGAAGCGCCGGGGAGCAGGCAGCAGAGGTATGTGGTCAAAAAGAAATAATCGATTTAGTCGCAAAAAAGCGTTATACAACCGCTCTTTGTGTAAAATGATGTATAAACATTATCAAAAAGCACTTGATTTTTTGTGAAAAATGTTGTATAATGTATAATGATATATAATGTAACGAGGTGAGCGTTGTGTGGTGCAAGGAATGTCGCAGAGTGACTCAACTGAATAACTGTGAGCTTTGCGGCAGACCTACCGAAAAAGACATTCCCGTAGAGGTATATTGGTGTGCAAAATGCGGTGTTCCGATTTTACGAGCTGCTGACGATATAAACCGCAATGTTTGCCCTGAATGTGGCGGCGATGCTGTTTACTTAGCGTCTGATATGCGCCCCGTGTTTCCCGAAGAACGGCTTTTGATAGAGATTTTGCTTGATAAACCGTTGGAGTTTGTTGGAAAATCGGTTTGGGCAAACACTAACCGGTATTATATTGATGGGAAACCTATCTCTATCACTTCCAAGCATTACAAAAAATATTCAGCCGATTATCTGCGTGAACAATTGCTTAAATTCAAACATAAGAACTCTTACGAGTTTTTTAATGAGAATATTAAGAAGTTCATTAGTGCTAACAAGGCACGACTGAAAGCGATAACCGATGAGGCGCACAATTTTATCCAACAAGAGGCGGCTAAATACCCGCGTGAAAATATTGTGTTATCTTTTTCGGGCGGCAAGGATTCAACGGTTACGGCTGATTTGGCTGTCAAGGCACTTAGCGATCCGTCCTTGGTTCACATTTTCGGCAACACTACTTTGGAATTTCCTCTTACGATCGAATATGCCGAACGCTTTCGGGAAGAAAATCCTAAGGCTATTTTCAGAATAGCGCAAAATAAGGAACAGGATTTCTATAACGTTTGTGAGGACATCGGTCCACCCGCAAGAATGATGAGATGGTGTTGTTCGATGTTCAAAACGGGTCCGATTACGCGTATCTTAAATCGTTATTATCGCGATATAAATATCCTCACTTTTTACGGAATACGCAAGTGCGAATCCGTAAGCCGCAGTAAATACAACCGCGTTGAGGATAACGCTGAGTCGGTTAAGATCCAGAAGCAAAAGGTCGCATCACCGATTTTTTTATGGCAAGATCTTGATGTTTGGCTTTACATTTTCGGTGAGAATATTGATTTCAATGAGGCATATCGTCTGGGCTACGACAGAGTTGGATGTTGGTGCTGTCCTAATAACAATGAGCGCGCACAATTTCTGTCATCGCTCTATATGCCCGATCAATACAAGAAATGGCGGGATTTCCTGATAGACTTTGCCAAGAAAATCGGCAAGCCGGATGCAGAGGTTTACATAGATTCCGGAAAATGGAAGGCTAGGCAAGGCGGCAATGGAGTTAAAGCTGCCCAAGATGTTAAGATCAAGTACACGAACTGCACCTCTGAGGATCACGCTAAAATTTACCGTCTTAATCGTGCTGTAGATGATGATTTTCTCAACCTGTTTACCCCGTTCGGTAGGGTATCTAAAGAACTTGGGCGGAAGCTGATCAACGAAACCTTGGTGCTTGACATTGCATCAAATACGCCTATTCTATCTATTCAGCCGTTCACGCAAGACGGATATGAGTATTCCGTCAAGATAAAAACAATGAACGTGGCAAGTCACGAAGATCTACAGCGTAAAGCGGCTTATCAGGTTCGGAAGTTCAACGCTTGTCGAAAATGCTTAAAATGTGAGTCGCTGTGCCAATTTGGAGCGATCTCGATCGTAGGTGACAGATACCATATAGATGAAGCTAAATGTAAAAGATGCAAGAAATGCGTTACGGCGAAGTATCTTGATGGCGGCTGTCTGATGGATAAATATTTAAAGACCAAAGGAACGAACTGAAATGAAATTCAGAGGACACGAAACTTTTTTCATACGAAAAGGCTGGCTATATAAGGGTATGAGCAACGTAGTCAAGGAGCCCGGTGTTTTTCAAGGCGCAGCCGGAAACCCCATGGACGTTCTCGGAATAGGCGCAAATATGGTGAAAGCTTTGCGCTATTGGCTTACCGCAACGAAACTGACTTCCGAGCCGAGAGCGGGCAAACGGAACCAAGAGCTTACCGAGCTAGGCAGAATAATATATGACAACGATCCGTATATGGAAGAATTGGGTTCCCTTTGGCTCGTTCATTATATGCTTGCTACAAACGAGGATGATGCGACTTCTTGGTATCTGTTCTTTAACGAGTTCAATAAGGCAGAATTTGACGAGGACGATTTTCATAGCTGTGTGGTGAAATACATTCGTATGCACGAAGACGCTTCTATGCCGTCCGATAGAGCAGTTGACGAAGATTTTAACTGCGTTATCAATACTTACGTTCCACGTGTTAGATTAAATCCTGCCCGTGTTCATCCGGAAAACAATATTGACTGTCCAATCGGAGAACTTGAACTTGTGGACGTTGTTGACAAGAAAAAGGGCGTTTTCAAGAAATCCGTACCAAAACTTGAGATGTTGCCCAATCTGATATTGCTGGCTGCAATAATTAACGCGAATGAAGGCACAAATGAAATCAGAATAACTACGCTCCAGAACGAGCGTAATCAAATAGGAAAAGTATTTAATCTTGATTCTATTTCCTTGATAAATGCGCTTTATAAACTGGAGAAAACAGGGTGCATAAAAGTAATCCGTACTGCTGGACTAGATGTAATACAAATAACAACAGATATGAGTTTCTTAGACTGTGTACAAGAGTATTACCGGGATTTAAACAACTAATTGGTTAGGAGAAATCGGATATGCTGAACGAAATAATTGAAGGGTCTGAAAAATAAACTGTGTAAACGGGAATAATCCCTAAAAATAAACCAATACTAAAATTGCAGCCAAACAGG
>CANRFR010000116.1 GCA_947629945.1 uncultured Clostridia bacterium | reverse complement strand
GGAGAGAGGAAAAGGGAGCTCGAGGGGAAAACCCGTAGGGAGAGGGGAGAGGGGGGCTTCCTGCCGTTTGAAAAAATACTACAGGTAGAAGT
The DNA here is from genome assembly GCA_947629945.1 of uncultured Clostridia bacterium. Lineage (GTDB taxonomy): Bacteria > Bacillota > Clostridia > Oscillospirales > Ruminococcaceae > CAG-115. The sequence goes on along the minus strand of CANRFR010000116.1, from coordinate 8,619 downwards.
AAAGAATGCATTTGTGGGGATATCAAAGGTAGATTGCCCCCCTCTCCCCTTTCCCGAAGGGTTGTCCCCTCGAAACCGGCAACATAATAACTCAAATTCAGCAAAAGAGGGTTATATGAAGTATTCTGGGGCTATCTCCTCGAAACCGGTAACGTTACATTACAAATCAACATATAAAAAAGCGAAAAGTTTCCTCTCGCAATGGGAGCGTAAAGTTTACAATTAAACGTGAAAAAGGACTTTTTCTACAAACTGAATTCCCCGTCTGTTGGGACGGGGAATTTTTTCGGTTTAAAATTACTTAAGAATATGAATAGCGCCTATAATGGGCAGTTCCTTTTCCTCATAATTTACAACGTTGACGATGCCAAAAAGCGAAAAGACGAGACACGCAAGCTCAAATATCACGCCGATTATACCGAAAATAATACCGATGATAAAGATGTTCTTCAAGAAGCCGATTATCAAACCGAAGACCGCTTCAATAATAAACAAAACCAGTCCTTGGTTAGCGTGGAATTTCACAAATTCGGTCTTGCCCGCAATGGCGGGAACCAGAACTAAAAATCCTAGATATGAGAGCACACCCATAAGCTTATCGTTTGACGAATTGTCCATTAAAATTACCTCCATATTTTTAAAAGGCGCAGAAAACCGCGTTTTCCTAAGTTAATCGTTAATAAATACTATACCAAAAAATAGCGGCGTTGTCAAGCAGAATAAACCACATTTGAGAATTTTTGCGAATTTTTGTGATTTCAGCTAAATTTGCAGCATTTGCATTGACAAACTATAGGCAAATTAGCGCGGTCACATATCAAGCAAATAAGGGTTGGTGCGTTTTTCGGTGTCGATGTCCGTTGTGTCTCCGTGACCGCAGAACAGCTTATAGTTATGCTCTATTCGTCGTATTTTCCGAAGAGTTTCGTGCTGACGTTCCGCGCTGCCCGAATAGCCGTCCGTTCTGCCCACGCTGCCGCAGAATATAACGTCGCCCGAGAAAATGCAGTCGTGCTTGTCGCAAATAAGCAGACAGCTTCCCGCAGTGTGTCCCGGAGCGTTCAGCGCGAGAAAATCGGTGCCGCACACGGTGAATTCCTCGCCGTCGCCGAACAAGTGCGTCGGCGTGATAGGAGTGAACGGCACGCCGCCCATAAACCAAGCCCAGCTTTTATCCGAGCTTTGAAACATCTCGCTGTCAAGATCGGGCGCGTAAATGGGGGCGCCGGTCTGCGCGTGGAGCGACGCTGCGCCCGCGAAATGGTCGAAGTGCCCGTGCGTGATAACGATAGCGCCAAGCTCCATATCATTGGTTTCAATTATCGCCATAACCTCTCCCGAGGACGCGGGGTCTACGACGATAGCCTTGCCGCCCTCTGCGGGAATTATGTAGCAGTTGGAAGCCAGCGCTCCCAACGGCAGTCTCATTATTTTATCCATAAAACCTCCCGATGTCGGCTGACATCGCATTGTCAACCGTCGATTTTCTTCGCGCCGCCTTTGGTTTTGTTGTAAGAATCCGTTGCGGAAAACGCGTCGATAAGCGCAATTTCCATATCGTTCAGCCGCTTGGGTTTTACGGGAATCATTCGCACATAAGCGTATTTCCCGTATTTGATATCCGCATAAACGTCGCCCTTTCCTTTGCCGGTAAAGTGGTTGTGGACGCGCCTGCAGACGTTCACCGACTGCCCGACGTATATGTTGTTCCAACCCCAGAACCGTTTTCCGCGAACGGGCTTTTCAAATATCAATATCACATAACAGCCCGAGAAATCGCTGTATTTATATCCCAAGCGCTTTTTTTCATCGATTATCCAATTTTCCTCGAACTTTTCCCAATACACAAAACCGCTCTTTTTTACCTTTTTCCTAAGCCGCGCTCTCTTTGCTTTCGGAGTGTTTCGCGCCTTTATCCACAAAACTGTCAGTAAAAAAAGCGCCGCGATAAGCAATATCCGCTGTAAGTCCATAACCGTAAACCTTGCGCCGTTATTGCTTGCCCGTTCTCTCAACGGAGATAACGCCCTGTATCTTCTCAAGCCGCATTTTCAGATTGTTGAGCTGTTCCATACCCGCGACTTCTATGGTAATATGAATCGCGGTGTTGCCGTTTTTCAGGCGGTGCATATTAAGCTCGTTCATAGCTATTCGATTAACGGCTATTGCCGCCGTGATGTCCGCGATAACCGTAGTGCTCTGTTCTGCGGTGATGAGAAGCGACGTGCGGTAGGTCGTATCGTCCGAGCCTACCCATGCGGCTTTTATCCAGCGGTCTTTGTTTTCCTCGCTGTCCATATTGTTGATGACGTTCACGCAGTCGAGTTTATGAATGGAAACGCCGAAGCCGCGCGTCACGAAGCCGATTATCGGGTCGCCCGGGAGCGGATTGCAGCATTGCGCGAACTTTATCAAACAGTTGTCCACGCCCTCAACAATTACGCCTTTCTTGCGGGAACGCTTGTTTGTTTCATCGGTAAGTTCCTCGCTGGTCGGGAGCGTCTGCGCCTGTTCTTTTTGAGCGCGGATTTGGCTTTCTTTAATTCGCTGAATTATCTTTGACATTGCCACGCCGCCGTAGCCTATCGCTGCATACAAATCGTCTACGCTTTCAAAACGCGCTCTGTGCGCCGCGTCCTCAAGAAGCTCCGGTGTTATTTTAATGTCGTTGCGCTTAAATTCGCGCTCCAGCTCCTCGCGGCCGCACGCGATATTTTCATCGCGGCGCTCTTTTTTAAACCACGAGCGTATCTTTGCTTTGGCTTCCGTGGTTTTGGCAATATCCAGCCAATTTCTGTTGGGACCGTAAGTCGGCGAGCCGCTTGTGAATATCTCAATGATATCTCCCGTTTTTATCTGATAATCGAACGGCACCATTCGACCGCCCACTTTAGCGCCGGTCATTTTGTTGCCGATTTCGGTATGAATGGCATAAGCGAAATCAATAACGTTAGCGCCGTTCGGCAGCGCGAAAACGTCGCCCTTGGGGCTGAAAACATATACCTCGTCCTGCGACAAATCGTTTTTGATAGCGTCGGTTATTTGTTCTACGTCGTCGGCTTCCTGCTGACGTTCGAGAAGCTGCCGTATCCAATCGAAGCGCTGTTCGCCCGCAACCGAGCCTTTAAGCCCCGCCTTGTATTTCCAGTGAGCGGCTATGCCGTATTGCGCGGTATTATGCATTTCCACGGTGCGTATCTGCACCTCGAACGGTATTCCCTCTTTGCCTATTACGGTAGTGTGCAGCGACTGATAGCGGTTCGGTTTTGGTGTGGCGATATAGTCCTTGAAACGGTAAGGCATAGGGCTGAACAGGTCGTGTATAACGCCTAAGACATTGTAGCACTCGATAACCGACTGCACGATTATCCGCACGGCGTAAATGTCGTAAATTTCGTCGAACGGCTTGTTTTTCAGATACATTTTCTTATAAATCGAGTAAATGCTCTTAACGCGCCCCTCGATTATCGGCTCGGGCTTGATATCGTTTATACGCGAACGTATACGCTCTGTTATATGGTCGATAAACGTGTCGCGTTCTTCCTTGTGGACGTCCAGCAGCCGTTCTATCTCCTTGCAGCCATAGGGGTCGAGGTAATGAATGGCAATGCTTTCCATTTCCTCCTTTACGTCGCTCATACCCAAGCGGTGAGCAATCGGCGCATAGAAGTTCATCGTTTCGAGAGAGGTCTTGCGCTGCTTATGAGGAGGGCGTGCGTAAAGCGTCCGCATATTATGGAGTCTGTCGGCGAGCTTTATGATGATAACTCGAATATCCTTGCTCATTGCCATCAGTATTTTTCGTATATTTTCGGCATGCTGTTCCTCTTTTGTGTTCAAGGGCACTTGACCGATTTTCGTAACGCCGTCTACTAAAAGAGCAACGTCTTCGCCGAACTGTTTTTTTATTTCGTCAAGCGTTGTATCCGTGTCCTCCACAACATCGTGAAGCAGAGCCGCACAAATCGTGTCGGTATCCATACAGTAATCCAGCAGGATACTCGCCACGGACAGCGGGTGAGTGATGTACTTTTCCCCCGACGAGCGCATTTGTCCCTCGTGCGCCGCGTCCGCAAGCTTGTAAGCCCGCGTTATTTTGTCGGTATCATAGCGCTTGTCGATAGAGTTTATTTTTTCCATAAGGCTTTCTATGGTAATACTTTCCATTAAGTACGTCACCTCGATAATCATGTTTTTGGTTTTTATTTTCCCGCGCGGCTGCCCAATCTGTGCGGTTCGCCCGCAATTCGCTCCCGAAGGGAGCGAATTTGCCGCGCAGCGGCAGTTTTCGGCGCAGCCGAAAACGCGGGCGTACCGCGGCTTTTCCGAATGTCCCGCCGCAGGGAACGCGGCGACTGCCGCGCGAACTGCGGTGGGGCGTGAGGAAAAGCCTCCCACCCTCACGGGTGCACTGTCAGTTGCTGACGGTAAACTGCTCGTTAAGCTCAAAAAGCAGACCGCTTTGAAACAGATCGCGCTTTTGCGGCGCTTTTGCGGCTTTCGGACAGCCGTTTATGTATTCTATCATATCGGCTTCGGCGAACGCGTCCAGCGTTACCCGCAGCATACAGTAATTCGCGCCCAAACCGCCAAATAACGCAAGCTCTTCGGCGGTCATCGCGCCGTTCGCGCGGCGCACAAGATCGTATATAGCCATAAGCTGCTCACGGTTTTGCGGGATAACGCGTGAAGCCAGTTTTTTATCGCAGCCCTCGCCGCGGCAAATTTCCTCGTAAACGCGCTGCGCCGCCAAATGCCTGTCTTGAGCGAACTCTGCGGGACGATATTCCACAAGCCGAAGCTGAACGCTTTCGTTTCCGTTGTATTCGTTTATCTCGGCGGCGGCTATTAAATCTATATTGTCGCCGACGTTAGGGAAGAATTTCGCGAACGGTATCTTGAACGTTATCGCCCGTTGAGTCACGCCGTTCTGCGTTACCTCGAAAGAAGTGAACTTGCCGTCCTTTAAAGCGCGTTTGGACTTTACCGTACAGTTTTTCAGCAAAAACAGCGGAATGGGGTTGCGTTCGCCGAACGGTTCCAACAGCGAGAGTTTCTTCACGTTGTCGATATCAAGTTCCGCCGCCGTCGTCTCCATATCTGCGGCAAGCGCGTTGTCGGGCATTTTGGGGTAATTTTCCCGAGTGTATTCGTAAACGCGCTCGGTAAACTCCCCGATTTTGTCTGCGGGCAGCGAAAAACCGCCCGCGCCCGGATGTCCGCCGAATTTCGTAAGACACGCCGAGCATTCCGAGAGCATTTTGTGTGCGGAGAATCCCTCAATGCTCCTCATAGAGCCGCGCGCCTCGTCTCCCTCAACGGAAATGACGACCGTGGGCTTGTCGTACTTTTCCAGAATTCTCGCGCAGACGATTCCGATTATTCCGTGGTGCCAGCCCTCGCCGCTCAAAACGATAACGCGCTGTTTGACTATCATGGGGTCGGCGGCAATTTTCGCTTTTATTTCAGCAGTTATCCGATCCTCCTCGGTTTTGCGCTTGGAGTTTAACGCGCAAAGTTCCTCGGCGATAGGCTTTGCCGCGTCCGCATTGTCCTCGCATAACAGCAGCCTTAGCGCCTTTTCCGCGCTGTCAAGACGTCCCGCCGCGTTTATCCTCGGGCACACCGTGAACGCTATATCCGTTGATGTAACATTTTCCGTTGAACGGCCCGCCGCCCGAATAAGCGCGGTAAGTCCCGCATTCTGCTCGTTTTTGATATTATCGAGACCATGCTGCACTATATAACGGTTCTCGCCTTTAAGCGGCATAACGTCGCCGATAGTTCCGACCGCCGCCAAATGCGCGTACGTATCGAGAACGAAATTCTCGTCGCCCTCCATAGCGATAAGCAGCTTCAAAACCACGCCCGCACCGCAAAGCTCTTTAAACGGCGAGCTATCGTCCGCGCGATTGGGGTCAACACAGGCGGCACATTCGGGAAGCTCTATGCCGGGCTGGTGGTGGTCGGTGATGACCAAATCAATGCCCTTTTCCTTCAAAAACTGCGCTTCCTCTATAGCCGAAATGCCGTTATCCACGGTTATGACAAGTTCCGTGCCGTTCGCGGCTATCCGCTCCAGCGCGGGAACATTCATTCCGTATCCCTCCGAGCGGTCGGGAATATAATACTCAACCTCTGCGCCTTGCGCTTCAAGATAATTGTAAAGAATGGCTGTCGCGGTTACCCCGTCGCAGTCATAGTCGCCGTAAACGGTTATCTTCTTGCCCGAATTCAGCGCAAGCTGTATTATTTCCGCCGCCTTTTCCGCGTCTTTCATAAGAAGCGGGTCGGATAGCTCTTGACACCCGAAGAAGCCTTTCGCTTTTTCAAGATCGGTTATCCCGCGCCGCAGCAATATCCCGCCGAAAAATTTTCCGAATTCGCGGATTATCGCGCCGTCATCGCTTTGCGGCGCATTTGCCGTTATCCATTTTTTCAATAGTTTGTCCTGACCTTTATATAATGTTTATAGCAATCCACGAAAATAACGCTGCGGTTCAATTAAACGTTATAATGCGAAGCGGGAGCTTAAAAACACTAATGTTGCTTTAATTGTGTGGATCGCTATAATGTGTTTGCGCTCCCTTGAGCGACGCCGCGTTTGCTGCGCGGTGCCCGAAAAAACGCATTGAGGGATTGTCAGCCTTTCCTTTCCCGTCTGCGCGCCAGCGCTGCGTTTTTGAGGGCACCGCACACGGCTTTTCCGAATGTCCCCGAGGGGAACGCGGCGCAAGCCGCGCGACCCGAGGGGGCGTGAGGAAAAGCCTCCCCGCACGCGGCAGCCTTTAGAGCTTGTGTTCATAGGGTTTGCGCGTGGATTTTCGAGCAGATTTTGTCGCTGACAAGGCAAAATTTTGCGGGCTTGCTGTCGCACGTCAAGAAATTTTAACGCAGTCAGCGGTAATATCTGCTGAAAAGACGCGTGCAATATCCTATGAATACATGCTCTTAAACGCTAAGCTCCGCTTTTTCACCGAGGATATCTTTGTTGGCTTTGAGTATCGGGTCAATGAACTCTGCAAGGAACTCCTCAACCTGTTCGGGAGCTCTGCCCACATAAAGCTCGGGCTTCAACAGTTCCTCTATCTCGTCTTTCGTTATCTTGAAAGCGGGGTCGTTCGCTATACGTTCGGGAAGATCGCACTCGCCGCCCTGTTTTATCACGAGCGCCGCTGCCTGAGAATGAACACGGAGTTTTTCGTGAAGTTCCTGACGATTTCCACCATTTTCCACTGCTCTCATCATTATATTCTCCGTCGCCATAAACGGCAGCTTTGACATTAAGCGGCGCTTTATCATTTCGGGATAAACCTCAAGTCCGTCCGTTACATTCAGCATAATGTTGAGTATCGCGTCCGTACCGAGGAACGCCTCCGCAACGGAAACGCGCTTGTTCGCGCTGTCATCAAGCGTTCTCTCAAACCATTGCGTGCCCGCCGTGAAAGCGGGGTTAAGGCTGTCTATCATCACATAACGCGCCAAAGACGTTATGCGTTCGCTTCTCATGGGGTTGCGCTTATACGGCATCGCCGAGGAGCCGATCTGCTTTTTCTCAAACGGCTCCGCCATTTCCTCAAAATTCTGGAGAAGTCTCAAATCGTTGGAGAATTTCGAGCAGGTCTGCGCTATTCCGCTCAAAGTCGCCAAAACTTGACTGTCCACCTTGCGCGAATAGGTCTGACCGCTTACCGGTACGCACGCGGAAAAGCCCATTTCTTCGGCAATAGACTTTTCGAGAGCCTTTATTTTTGCGCTGTCGCCGCCGAAAAGTTCCACAAAAGAGGCTTGCGTGCCCGTTGTGCCCTTTTGTCCAAGAAGCTTTAGATTGTCGATACGATACTCTACCTCTTCCAAGTCCATAAGCAGCTCGTTCATCCAAAGCGTAGCGCGTTTTCCGACCGTCGTCGGCTGAGCGGGCTGCAAATGCGTGTAGGCAAGACACGGCAGCGATTTATATTGCTCGGCAAATTTCGCCAAATTCGCCAGTACGTTTATTATTTTCTTGCGTACCAGCTTCAGTGCGTCTTTCATTATAATAATATCGGTGTTGTCGCCGACATAGCAAGACGTAGCGCCGAGGTGGATTATACCGGCGGCTTTGGGGCACTGAACTCCGTAAGCGTAAACGTGGCTCATAACATCGTGGCGCACCTCTTTTTCACGAGCTTCGGCAACGTCGTAATTAATATCGTTGATATGTGCTTCAAGCTCGTCCACTTGCTCTTGGGTTACGGGAAGCCCCAGCTTCATTTCGCCGCGAGCCAAAGCCACCCAAAGCTTTCTCCAAGTGGTGAACTTCTTATCGGCGGAAAAAATATGCTGCATTTCGGGGCTTGCGTAACGCGTGCAGAACGGACTTTCGTATGAATTGCGGTTATCTGACATAGTTGACTCTCCTTAAATTACATAATTACTCACCTTACATTATAGCACATTTGCGAAATTAATACAAGGGGGTAAAAGAAAAAATGTCTGCGCACGGCAGACATTTCAGTCAATATAAAAAGTCGGTTATAAAAAAGGAAAAATAGTCAACCTAATTGAGTGGCATAGGGGGAGAGGGGAAAAGGGAGCTCGAGGGGAAAACCCGTAGGGAGAGGGGAGAGGGGGGCTTCC
>CANRFR010000115.1 GCA_947629945.1 uncultured Clostridia bacterium | reverse complement strand
TGCCTCCCCCTTACCCCCCTATGCCACTCAATGAGGTTGACTATTTTTTGCTTCCCTTAGTATAATCGATAGTCTGAAAATTGTACTTTTTCTATGGACTGGAGTAACCGCTTGCGGTCACTCGCCCTCGCGTTCCCTTTTCCCCTCTCCCCCTTACCCCCCTATGCCACTCAATGAGGTTGACCATTTTTTTAACCGACTTTTTCTACAAGCTGATAATCTTATAAGTTTTTATGTTTTTTTATTAAATTTTCAACAAAACTTCGTTAAAAATCAAAATTTCCATTATACGAACTGTAAAGTTAATCAAATTGTTGAAAACTCGGTGGAAAATGTGAAAAAGTACTTTAAAAAGGTGGATTTTTCGGTTAATTTTTATTCCGAAAGTTATTTTTTTATGATTTGGTTTATTTTTTTCTTAAAAAATTTTGATTTTGTATATTTTTTGCTTGTCTTTTTTGTTTGATAATTCCATAAAAATAGGAATTATTCTTATTATATTGTTGAAAACTTTTTAGTTTTTGTCATTTTTTTTGAATTTTCTCATGAGTTTTCAACAAAAAAGTGTGGGGAACTCCCTAAAAATGTTGAAAACCCGGTTGAATATGTTAGAAAGCGGCATTGCTTCGTTAAATTATTCACAGTTGAATAGTTTAGAAGTTGTCCGTTTTGGTTATAAAGCGTTTGAATGTTTGATGAATAACTTTTTTTCAACATTTTTCTTGGGGAATGTTGAAAGTTTTGTCTTACATAAATTTTATCAAATGAAAAATCATTAATCGTTTGGAATTCAAAGAGACGCCGATAAAATCGGAGCTTCCTTAGTTCCGCCTTAATTAATTCATTTTTATCGAGATAATGAACAAAAATAATAAAATGTCGCAAGTACTTGATTTATTTTCCTAAAGATGTTATAATATATATAATGTATTATAATTCGGAGGCGGTAGAAATGACAGTTAAGACTTTTTCCATTAATCCCGAAAAAACGGCGTTTGTTAAGGCATATCTTCCCGACGTTATTTCCGACATTGAGTACTGTGAAAAGCGTCCGTCCGTGGTGATTTTTCCGGGCGGCGGCTACGAGTACTGCTCCGACCGCGAGGGCGAGCCGATCGCTTTTCAGTATCTCGCTGCGGGTTATGCGGCGTTCGTGGTAACGTATTCATGCAATAAGGCGTTTCCCGCGCCGCTTATCGACGCGGCGTACACGTTCTGCAAACTTCGTATGAGAGCCGAGGAGTTCTGCATAGACCCCGATAAAATGGCGGTTTTGGGCTGTTCGGCGGGAGGTCACTTGGCGGGATGTCTCGCCACTATGTGGAACGACATTTCGATTGTTAAAACAATAGGCTGTACAGCGGAGGAACTGCGCCCGAACGCCGCGGTGCTGTGTTATCCCGTTATCAGCGGAGTAACTTCTCCACACGAGGGAAGCTTTAAGGTGCTGCTCGGCGATACTCCCACGCGCTCGGATTTGTCGAGGCTGTCGCTTGAGAACCGCGTTACCCCGAAAACGCCGCCTATTTTCATTTGGGCTACCGCGAATGATGAAACGGTATCGGCGCACAACTCTCTCGTTATGGCAAAAGCGTGCATTTCCAACAAAATTCCCGTGGAGCTTCACCTGTTCGACGATGGAACTCACGGCATTTCGACTTGCGACAAGCCCATAGCTCATAACGACAGCTACTTAAAGCCGCACGTTCGGCAATGGATCAATTTGTCCATAGAGTTTCTTAATAAGTATATGAACGTATAAATTCAATTGACAATGTATAATTGACAATTGACAGTTTTTGGAGGTGTAGGAATGTTTGACAAAAAAGTCGCTTACACCGGCGGCGAAAAAACTGCCGAAATAATAAGCGGAGTCGTGACAGTCGGCGCTGTCGGCGGGTATATTGCGCTGTTTGCTTTGGGAAAGACCTCGGGCGTTGCGATGATACTTATTGTGGTTTCGCTGATTTTGTATACCGCGTTTACTTTATGTTCGGCGTTCCCCGGATTTACTAATATAGCGATGAATCCCGAAAAATGCACCGAGAAAAATCTGCGGACAATTCGGCGCGGGTGTATTTCTGCAAAGCTCATTCTTATCGGACTGATGTTTGCTATGGAGATGGTTGGCGCTATATTATAATAAGGAAAGGGAAAAAATATGGTAATCAATATTATAAAAATGACCGAGGAGATATCCGAGTTTCACAAAAAGTATGACAAGTTCAAGTTTGAAACTCCCAACGAAACACGGGCATATATTGAGGACGCGGAGGCTATTTTAAATAAGTATCCCCCGCAAACCGCCGAAGAGCGGCAGACTATAGCGAAATTCTGCTCGCATTTGGGGTGTATGGTGACGGTTTTCGGACAGGACTTGGATAACGGCATACGATACTATCACAAGTCAATAGAGCTTGATCCGGAAAACTACGATCTTCGGTGGGAATACTATACCACTCTTGAGGAGATAGTCGAGGACGACGAATACTGTACTCCCGAGTTGGTTCAAGACGCGATAGATTGTCTGACTTTCTGCATAGATTACTGTGATACTCCCGAACTAAAGGAGAAGCATTTCATACATTATCGTTACAACGACTTAGGTCGCGTTTATCTGGCGGCGGGCGACTATAAAAAAGCGAAAGAGTGCTTTGAAAAGTCAATTGAGATACTGCCGAACGACGCTGCGCAAAATCAGCTTAACGCCGTTAAGAAAAAGCTCGGAAATCCCATTGTGCGGTTTTTCAAGAGGTTGTTTTCGGGTTTCCGAAAGAAAAGATAGTATTCCGTTATAAAAATAAATAATTAAATTCTTTTAAGAAAGGACAAAAGAAATGAAAAAACCATTTGTAACAAAAGAACAGGTAGACGAAATAGTGAAAAGCTATCCCACGCCTTTTCACATCTATGATGAAAAGGGCATTCGCGAGAACGCTCGGGCTTTGAAAGCCGCGTTTTCGTGGAACAAGGGTTTTAGAGAGTATTTCGCTGTAAAGGCTACTCCGAACCCGTTTATTATGAAAGTATTGCAAAGCGAGGGCTGTGGGTTCGACTGCTCCAGCTATACGGAGCTGCTTCTCTCCGATGAGGTGGGCGCTAAGGAGCACGATATTATGTTCAGCTCCAATGCCACTCCCGATTTGGATTTTAAAAAGGCTTACGAGTTGGGCGCTATCATAAACCTTGACGACTTCACGCATATTGACGTGCTGGACAAGCTGACGGGTATTCCCGAAACTATCTGCTGCCGCTATAACCCCGGCGGCGAGTTCAAAACGGACGGTTCGCCGAACGTTATGGATACTCCCCGCGACGCGAAATATGGAATGACCCATGAGCAGATAATCGAGGCTTACAAAATTCTCAAAGAAAAGGGCGCTAAGAAATTCGGTATGCACGCGTTTCTTGCTTCCAATACCTTAACTAACGATTATTACCCGACTTTGGCGCGGATAATGTTCAAGGCTGCTGTTGAGATCAAAGAGAAATCGGGCGTTGAAATTTCGTTTATAAATCTCAGCGGCGGAGTGGGAATTCCCTACAAGCCCGATCAGCCCGCGAATGATATCGCGGTTATCGGCGAGGGAGTTCGCAAAGCGTTCGAGGAAATTCTGGTTCCCGCAGGAATGGGCGATGTTGCGATATTTACCGAATTGGGTCGGTTTATGTTGGCTCCCTACGGAATGTTGGTAGCTACGGCAATACGCGAAAAGCATATTTATAAAGAGTACATAGGCTTGGACGCTTGCGCCGCAAATCTTATGCGACCCGCTATTTACGGCGCGTATCATCACATCACGGTTTTAGGCAAGGAAAACGCTCCGTGCGACTGTAAGTACGACATTACGGGCGGACTTTGCGAAAACTGCGACAAATTTGCGGTTGATCGTATGCTTCCGAAAATCAACCTCGGAGACTACATTGCAATTCATGATACGGGCGCGCACGGCTTCTCAATGGGCTACAATTATAATGGCAAGCTGCGTTCCGCTGAACTTTTGCTCCGCGAGGACGGTTCAGTCAAACTCATTCGCCGCGCCGAAACTCCCGAGGACTATTTTGCGACGTTTGATTTTGCTAAAGGTAAGTTCGATTTGTAATTCTCTATTATAATAAGGTAAGCGCCCTTGATTTTTTCGGGGCGCTTATGATTTGATTATAATGCTAAGGACGACAATTAAAATGGTATGTTATTACATCAAAAAATCACTTGACAATACTGCGATAAAATGTTACAATGAAATATATAGCAATATGATTTGCGGGGGTGAGTAAATTGAAGAAAAATTTATGCGTCTTATTGTCTGCAATATTATGCGCCGTACCGCTTAGCGGATGTTCGCTCTCCAAAAGCGAACCCGCTAACGTTTATCTTCCCGAGGGCGCAAGTATAGTTTATCCTGCCGCAAGTTCATCGTCCTCGTCAAGTTCTGTTCCCAATGAAAATCAATATGAACCGATAAGTGCGCCGTCGTCCTCGTCCGATTTGATTTCGTCAAGTTCTTCGGAAACTCCGACGGTTACTCCCGACGAGCAGGCAGAGCCTACGGCTTTAATTGACATTTTTCGCGGAAAGTGGTACTACAATCATATTTCTTATAAGCGCAAGCAAGTATACGCGCGATTGTATGACTGCGCGAAAAATAACGCCGAGGAATGTGACGTTTCCGACCTCGACGTTTCAAAACAGGACGTTTTCGACGCGTATTGGGCGTTCGACTACGAAAATCCGCAGTTTTTGACTCTGGGCAGCGGCTATGAGATAACGTTCTTAAATTCCAAGGTATCAAATAAGGTAAAAAGCATTAAGGTTAATTATGGTAGAACAGCTAACGAGACCGGTCAAACGGAATTTGAAGCGCGCGCGGAAACCGTACTCGAAGAGTCGCGCGCTCAAGAATCCGATTACGACAAGCTGAAATACGTTCACGATTGGATTGTTGACAACACGGTCTATACCAAATCGGGCGCGGTTTACGAGAGTGAAGCCGACGGTCCCATTGTTTACGGACAGGCGCTTTGCGAGGGCTATTCAAAGGCGTTTATGTATTTCGCGCAGTCGCTTGGATTTCAGTGTATCTGCGCTATCGGATCAGGACATCTTGAAGATCATATGTGGAATATGGTAAAGATTGGCAGTTCGTGGTATAATGTCGATGTAACGTGGGACGATCCCGTAAACTCGGACGGTACTCAGGAATTGCGGCACGATTATTTTCTTATTAACGACGCGCAATTTCGGCTCGATCACAGGGTCGAACACCCGCTTGTGCTCCCAAATGCTCCCGACGGATATTTTCCATACGGCTATGACCCGGACGAAGAAAGCGTTTCGGACGTTGATTGACAAAACTACTATAAAATCCCGCATTCTCGGCGTATGGTTGAATGGGAGGTGATTGTAAAATCTGCGGCTCACTCGAGTATTTTGTGAAGAATAAAAAAGAGATTGATAGCTATTAATAGGAGGTATGTATGAAAAAAAGTTGTTTTTTCGTTCTATTGATTGCGTTAATGTCCGTGTTGGTCTTTTCGGGGTGCGGTTCGGAAAAGAATGAGTTTGTCAATATGCCGTCTCAAACCGTTTCGGACAATACTCCGCAGGCTTCCGATACTGACAGCACGCCACAGACTGCCAACGTTAGCAGTACTCCGCAATCCGTAAATTCGGACAATGCACAGGAGCAAAGCACGACGGGTTTTTTGGGTAATGTTTCCAAACCCGAAACGCCGTCTGAGGATATCAAGAATATGACCTTGAACGCAAATAATTTGGATATCAACGTTCGCGAGGCGTTATACTGTACCGATTCCGGCAATTCGATATTTATTTCCGGCGAAAAAGACGGCGATTATCTTTTTGCGGCGCTTGATTCGGTGAACGCGTTTAACGCGAACAGTTCGTTTTCGCAATCGGATTTCGGGCAGACTATGCAGATTACTGCAACGGTTTCTCGACCCTCTGCCAAAGAAATCTACGCGGGAGCAACTCCCGATACGATCTCAAACGCTTCGGCTGTGATAAAAGAGATCTCAAACGGCGTTATGAATGTATCAATATCCGGAACTATTATAACCGACGCGGGCGATATGCCGTTTAAAGCTTCGGGCGCGGTAAAATTATCCACAAACTCGGAAATAATGAATATCATAAACGGGTACGGCGATATCTTGGGCTTGAACACCGAAAACAACGGTAATGGCTTTGGCAACGGTTATGGCAACGGTAACGGTAACGGCTATGGAAACGGTAATGGTTATGGTAACGGCTATGGAAACGGTAATGGAAACGGTAATGGCAACGGCTATGGTAATGGAAACGGCTATGGCAATGGTTATGGTCATAACCACGGCAATCACATAAGATGCGCCGGTTGTGATGGCAACGGCAAGTGTCAATTCTGCAAAGGCGACGGTACGTGTCATTCGTGTTTCGGTGGTATCGACCATTGTATCGACTGCGGAGGAACCAACGTCTGCACAAAATGCGGAGGAACCGGAATTTGTAAATATTGCAACGGTAACTGCTATATTAACTGACTATTACCAAAACGTATGATATAAAAATAACCTCGGCGTCGAGCGCTTTTGTTCGACGCCGAGATTTTTTTAAACGGAACATAAAAAGCTCTTGACAAATGTACGAAATCATACTATAATATTATAGTATGATTTCGTACAAAATAGTTTTAATGGAGATAAAAAGATGAAGAGCTTATTAAATGAACAGCTTCGGCGGTTTAATTATACGGTCGGCGAACTTGACAAGATATATCACAAGGCGGCGCTTAAATTCGGGATATCGGACAGCGTACAGGCAGTGCTGTACACTCTTCGCGGCGAAGGCAGACCCTGTCTTATAAGCGACATTTGCCGCTTTTCGGGAGTAAGCAAGCAGACGCTCAATTCCGCTCTGCGAAAAATGGAGCAGGACGGCACTATAGTTCTTTCCGCCGTGAACGGAAAGCAAAAATCGGCGGCGCTCACCGAAAAGGGCGAACGTTTAGCCGATGGTACCGCCGCAAAGATCATAGAAGCGGAAAATCGCATTTTCGAAGCGTGGTCGGAGGAGGAGCGCTCGGAATATCTGCGGCTGACTCGGATATTTTGTGAAGAAATGAAAAAAGAGATCGACAACTTTTAATAGGGGGAAAAAATGAAAAAACAAATAGCTTTATCGGAGCACTTCGATTATAAAAAACTGTTTCGTTTCACTTTTCCGTCCGTCATAATGATGATATTTACGTCGATATACGGCGTTGTGGACGGACTTTTCGTGTCGAACATAGTGGGAAAGGACGAGTTTACCGCCGTAAATTTTATAATGCCCGTACTTATGATACTCGGCTCGGTGGGATTTATGTTCGGCGCGGGCGGCAGCGCTTTGGTGTCAAAAACGCTCGGCGAGGGCAGACGCGACAAGGCAAACAGTTTGTTTTCGCTGTTGGTGTATGTTTCGGCGGCAGTGGGAGTTATTTTAGCGGCATTGGGATATGCGCTTATGCCCGTTCTTGCCTCCGCGCTGGGCGCAGATGGGGAACTGCTGGAAAATTCGGTGCGCTACGGCAGAGTGGTCGTGCTTGCTATGCCGATGTTTATGCTGCAAATGGAGTTCCAGACGCTTTTTATTACCGCAGAAAAACCAAGGCTGGGACTTGCAGCTACGGTCGCTTCGGGAGTTATAAATATGGTGTTGGACGCGCTGTTTATGGCGGTTTTTCATTGGGGACTTGTCGGAGCGGCGGCAGCTACGGCGTTAAGTCAGGTTATAGGCGGAATTATTCCGCTCGTCTATTTCTTTCGCAAAAACACAAGCCTTTTGCGGCTCGGCAAGACAAATCTTGACCTCCGCGCTATCGGTAGGACTTGCGCCAACGGCTCCTCGGAGTTTGTATCACAAGGCTCAATGTCGCTTGTGAATATGATGTATAACTCGCAGCTAATCAAATACGCGGGCAGCGACGGAGTGGCGGCTTACGGAGTTATGATGTATGTAAACCTTGTGTTCCTCGCGATTTTTATCGGGTACAGTATTGGCACCGCGCCCATTATCGGTTATAACTATGGCGCACAAAATACCGACGAGCTTAAAAGTCTGCGAAAGAAAAGCACGGTCATAATACTTTCCGCTTCGGTGTTAATGTTGGCGGCTTCTCAATTGCTGGCGGCTCCGCTGGCGCGTATATTCGTGGGCTATGACGAGGGGCTGTCTGACCTTACCGTGCGTGGATTTCGCATATTTTCGTTGTTGTTTTTGTTTGCGGGGGTGAATATATTCGGTTCATCAATGTTTACAGCCCTGAATAACGGACTTATTTCCGCAATTATCTCTTTTTTGAGAACGCTGGTATTTCAAATAGCCGCCGTACAGATTTTGCCGCTGTTTTGGAAAGTGGACGGGATATGGGCTTCCGTTGTTGCGGCGGAGTTTTTGTCATGCGTTATCACAATAATTTTCATAATCGCGAAAAAAAGGAAATATAAATATTAAGGCATAAAAAGTCAATTATAAAAAATAAATAATGGTCAACCTAATTGAGTGGCATAGGGGGGAGGGGTGAGGGAGAGAGGAAAAGGGAGCTCGAGGGGAAAACCCGTAGGGAGAGGGGAGAGGGGGCTTCCTGCCGTTTGAAATAATACCGTAGGTAGAAGTAAAGAATGCATTTGTGGGGATATCAAAGGTAGACTGCCCCCCTCTCCCCTTTCCCGAAGGGTTGTCCCCTCGATACCGGCAACGCAATAACTCAAATTCAG
>CANRFR010000114.1 GCA_947629945.1 uncultured Clostridia bacterium | reverse complement strand
TCAAAATTGCGATGGTGCTCGATAAGCATGACACCATAGGTATCGACGCCGTTGCAATGTGCGTAAACGACATAATCTGCTGCGGCGCTAAACCGCTCTATTTCCTCGATTATATCGCCATAGGAAAAAATGTTCCCGAAAAGGTTGCGTCTATAGTTAAAGGAGTAGCGGACGGCTGTGTTATGGCGGGTTGCGCGCTTGTCGGCGGCGAGACCGCCGAGCACCCGGGAATGATGGCTGAGGACGAGTATGATATCGCGGGTTACTCAACCGGTATTGTCGATAAATCCAAGATACTCGATAATTCGACGATAAAGCCGGGCGACGTGATAGTCGGTATTGCTTCAAGCGGAGTTCATTCTAACGGTTTTTCGCTGGTGCGTCATGTGTTCAACATAAACGAGCAGAAGCTCAGAACGCTGGTGCCCGAACTTGGAATGTCGCTTGGCGATGCGCTTCTTACTCCCACGAGAATTTATGTAAAGCCGATCCTTGATTTAATTTCCAAAGTAAACGTAAAGGGAATTTCTCACATTACGGGCGGCGGTTTTTATGAGAATATACCGCGTATGCTTCCCGACAACGTTTCCGCGAAGATAAAGAAAGGCTCATGGGCTATCCACCCCATTTTCTCGCTTATCGAGAAAGAGGGCAATATTCCCGAACACGATATGTACAACACGTTCAATATGGGCGTTGGAATGGCTGTCTGCGTAGATAAATCTGACGCTGACAAGACCGTTGAAATCCTTAAAGCTAATGGTGAATCGGCGTTTATAATCGGAGAGACGATAAGCGGCGGCGACGGGGTGATATTTGAATGAGCTTTTTCGGTAAAATATTCGGCAGACACCGCGGAAAATCCGCGGGGATATCGGAAAAATCCAAAAGTTATACTATTGATATACGCGACGACTGCTTTGTGATAAACGGCGAAAAGCTTGAAGTACCTATGCATATCGACGCACTCACGGAAGTTCTTGGGGAGCCGCGCGCAAAGCGTTTTAAAACAGACCCGGAATCCGAGCACGTTCTCGAGGCTATGCACGGCGAGCCTATCACTGACCGCGTGAACTACACGTGGGACGAGCTTGGGTTGATGTGTTACACATACAACGGAAAGGTAGTGAACACGTTCGGGATTTGTATTCAGCCGCAGATAAGCGACTCGCCCAGCAACCCTAAGCAGTTGTTCGGCGGCAAGCTGACTATTAACGGTGAGCATTGGCTTCCCGTAGCTTTGGCGGGTAAGGACGAGAATGTTTTCCGTGAGTTTATCGTGGGAAACTATCTCATCACCGCCGAATACACCGATTTCGACCAAGACGACGCGACCCGCGATGAGACGAGCTTCACGGGCCTTGAAATTCAATTGAAATAAAGGCTGCCGTACATCATCTTTGATTTTGTACGGCTTTGCCGTAAAATAGGAGAAGTTATGACTATTTTGGACTTGAAAGAATCTGAAAACGCATTTTCCGATTATGACGTAAAGCAGATGGTTTGGGGCAAGGACACGGACATTTCAGTAGTGTTTGATAATATGGAACTTGAAAAAAGCCCGGACAAGGATAAAATAAGTCTTCGCGGAGTCGTTCGCCAGCTCGGTGATAAACTGAAATTTGTTGAAGAAAACCGCAGTGCTGTAAATGCGGCGATTATGTCGGCGGAGATTGAAAATATCACCGAGGACGATTTGAGAACGCTTGAAATTGCTTGGATCATGTTTACTTCATTTGTCGATACGGGGGAGTGCGAGTTATATCTTTATTTGGAATCAACAACAGATATGCTTGACGGCGAGGAAATTGCCGTGACTGTGCATAATGATAACACGGTAACTTTTGACGATTTTGTGTAATGAATCGAGAGGTAATTATGAAGAATATAGTTGTATTGGTATCGGGAGGCGGTACGAATTTACAGGCGCTTATCGACGCGGAAAAGCGCGGCGATATCAAGGGCGGCAAGATAACTTGCGTGATAAGTTCCAATGAGGATGCTTATGCTCTTGAACGAGCAAAGCAAAATGATATTCCGAGCGTTGTAATTCCGCGAAAGGACTATGCCGACAGTAAATCTTACAGCGATGCCGTTCTTGCCGAATTAAAAAAGCAAAATGCAGATTTAATCGTGTTAGCGGGATTTATGATAATTCTTGATGAGTGCGTAACAAAAGATTATCCGTACAAGATAATCAATGTTCACCCCGCGCTTATTCCGAGTTTTTGCGGCGAGGGCTTTTACGGACTTCGCGTTCACAAAGCCGCATTGGAATACGGAGTTAAAGTGTCGGGAGCGACAATTCATTTCGTAAACGAAAAAGCAGACGCGGGCGCGATTATTTTGCAGGGAACTGTTGATATCGCGAACGATGAAACTCCCGAAACTCTCCAAAAAAAGATTATGGAAAATGTAGAGTGGAAACTGCTTCCGAAGGCCGTGTCGCTGTTCTGCGAGGACAGAATAACGATTAAGGACGGCAAGGCTTACGTTGATTTGGAGGTGTAATTATGATTACGGATATTGAGGAAGGCGAATATGGTCTGGAAGGCTTTACATACTGGAAGCTTTTTGACGAGGAAATTGACGTAACTATCGAAGAGGACGTTGATATTGCCTATGCCGAGAGGTGCGCCGAGGCTCTCAATAATCTTTCAGCGGAAACGGTAAACGCGATTTGGGAGGCGGCGAAAAGATACTGCTTGTATTTTATGGACTTGGTGGGAACAGACGGCAATGAATTTGATAATATGGGCGTAAAAGTCACCGAGGATACTCCCGCCGAGGAGATAAAATCGGAGATATTTCCCAGCGTTTTTATCGTTAATAAACCGGAGGACGAGCGCGTAGGCTTTCATCTTGAGTGCAACTGCTCATGGGAGCCTGAGCACGGTCTTGAGATAACGATACTTGACGGTAAACTTGTATATCTCGGCGCGTTTGAAAGCTGCGGCGCATGGGACAAATTCAATCCCGACGACGAGTGGAATTTTGTGAACGCGATCTGACTTTCAAGTAAATCGCACGGCGGAAATCAAAACCAATTATCTGCTTGCAGAAATTACACGGAACACATAATCAATCGGGGGGGAGCAAATTGGGAAACAGGTTTTCTAAATTACATACCGAGCGCAAGTCCATAGAAAGTTTCGGTATAAGTGAGATAGACGATTTTGAAACTAACTTCGCTATCTGTGAAAGTTCGGGATTTTTTGTATGGCTGGAGGGCAAGGCGCGCTTTCCATTGTTTAACTGCGGAATACTTTTTCGCGTTAAGAGCCATGATTTCGTTTACGCGCGGCGCTGTGCCGAGTATGTTGAGAGCATAACCGCCGATAATCTTAAAGAGTGTACCGCGCTGTACAAGTGTTTTGAAGCGCTTGCGGGTTACGTCGCGGATATGCTGGAGGAGCACAGCGGCGAGTTCGACTTGGGCGGAATACTCGTTGATAAATATTCAACTGTTGAAGATTTGATAAAACTCATCGCGCCCGCCGCGCTGACTTTCGAGCGGCACGATCTGCTGTCCGAAGAGGAAAGTCCCGTTGCGTTTAGCTTAAAGCTATATTTTAAGCCCGTTCCCGACGAGTTTATGGAGATAGCGCTTCACGGAAACGAACCGATATACGCGGGAGAATACCGCGGAGTGAGTCCGTGGAACGAAAAACTGCCGAAGAAAGAATACAATTATGTGAGGTACTTATAAACGAGCGGAAATTCACGGAAAAATTCACGGTCTCACGCGCCGCGCGATGGTGAATCAAATTACGCGTTACGCGCCGTTTGTTGAGGAACTTTCCGCGCTTTTTCCGAGTTCGATAAGAGCGGGGAAGCGGCGGTGAACTGTATTACACGGTGCTATTTGGGCACTTTTTGATATTGTAATAATTTAAGGAGGAAATAAATATGATCACATTGGACAAGGAACTGAACTCATTGGCATACCACGGCAGAGGTATCGTAATCGGCAAGAGCGCCGACGGAAAAAAGGCAGTCATCGCGTACTTTATTATGGGACGCAGCGAGAACAGCCGCAACCGTGTTTTTATCGAGGACGGCGAGGGTATCAGAACGCAAGCGTTCGACGAAAGCAAAATGACCGATCCGCATTTGATAATCTATGCTCCGGTGAGAGTGCTCGGCAACAAAACGATCGTTACCAACGGCGACCAGACCGACACGATCTATGAGGGAATGGACAGGCAGATGACGTTCGAGGAAAGCCTGCGCTCACGCACTTTCGAGGACGACGCACCCAACTTCACACCGAGAATTTCGGGTATCGTGCATTTGGAAGATGGCGGCATGAACTATGCGATGTCTATTTTGAAGTCCGCGAACGGCGATGACAAGTCCACGCGACGCTACACGTTTGCTTACTCCGATCCGATAAAAGGACAGGGCAGTTTTATACACACCTACGCGGGCGCGGGAAATCCGCTGCCCAGCTTTGTAGGCGAGCCTAAGGACGTTGTTATCCCCGATATGAGCCTTGACGAGTTCACAAATTTCGTTTGGACGAACCTCAACGCGGACAATAAAGTGTCGCTTTTTACGCGCTTTATTGATTTGGAGACGGGTAAATTCGAGAGCCGCATAGTCAACAAAAATAAGTGAGGTTTTTATGAGCGAATACAATTTCAAATATCACCCCGACCCGCTGAAAACGGGGGCGTTCAACAACGACAAAACGGTTACTTGCGACTGTTGCAAAAAGCAAACTGACGTTTATTACACCAACCCGTTCTACTCAATAAAGGACGTGAATAACCTCTGCCCCGAATGTATAGCAAGCGGAGCGGCGGCAAAGAAGTTTGACGGCGAGTTCCAAGACCCCGACAGTACAGACAAAGTAAAGGACAAGAAAGCGCTCGACGAGCTTATTCACCGTACACCCGGCTACTGCGGCTGGCAGCAGGAGTATTGGCTTGCACACTGCGGCGATTATTGCGCGTTTATGGGCTATTACGATTGGGAGTGTCTTGAGCAAGCCAACCTTACTGCGGAAATCAAGGAAACCTACCGCGAGGACGTTTGCGGCGTCGATTTCGAGGACGCGAAAGAGCATTTGGAGATTGAAAGCGGCTATTTGTTTAAGTGTCTGCATTGCGGAAAGCATTTCATCTATCTTGATTTTGATTGAGGTGAACTATGGAAATAATTAACGAAGCCGCCGACAAATTCAAGAATATGCAAGCCGAGCTTTGCGAATTTCTTTTCAGTCTGTTGTGTGAGATAAACGTTCTCGAAAGGGAGTTTGTTGCGCGTGATAAGAAAATTACCGAGGAAAAACGTTTCGGTGAGTTCAATGCTTTATGGAGCGATCTTAGGGAGCGTTACGGCGGGATAGTCAAAGACAAATGCACTGAAAAGCTGCTTGCAAAGGGTTACGGACAGTCTTTTTCTTCGGAGATAACATACGCGTTCGCCGAGGAGGATTTCGAGGGTATAGACGGCAAAGGCTGCACGGTGACTTTTCAGATGAACGCTCCGAAAAGGGCGGTCATAGAAGCGCGTTACAAGCGCAGCTCACAGGAACGTGCGGATAAATTCACGCTGATAAAGCAAGGCGACAAATGGCTCATCGATGCGCATAATTGGTGGAGCGAATATGATTATGTTTGGCATAGAGGTCATATTTAAAGCTGCCTGTAATAAAGAAAAGGCATAAAGCCCGGGCTTTATACCTTGAAAATTATGACGGTTTACGACCTTGTTTCCATGCTTTTTAATTTTTCTATAAGCTCGTCGATTTTTACTTTTTCGGCTTCGTCCGCAGTGGATTTTATACGGTTGAGATAGTTTATAGTATCTATAACATCGCCGACGGTTAAAGATTTTTGTGACATTCGGCTCACCTCTTTTCCTTGTAACGTCATTATAGCATATCTGAGGGAAATTGTCAAGTTGAATATTGGAAATAATTGTTAGCAGATTTTACGGTGAAAAACCGTTTTAAAAAATATCTGTAATTATAGGAGGAAATTTTATGACAGAACTGGAACTGAAGTACGGCTGCAACCCCAACCAAAAGCCGTCAAGGATTTTTATGGAGAATGGCAAGGACTTGCCCATTGAGGTGCTGAACGGCAAGCCGGGCTACATCAACTTTATGGACGCGTTCAACGGCTGGCAGCTCGTCAAGGAACTGAAAGCCGCGACGGGCTATCCCGCGGCGACTTCTTTCAAGCACGTATCTCCAGCGGGAGCGGCTATCGGACTTCCGCTCACGGAAACGTTGGCGAAAATCTATTGGGTGGACGACCTCGGCGAGTTGTCTCCGTTGGCGTGCGCTTATGCGAGAGCACGCGGCGCGGACAGAATGTCAAGCTACGGAGATTTTATCGCGCTTTCGGATAAGTGCGACGTATCCACCGCAAAAATCATTCAGCGCGAGGTGAGCGACGGTGTTATTGCTCCCGATTACGAGCCGGAAGCTCTGGAAATTCTAAAATCCAAGCGCAAGGGAACATACAACATCATCAAAATAGACGAGAATTACACTCCCGAACCTATTGAGCATAAGCAGGTTTACGGTATTACGTTTGAGCAAGGAAGAAACGAACTTGTTATCAACGATGAGCTTTTCGCGAACCGCCCGACCAAGAACAAGGAAATACCGACAAGCGCTATTCACGACCTTGCGATAGCTATGATAACTTTGAAGTACACGCAGTCAAATTCCGTAGCTTACGCTTGCGGCGGACAGGCTATCGGTATAGGCGCGGGTCAGCAGAGCCGTATCCATTGTACAAGACTTGCGGGTACTAAAGCGGACAATTGGTATCTGCGTCAGTCGCCTACGGTTATGAATTTGCAGTTTGTTGACGACATTCGCCGCGCCGACCGCGATAACGCGATCGACCTCTACATCGGCGAGGATTATATGGACGTTTTGGCGGAGGGCGAGTGGCAGAAGATATTCAAAGTAAAGCCCGAGGTATTCACGCGCGAGGAAAAGCGCAAGTGGCTCGACACGATGAAAGGCGTAGCCTTGGGTTCGGACGCATTCTTCCCGTTCGGCGACAACATAGAGCGCGCCCACAAGAGCGGCGTTGAGTTTATCGCCCAGCCCGGCGGCTCTATCCGCGACGATAACGTTATCGAAACTTGTGATAAATACGGAATAGCAATGGCGTTTACGGGCATAAGACTTTTCCACCACTGATTTCGGTTTTAGGACACTTTAAAATGAAAAACGCGCTCCCTTTCGGGAACGCGTTTTTATTATGTAATTTTTATCAGCCGTACATATTGTAGTTCTCGGAAAGCAAGTTCATTGACTTAAGAAGTTTATGCATATAAATGAACGGTCCTACGATAATCAGCGCACCTAAAACAAACCAACCCCAAAAAGAACCCGCGCCAAAGCCGTAGCTGATGTTTCTTCTTTGAAGTTCCGTACCGACGCGTGCGGACATCTTGTGATACCAAACCAATTCGCCTATTCCGAGAGTGATAGGCGCTATAAGAAATGTCAACAGACAGAAGTGCATTGTTTTTTTACCGTCATAACGCGAAGCGATGACGTTAAGATCCTCGCCCACGCAAGACATTACGACGATACCGTAAATGCCCAATGTTACAATCGACAGCAGGATAAATTTTGCCAATCCTCTGTTTGTTTTAAGCTGACCTACGGGCGCGTTTGAAACGTACTGTACGGGCTGCTGATATACGGGCGGCTGTGCCAACTCCATATTCTGAGGCTCCCCGGCCGGATTTTGGTTGTCCTGAAAATCTTCCATTTTTTTCTCCTTTTTACATTTAATTAAGATAAAGTTCCCACTTGTACTTATTATACTATAAATGTTGAAATATGTCAATTGTGAATAGTTACTAATATTTTTACGGAATTACTGTGGCTTTTAGGTGAAAATCGAATGAAAAAGCGGTGAGCATCTGCTCACCGCTTGATTATAAACTGTCAATTAAACATCGTCAATTGATTAAACGCAGCCTTGCGCTTTCATAGCCTCGGCAACCTTAAGGAAGCCCGCGATGTTCGCGCCTGCCATATAGTTGCCCTCCATACCGTATTCCTTAGCCGCGCTGTCGCACTGCTTGAAGATCTCTTTCATGATGTTGTGGAGCTTCTCGTCAACCTCTTCAAACGTCCAGCTGTAGCGAATGGAGTTCTGGCTCATTTCAAGACCGGAAGTAGCTACGCCGCCCGCGTTCGCAGCCTTAGCGGGACCGTACAGCATCTTATTCGCAAAGTAAACCTCGATAGCTTCGGGAGTAGACGGCATATTCGCACCTTCCGCTACTGCATAGCAGCCGTTCTTTGCAAGAGCCTCGGCGCTTTCCTTGTCGATTTCGTTCTGAGTAGCGCACGGAAGAGCGATGTCGCACTTGATAGTCCAAATGCCCTTGCAGCCCTCGGTGTAGGTGACGTTCTTGTGAGAAGTGCGGTTTACATACTCTTTGATACGACCGCGCTCAACTTCCTTGATCTGCTTAACAACGTCAAGTTCGATACCGTCGGGATCGTGAATGTAGCCGTTGGAGTCGGACAGAGCCACAACCTTGCCGCCAAGTTCGGTAGCTTTCTTTGTAGCGTAAATAGCTACGTTGCCCGAACCCGAGATAACAACGGTCTGATCCTTGAAAGACTTGCCGTTTGCCTTGAGCATTTCATTGGTGAAGTAGCAAAGACCAAAGCCCGTAGCCTCGGTTCTCGCGAGAGAGCCGCCGTAAGTCAAGCCCTTACCGGTGAGCACGCCCGTGAACTCGTTGCGTATTCTCTTATACTGACCGAACATATAGCCGATCTCACGT
>CANRFR010000113.1 GCA_947629945.1 uncultured Clostridia bacterium | reverse complement strand
CGCGTTCAATTCGTATTTTGACGTAAACGTAAACGGCGATTCCGTGACCGTCGAGATAGCGGGCGGCACAAAGCGCATTGCTGCGGAGATAGGCGGTCTGCTGTTGAGAATGGCTATAACGGTGCTTATCGAGGTCGGAATAGCTAAGGGTTACGGTATCTTCGGCAAAAAGTCGTTTCGGCTTATTATAATAATGAACGTCGTAACGCAGCTTTTGCTGAACTTGCTTATATATAAGTGGAGTTACGACCTTGGCGGTTTAGGAGAAATATTTGCGATGATTGGAGGCGAGATGTTGGTGTTCGCCGTTGAGGCGATTTTTTACTCGGCGCTGCTGCCCGGGTACACGGGAAACGAGATAAAAGGCGGCAGAGCGGTGGGTTACGCGCTAACGGCGAATTTAGCGTCGTTCGTTGGCGGGGGAGTTATGATTTTTGTGAGCGATATGCTCATTTCAACGATAAAGTGAAAGGAGAAAATATGTCGTTTGATTTCAAAAAAGAGTACAAAGCGCTTTATCAGCCGAAAAACAAGCCCGAAATTATTACCGTGCTGCCGATAACCTACGCGGCGGTGCGCGGCGAGGGCGACCCAAATGAGGAGGGCGGCGCATACAAGAGCGCAGTGGGAGTCTTGTATGGTATTCTGTATACGATAAAGATGAGCAAGCGCGGCGAGCACCCTGTTGACGGCTATTTCGATTTCGTTGTACCACCGCTTGAGGGCTTCTGGGAGAACAATGCTTGTGACGATAAAAAACTGTTTCGGTGGATATCCGTGCTGAGACTGCCCGATTTCGTCACCGCCGAGGTTTTCGAGTGGGCGAAAGCGGAAGCCGCGCGAAAAAAGAAGATAGACTGTTCCGCCGCCGAAATGCTGACGGTTGACGAGGGTTTGTGCGTGCAGTGTATGCATATTGGCAGCTACGACGACGAACCGAAAACCGTTGCGGCAATGGATAAGTTTCTTGTCGAAAACGGTTATATGAACGATTTTACGGAGGAGCGGCTTCATCACGAAATTTATATCGGCAATCCCAATAAATGCGTTCCCGAAAAGCGAAAAACGGTTATAAGGCACCCTATATGTGTTAATAGTTAAAAGCATATTCTCCCGGGCTGCGGGGGAATATTTTTCAATATCCGCGGAAGATTTGACAACCGCAGAAAAATGTGTTATAATAATGCAAAATCGATATAATGTACGGAGATTGTTTAATGAATAAAATAATAGTCGTCACCGGACCCACCGCTTCGGGAAAAACAGCGCTTGCCGTGGAACTGGCAAAAATTTACAACGGCGAGGTGATATCGGCGGACAGTATGCAGATATACACGGATATGGACGTGGCAAGCGCAAAGCCCACTCCCGAGGAGCAGCAGGGAATACCGCACCATCTCGTCGGCTTTCTCGACCCGTCCGAGAGCTTTTCGGTAGCCGATTACGTTAAGCTGTGCGACGAGTGTGTTCAAGATATCCGGTCTCGCGGCAAAACTGCGATAATATGCGGCGGTACCGGCTTGTATATCAACTCGTTTGTGGATAATTTGGAGTTTGACGACAGCAAACAAGACTTTGCTTTCCGCGATGAAATGCGCAAATTTGCCGAAAAGCACGGCAACTCCGCGCTTCTCGAAAAGCTTCGCGAGATTGACCCGCAGACCGCCGAAACGCTTCATGAAAACAATGTCGGCAGAATCATTCGCGCGCTGGAGGTCTATCACACGACAGGGCATACTATTTCACAAGCGAAAGCAATGTCGCGGCAAATTCCGTCGCCCTATGAGTTTATAATGATAACTCTCGACTTCGATAATCGTGAAACTCTCCATAACCGCATAAACCGCCGCGTCGATGAAATGCTGAAGCACGGTTTGCTCGATGATGCTCGAAAATGTTTTGAGCAGCCCAACCGCCCGACTGCTGCGCAGGCTATCGGCTGTAAGGAGCTTTATCCGTACTTTCGCGGTGAAAAGTCTTTGGAGGAGTGTGTTGAAGAACTTAAACTCCGAACACGACAGTACGCTAAACGTCAATTAACTTGGTTTCGTCGGGATAAACGAAATTTACGTCTGATTATTGGTGAAAATGACGAATTGTCGGATATCGTAAAAAAGGCTGTTGACTTGATAAATAGTTCTAATGCTGTCTAAGTGATACCAATTATATCTAAATATTGGAAAATAATGGATTTAATTGGCGGCTTTGTTGAAAAAAATTAAAAAAATTTTAAATATTTTTAAAAAAACTCTAGCATTTTTTTAATCAATATGTTATAATATATTCATATAGTTGGGGGTATTTGGATTTTCATTATGGAAATTGTTTCCAAATGCGTCACATATATTATAGAGATAGAGAAAAGGTGTGATAAAAAATGGCAAAAGAAATTAATTTGCAGGATGTTTTTTTAAATCAGGCGAGAAAAGATAAGATTCCCGTTACGATTTACATTACGAACGGTTTTCAGTTCAAAGGAATTGTAAAGGGTTTTGATAATTATACTGTCATTCTCGATACGGACGGAAAGCAGAATTTGATTTATAAACACGCGATTTCAACGATTACGCCGTTTAAGCCGGTGTCGATTCTCGACGCTTACGAAAAGAATGAGGAAGAGTAAATGAAATCTCCGTGGACAACTGTCGTTGTCGCGATATTGTCTTTGTTCGTGCTTTTGGTAGCAGTGGGTCAGATTTTTTTTGCACATGGCAAAAATTATTCCACGGAAGTCGCGTATTGGTATGATCATGAGGTGGACGTTCCGTTTGACGGAGTGTATATGCGCGACGAATCGTTGGTTTATAATACAGGTACGGGCGTTTTGAGCTTTGAGTGCAGCGACGGCACAAAGGTTGGAAAGAGTTCCGTGATAGCACGGCGTTATAAAAGCGAGGGCGACTCTGTGTATCTTCGTGAGATAGAAACGCTGAAAAAGCAAGTGGAGGTTCTTGACAGCGCTGAAAGACTGCTGGGTACGGACAGTTCGCAGCTTGAGGCTATTTCGGTGCAGATAAACGAAAGTCATTCCGATATCATTTACGCGATCCTTGACGGCAACTATACCGAGGCGAACGAGAAGCAGAATTCTCTTTTGGAGGCAATGTGCAAGCGGGAGATCACCTTGAAAAAATCGCAGGGTTACGCGGATAAAAAGCTTGCGCTCAACCAAGAGGCGGACAGGCTGCAATCGCTGATTTCAGGTGCTGTTCAAGAAGTCTCGGCGGGAGGCGCGGGATATTTCGTGAGCAATGTCGATGGGTACGAGGGTGAAATCGGTTATTCGGATATTGCCAAAATGACTGAGGAAAAAATCAACGAAATAGTAGCCGCGCCCAAGAAAAACACGGAAAAAGGCGCTGTTGGAAAGCTGATATCCGATTATCATTGGAGAGTTGCCGCGGTTATCGACGAGGAAAATCTCGATGGGATAAGCGAGGGCAGTATGGTCGAACTGCGCGTCGGCTCCGAGGGACATCAGTTTGAAGTGGAGGTCATCACAAAGGAAAGCGACGGAAATGGCAAAGCGGTCTGCGTTTTTGAGTGCGACAGGTTGGATTCCGCTGTAACAACGGGAAGAACAGCGCGCTTTAAACTGGTGATAGATACGTTCGGCGGTTTGAGAGTTCCGAGAAAAGCTCTTCGTTATAATGAAGACGGTGAGCGCGGCGTATTTGTCGAGCAGGGACGGAATTTGGTTTTCAAAAAGGTCGACGTTGTATATTGGGCGGATGATTACGTTATCTGTAAGCAGAACGTATTCAAAAAGCGCGGCGATGCAAGCTCCGAGGACGCGGATGAGTATGAGGAGATCGACGATGACTATTTGAAGCTGTATGATATAATCGTGACCGAGGGTAAAGATTTGTACGATGGAAAATTTGTCGGATAACGCGCATACGTCGTTTGAGGAAATTCGCGAGAATTACCTCAGGATATGTGAGAATATAGAGAATGCCGCGGTTAAATCGAACCGCGCGGACAGACCGCGTCTTATGGCGGTCACAAAAACGGTGGCTCCGGAGCGTATAAATTACGCGATAGAGCTGGGTGCAGACCTTTTGGGTGAAAACCGCGTTCAGGAGTATATGGAAAAGCGCGAGAACTATTCTCCCGCTGAAGTTCATTTTATCGGTTCGCTTCAGTCCAATAAGGTGAAGTACATCATAGACAAGGTTTCAATGATCCATTCCGTGGATAATCTGCACTTGGCGGAGGAAATAAACCGCCGAGCGGAGCAGCACGGATTGGTGATGGATATACTCGCCGAGGTAAATATCGGCGAGGAAGAAACAAAAAGCGGCGTTTCGGCACAGAACGTTACAGAGTTCTGCGGTCAACTCGCCGAACTTAAAAACATAAGGCTGAGAGGTCTTATGACAATTCCGCCGCCCGGATGTCCCGAGAGCACTTTTGCTGAAATGCAGCAGCTTTTCGAGCGCTTGAAGTCGGGACTTGACGCGAAAGAAAACGTCAAGATCGACACACTTTCGATGGGAATGTCGGGGGATTACGAAACGGCGGTAAAATACGGGTCAACAATTGTCCGAATCGGCTCAGCGCTGTTCGGATATAGAAAATATTTATAATAATTGGAGGAAAATACAATGGCAAACTTTTTGAAGGATCTTTTCGGCGGTTTTAAGGATGAGGAAGAGTTCGACAGAGACGAGGGATTTGTAGACTACGGGGCAAGCTACGATGTATCCTCGTCTGCGGTTACGAACGAGGAGGCTGATTATTCCGCTTCTTCCGTTTACGAAAGCCCTAAGCCCGATTATTCGAGCTACAAGGCTCCGTCTAAGATTATGAGTATGCATACGGGCGCTGAGGCTCCCAAGCTCTATGTGATGAAGCCGTCCGGATACGACGAGGTAATGAACGGAGCTGTTGATATGCTGCGCGAGGGTACGATTATCTTCTTGAACCTTAACGGTATCGATAAGGAAGTCGGCACCCGTATTGTAGATTTTATGACAGGCGTTGCTGCGGCATTTGAGGGCAGAATAAAGAAAGTCGACACTTGCTGCTATGCCGTAGCGCCTAAGAATGTTGAGTGGATCAATACAATAGACGACTGATGTTTTATTGTGAGGTTTGAACCGTTAAATGAGGAAGAGCGTTTTCTGTTCGCACATATAACCGATTTGGCGGCGATGAGCCGTAGAACGGGTGTGCCGCGCTTTTCGCGTTTTTTGAACGAGAGGGAAGCGGTCGTTGCCCAAAACGCGGCAAGGGCGGAAAAAACGCAGGCTGTTTTCTACGGGGGCTATGACGGCGCAGCACGAAATGTCTGCGGTTTTTTCGGCGGGACATACGCCGAGGAATTGCCGATGGAAAACAAGCATGACTTGTTTTCGATACATGCCGTCACATTCTCGTTTAGAAAGAGTGAATCGCTTACACACCGTGATTTTCTCGGAACCATACTCGGTACGGGGCTTGAACATTCCGTTGTCGGTGATATATTGGTATCAAGTGAAAATTACGCGGTGGTATTTTGTCTTGAAACAGCTGCCGAAATAGTCGGCGGTTTAACGAAGATAGGCAGAGTAGGAGTGAAAGCGGAGCAAGGTATTACAAAAGAACTTCCCAGGGCAAGGTATGAAACGCTTGACAGAACGGTCTCATCGCTGCGATTAGACCGCTTGGTTGGTGCGTGTGCCAATATATCCGGAGATAAATCCGCATCGCTTATTAGATCGGGGCAAGTGAGCGCGGATTTTTCGGTGTGTCTAAGCGTAAGCGATGTTGTTAAAGAAAATACCGTTATCTCGATACGCGGTTATGGAAGATTTCGATTGGCGAAAATCACGGGAGAAACAAAAAAGGGAAAAATTCGCGTTATAATTGAAAAATACGTGTAGCTTCGTTTTTATTTGAGTTATTTGAGAATGTTATGACGATCCCGAGGCGTTTCTGTAAATGCGCGGCACGTATAAATTTTGGCGGTTAGCCGGAATACGGTATGCTGCTGTTATTTTGAAAGGGTTAAAAACGATGAATGCAAAGGAAATTTTAAACAAGCAGTTTGAAAAAGCCAAAATCGGCGGCTACAAAATAGACGAGGTCGATGATTTTCTTCGAGAGGTTTCCGATGAGTTCGCTCAATTGCAGAAAAGCAACAGCGAGCTTGAGCGCAAGCTGGAGGTTTTGGCAGATAAAATACGCGAATACCGTGAGGACGAGGACGCGCTCAAAGACGCGCTGCTGATAGCTCAAAAGCAGGGCAACGCCATTGTCGCGGAATCTAAGGCGTCAGCTGAAAAACTTACAAAGGAGACCAATGCGAAGGTCGAAAAGCTGCTTTCGGAATCTAAAGCCAAGTCCGAGAAGCTTATAAACGACGCGGACGCTTATTCAAGAAAAACCAGATCAGAAGCCGACGCTGCAGCGGAAAAAACTATCGGTAACGCCAATACAAAGGCAGCTGAGATCAAGGCGGCAATCGATAAACAGCAGACGATCCAAGAGAACATTTTGCAGCAAACCAGAAAAGAAGTTATCGAGTATACGGAAAAGGTGTTGTCCGCGTACAACGCTCAGATCGAGCTTATCAAGGGAATGCCGGAGAAGTGCGAAAACGAATATGTAAAGCGCATTAGTGAAGAAGTAGAAAAGCGTGAGACAGAGCGCCGCAAGCTTGAGGAGCAAAAAGCCGCAAAATCCAAAGCGGAGGCTGTTAAGAACGCCGCCGCGCAGCAAAAAGCAAAAGAAGCTTCCGCAAAAGCGTCGACGGTAAAGGCAGAGGAGAACGCCAAGGCGAAGTCTGAAAAAACGGTAAAGTCTGAAAAGACTTCCTCCGAATTTGGGGGAGCAGCAACTCAAAAGTCCGTTTCGGGAAAGCAGCCAAAGCCGCCGAAGAATGCCGACTCCGTCAAAGCGAACGAGAAGACTGCCGAAAATAATCTGCCGTTCTTCAATTCCGACGCTCAGGCGATAACCCGCCATGATAATTTGCAGTTTGGCAAGCACAGCGATAAGAAAAATTAATTTTTACAGAAATATAACGAGGAGATAACTTTTATGTCAGTAGATCTTAACAGCACAGTAAATCTGCCGCAGACTGATTTTCCGATGCGCGGCAATTTGCCGAAAAGAGAGCCGGATATGTTGGCAAAATGGGAAAGCGAACGTCTTTACTACGCGCTTTCCGAGAAGAATAAGGGCAAGCCGTCCTACACGCTTCACGACGGACCTCCCTACGCAAACGGCAACATCCATCTCGGAACGGCGCTTAATAAGGTGCTTAAAGATATTATCGTAAAATACAAAGCAATGACCGGTTATAACGCGAATTACGTTCCCGGTTGGGATTGTCACGGTCTGCCTATCGAGCTTAAAGCGATAAAGCAGCTCGGTGTGGACAGCGGCGCGGTCGACCCCGTGGAACTGCGTAAGAGCTGCCGTCAGTTTGCGTTGTCTTGTTTGGACGACCAAAAGGCTCAGTTTAAGCGTCTTGGCGTTTGGGGCGATTTCGATAATCCGTACCTTACAATAAAGCCGGAGTTTGAGGCGAAGCAGGTCGAGGTCTTTGGTGAGATGTACAAGAAAGGCTACATCTACAAGGGCTTGAAGCCCGTTTATTGGTGCGCCGATTGCAAAACAGCGCTTGCCGAGGCGGAGATCGAGTATCAAGAGGATCCTTGTTACTCGATTTATGTAAAATTTCCCGTTACCGACGATAAGGGGAAATTTTCCAATTTAGGAATAGATTTGAAAAAAGCGTTTGTTGTTATTTGGACAACAACAACTTGGACGCTCCCCGGAAACCTCGCTATTTGCGTAGGTTCAAATTACGACTACACCTTTATAAAAGTAGAGGACGAAGAGAGCAAATCTTTCGGCGAGTATTTGCTTGTTGCGCAGCAGCTTGTAAACGAGGTTTGCGCGTCGGCGGGAATTAAAAA
The DNA here is from genome assembly GCA_947629945.1 of uncultured Clostridia bacterium. Classification (GTDB taxonomy): domain Bacteria; phylum Bacillota; class Clostridia; order Oscillospirales; family Ruminococcaceae; genus CAG-115. Next base: position 1,027 of record CANRFR010000113.1, on the reverse strand, counting down.
GTTCAGCACGGTGGGCAGCTTCAAGGGCAGCGAGCTTGAATATATCGAAACAGATCACCCGTTTATGGGCAGAAAATCTCCGATTATTGTAGGAAACCACGTAAAGTTAGACGACGAAACAGGCGCGGGTCATACGGGTACGGGCTGTGTTCATACTGCTCCGGGCTTCGGCGTTGAGGACTTTGAGGTTTGTATGAAACCCGAGTACAAGGGAATGTTCAAAATCGTTGTTCCCGTAAACGAAAAGGGAATTTTAACGGAAGAAGCGGGCGATTTTAAAGGCTTGACTACCGATGACGCGAATAAAGCAATTGCTAAGCGGCTCGAGGACGATAACACTCTGTTGGCGATAGAGAAGATCAAGCATAAATATCCGCACTGCTGGCGCTGCCATGAGCCTATTATTTACAGAGCTACCGACCAGTGGTTCTGCAATGTAGATATGTTTAAGCCCGAAACTATAAAAGCTATCGAGAACGTAAAGTGGATTCCCGAATGGGGCGAGGAGCGTATAAAGAATATGGTGAATATGCGTTCCGATTGGTGCATTTCCCGTCAGAGACGCTGGGGCGTGCCGATTCCGATTTTGTATTGCGAGGACTGCGGAAAGACTGTTGTAAACGATACGACTATTAAGGCAATCTCCGATATGTTCCGCAAGGAGAGTTCCGACGCGTGGTACGCGAAAGACGCGAGTGAGTTTATTCCCGCGGACGTTAAGTGCGAATGTGGCTGTGGAAAGTTCCGAAAGGAAATGGATATCTTTGACGTATGGTTCGACAGCGGCTGTACGCACGCGGCTGTTCTTAAGGAGCGCCCCGAGCTTTCGTGGCCCGCGGATATGTACCTCGAGGGCTGCGATCAGTACAGAGGTTGGTTCCAGTCGAGCTTGCTCACTTCCGTTGCGACAACGGGACAAGCGCCGTACAAAGCCGTTTGTACGCACGGTTGGGTAGTTGACGGCAACGGTCAGCAAATGCACAAGTCCAAAGGCAATCAGATATTCCCCGAGGAGGTCATCAAGGAC
>CANRFR010000112.1 GCA_947629945.1 uncultured Clostridia bacterium | reverse complement strand
GCTTCATTTTTCACAACCCCTTCCTTTTTATTATACCACTTCTTTTCCTTTTTGGCAAGATTAAATCAGTGTTTCCCAAGAAAACCCAAGCGTCCGTGCCGCTATCCCGGCTGTGCGAAGTTAGCGGACGGTGTGTACTGCGAGGAACACACAAAGCTGATGAACAGCCACTACAATAAATTCTCTCGCGGCTATGACAGTAACGAGCGTTACAACAAAGCATGGAGAAAGCTCCAGGGCAGATACATCTCCGTTCACCCGCTGTGCGAACGGTGCTTGGCAGAGGGACGATACACACCCGCTGTGTTGGTTCACCACAAGAAACCTTTAGCTGACGGTGGAAAGAATGAGGAAAGTAATTTGATGAGCCTTTGTTTTTCTTGTCACGAGATTATTCACGGTGGCAGACATTAACTGTCAACTATCAACTGTACACTGTCAACTGACGGGTGGGGCGGTCAAAATCTCTAAAACCATTCTACACGGCAAGCGGCGCGGGGCTCCGTGTGCAAAAAATTCATATTCAAAGGGGTAATTACCCCATATTTTTTTGGGGGGTGAGCGATTGGCAAAGGACGGAACAGCAAGGGGCGGCGCGCGTCCGGGCAGCGGTCCGAAAAGAAAGCCGCTGATGGATAAAATCAAAGAGGGTAAATCCGCAAAAATAATTGATTTGCCGGACGCTCCCAATCTTGAGGGCGAGGATATGCCGCCTGTTAAAGATTACATGAAAGAACATCAGAAAAACGGAATCGAACTTTGTGCGGAGGACATCTTTACGGAAACGTGGGAGTGGCTGAAGAAAATCGGCTGCACGGAATTTGTCAATGTTCAGCTTATCAATCAATACGCAATGTCGGTCGCTCGACAAATTCAGTGCGAACGCTGCATTTCGGAGTACGGCTTTCTCGCAAAGCACCCTACTACGGGAAACGCTATTGCGAGTCCGTATGTGTCTATGCTCCAGCAGTTCACCAAGCAAGTAAATCAAGCGTGGTATCAGATTTATCAGATTGTGCGTGAAAATTGCTCGGTGGAGTTTCAAGGCACTCCCCAAGATGATGTAATGGAACGGCTGCTCCGCTCCAAGAAAGGAAAATGAAATGGATAAGACTTGCGAGTTTTTCAAATTGCTTAAGGCAAATAAAAAGAGCCTTTCGGTTCAGCAGTACAAAACGATTAAGGGACAGGCTCTGAAAGGAAATGTCGCTGACGTAAGAAGAGGTCTGCATCGAGTGTTGATGAGGAGGAACATAAAATGAAAACTACCACTCAAATGGAACTTGTTCCGATTGACAAGTTAATTCCATATGCGAACAATGCTCGGACACACTCGCCGGAGCAGATAAACAAGCTCCGTTCGTCTTTGCGGGAGTTTGGCTTTATCAATCCCGTAATCATTGACAAAGACTATGGGATAATAGCGGGACATGGACGAGTTACTGCGGCAAGAGCCGAGGGCATTTCGGAAATCCCCTGTGTATTTGCCGACCACTTGACGGACGCTCAAAAGAAAGCCTACATACTCGCCGATAACAGAATGGCTCTTGACGCCGATTGGGACGAGGAACTTCTGAAAATCGAGATAGAAAACCTTCAAGCGGAGAACTTTGATGTCGGTTTGACGGGGTTTGACGAAAAGGAACTCGCCGATTTGTTTGAAACCGATTCCGAAGTACGGCAAGATGATTTTGATGTTGATGAGAAGTTGCAAAAGCCGTGTATCACGCAAAGCGGAGATGTTTGGCACATTGGCAAACACACGGTTATCTGCGGTGACAGCACGGACGCGACAACTTTTGAAAAGCTGCTCGGCGATACCAAGGTCAATCTTGTTTGCACGGACGCTCCCTATTTTGTAAATTTGAAAAATCAGTCCGGCACGATTAAGAACGATAACCTCAACGATAAACAAGGCTACGAGTTCTTGATGAAAGTGTTCACGAACTTCAAAAATGCGATGTCAAAGGACGCATCAATTTACGAGTTTTACGCTACCATGAAAGCTCGTGTGTTTTACGATGCCTTTGAAGATGTAGGATTTAAGGTTGGTGCGGGACTTATTTGGAAAAAGCCGAGAGCTCCGCTTATGAGAACCGATTGGAAATTCAACTCCGAGCCTATCATTTGGGGTTGGCGAAAGGACGGAAAACATATCTGGTACGGCGACCAAAAGCAGACAAATGTTTTTGAGTTTGACGGTATCAAAAACAGCAAAGAGGACGGGTGCGGTCACCCATCAAGCAAGCCTGTTCCGCTTATCGCATACCTAATCAAACAATGCACACAGACCAACGGATTGGTGTTAGACGGTTTTCTCGGCTTTGCGTCAACGCTTATTGCTTGTGAACAGCTGAACCGAATTTGCTACGGAGTGGAACTCGAACCGAAATTCGTGGACGTTGCTGTAGAGCGGTATATAGAACTTATTGGCAGCTCGGAAGATGTGTATGTGATACGAAACGGCGAAAAAATTCCTTATTCGGAGGTGTCGGTTGATGACGGACAAACCTAAACTTCATGTGGTTAGCTTGTCAGGCGGCAAGGACTCAACGGCAATGCTGCTGAAAATGATAGAAAATAATATGCAAATCGACATTATCCTCTTTTGCGATACGGGTTTGGAATTTCCGCAAATGTATGAGCATTTGGATAAACTTGAAAAACACATCGGCAGAAAAATAACCCGAATAAAAGCGAAACAGGACTTTGAATACCTATTTTCAGAGCATAAAATAAAACGAAAACGCTCCGAAAAATTTATAGAAAAATACGGTGAGATTAAAAACGGATACGGTTGGGCGGGACCTCGAATGAGGTGGTGTACATCAAAGCTGAAAGACCTGCCGCGAGAACAGTTTTTGCAAAAACTTCGACAAGAATACGATGTTATCGAGTATATCGGAATTGCCGTAGATGAGGGATACAGATTAAACCGCGAAAGAAACCAAAACCCTAACCACATTCACCCGCTTGTTGATTGGAATATGACCGAGGCTGATTGCCTTGAATATTGCTATTCAAAGGGATTTGATTGGGGTGGGCTGTATAAAATCTTTCACCGGGTTTCTTGTTGGTGCTGTCCGCTGCAAAGTCTTGATGAATTACGCAAACTTCACGATAATTTTCCCGAATTATGGAAGAAGCTTGAGTATTGGGACAGCATTACTTGGCGAAAATTCCGAGCAGATTATACGGTTTTAGAACTTGAAAAACGCTTTGCTTTTGAGAAAGAGTGCCTTGAAAAAGGACTCCCAATCAACAACAAAGCGTTTTTTACTGCACTGAAAGAGAGGTTGAAAAATGGATAATAATCTCACCCTCGGCAGCCTGTTTGACGGCAGCGGCGGTTTCCCTCTCGGCGGGATTTTGTGCGGAATCACTCCCGTTTGGAGCAGCGAAATAGAACCGTTTCCCGTTCGTGTTACCGAAAAAAGACTGCCGAATGTCAAGCATTACGGTGACATAAAAACGCTTAACGGCACGAGTTTAGAGCCTGTTGACATCATCACATTCGGTTCGCCTTGTCAAGATATGAGTATTGCCGGCAAGCGTGACGGGTTGGGCGGCTCTCGTAGTAATCTGTTCTTTGAGGCTGTTAGAATTATAAAAGAAATGAGGTGCGCTACCAATGGAAAATATCCGAGATACGCAGTGTGGGAAAATGTCTGCGGAGCATTTTCAAGCAACGGCGGCGAGGACTTCAAAGCTGTCCTCGAAACGCTCTGCAAAGTCAAAGACGAATCAGTTTCAATTCCTCGATGTGAGAAATGGAACACCGCCGGGGAAATCTTGGGAGATAATTACTCCCTCGCTTGGCGAACCCTTGACGCGCAGTATTGGGGAGTCCCCCAGCGTCGTCGCAGAATCTTTCTTGTCGCAGATTTTGGAGGTTCAAGTGCCGGAAAAGTATTATTTGAGTCCGAAAGCCTGTCGGGGCATTTTGAAAAGAGCCGCCTTGCGAGGGAAAACTCTGCCGGAAGTGCTGAAAAAGGCTCTGGAACAGCAATCTGCCTGAACGACCAAGGCGGTAACAGAATGGATATTACCGATGATGTTACTTGCACCTTGAGAGCAGAGGCACATCACCCTCCGTGCGTTTTGAATGCAGCGGGATTTTGTACGGAACACTCTGCCAACGCAAGAAGTATCGGTTACGAGGAAGAAACCTCGCCTACTCTCCGAGCCGGAACTGTTCCGGCTGCTGTGTTTGAAAACCACTCACAGGATACGAGATACACAAGGCTTGATGAAGTCGCTCCGACAGTTTCCTCAACCTACGGAATGGGCGGCAACAATCAGCCGCTTGTGGTGGAGAATGTCGGCAATTTCGATATCCGATTGACTTCCGAGAACACTAAAAATATCCGTGCCAATGTGTACGAAACAAATGTGGCGAGAACGCTCGACACAGGCGGCACATCTCCCGACCGCAATCAAGGTGGGGTAGCTGTTGTGGCTTACGGCATAGACCGTGCCGCTTTTAATCAGGGGACGAACGCACAGTTTAATTTTGCTGTTGACGAGGAATGTCAGCCGACTATTGTTGCTAAAGGTGCGGGAGCGGTTGTCTGCAGAAATCTATTATCTGTATCTGCGCCTACTTACACCACAAGTAAAGCGTCATTTTTTACAAATTGTTCAAAAGAAATTGCAAATGCACTTGTTGCAACGGACTACAAAGATCCGCCAATTGTTAATGACAGCGAGTTGGAATACATAGTTCGTCGCTTGACACCCACCGAATGTGCAAGACTTCAAGGTTTCCCGGATTGGTGGTGCGATAATTTGGGCGAAGAAAATCCTACCGATGAAGAAGTTTCTCGGTGGCAGAAAATTTTTGATGAGTACAACAAGGCAATCGGTAAAACTTGCAAGCCAAAAACCGAAAAGCAAATAAGGAAATGGCTGCAAAATCCGCACTCCGACAGTGCCGCTTATAAAATGTGGGGCAACGGTGTGGCTCTGCCCTGCGTGGTTTTCGTGTTAGCGGGGATTGTGTATTTCAATTCTTCCGAGTAGGCTTGATGTTCAGTTCCGGCGGTATCTCGCCGTTAATGTCGATTTTTCCGTTCTCTTTCTCGAAAGCCTTAATCTCCCGCCTAAGAAGTGCAAGAATATGGCTGTTGACGGAGCGTCCCTCGAAATCCGCTACATAAGCGAACTTTTTAAGCATTTCCTCCTCAATTCGTATAGATACGCTTTTTATCGCCATAAATATTTCTCCTTTTTAGATATATTGTATATTCATTTTAACATCTATTTGTGGTATAATGTGGGTAATAGATATACGGTATATCTACTATTTTTACAAAAGGAGAAGAAATTATGAAAGTGGCTGTAATTGGTTCAAGGGGTTTAGCGGTGAGGGATTTGGAGCGGTATCTTCCGAAAGACACAACGGAAATAGTATCGGGAGGTGCGAGGGGAGTTGACACTTCCGCAAGGGAGTATGCTTTGGCGCACGACTTGAAACTTACCGAGTTCTTGCCGGAGTATGACAAGTACGGACGTTCGGCTCCGTTGAAACGGAACATCACAATAATCGAATATGCCGATGTGGTGCTTGCGTTTTGGGACGGAAAATCAAGGGGGACAAAGTTTGTAATTGACAACTGCAAGAAAATGGGAGTTCCCGTGAAAATCTACTACCCGAATAGTACACAAAACTGATTGTGCATTATGCAGAATGTGAAAAAACCGCTTGCTATTCTGTGCTGAAAGAGTTAATATGACACTACCAAATCGAAAGGAGATTTGAATATGATTATTGACTTTAAGCTTAAAGGCTCGGAACGCAAGCCGCTTGTAAAGGCACTTGGGGAGCTGCTGAATGTCGAACCGAAATACCTCGGCGGGATTGCCAAAGCCTACCGCATTGGCGACAACACCCTTACATTTACGGGCGAGTTCGTCCTCGGAAACACGGTTGACGGAAACACACTGCTGACCGCAATCAAGGAGCGGGGTTTTATTCCCGCAAACGTTACGGGGATAAGCGTTGGAACGATTCGGCCGACCACAGGTTTCACAGTGGAAATCCCAAAGGATAAAGTGAATGTAGAGAACCTTGAAAAGCTAATCGCCGCAAAAGGCAAGCTCCTCAAAAAGGCACTCAGTGTAGAAAATTTGCCGATTAAGGTTTCCGAGGAAACAGTTTCATTCCCTTGGTTCAGAGAGGTTGACAGCGACAGTGCCAAAGCCTACACCCACCTCATTTCCGCACTTTGCGAAATGAGCGTGACCGTCAGAAACATTTCGGCAAAGGAAAAAGACATAGAAAACGAGAAGTACGCTTTCAGGTGTTTCCTTTTGCGGCTTGGATTTATCGGCACGGAGTTCAAGGGCGAACGGAAAGTTCTGCTGAAGAACCTCACGGGTTCGAGTGCTTTCAAGAATGGGGGTGTGGAAAGTGAAAATTCCGAGCAAGAAAACGATTGAGAAAGTTCGACGCCAATACCCTGTCGGCTGTCGTGTGGGGCTTGTAAAAATGGACGATGTTCAAGCTCCGCCAATCGGTACAAAAGGCACGGTGACAGGTGTTGATGATACGGGAAGTATTCTCGTGAATTGGGACAGCGGTGGCAGTTTGAATGTGCTTTTCGGTGTGGACTTCGTAAGAAAACTCGATTCGGTCACGGTGGTGTGCTACGGCAAAACCGAGGTATGGGACGATAGGCAGCAAGCCGCCTCTTTCTACCTTGAGGGAATGGCTTGCTCGGACGGCTCGGAGCGGGAACGCTACGCAAAAATCTACACCGAGATTACGCTCGGAATGGCTTTCTGCACCGATACCGAGGACGACTAAAATACACAAGACCACCGTGTATATTTTGTAAGATATATTGTTGTAAAACCGCTTGCTATTTATCCGTTTTAGAGTTAATATACAGTTACCGAAAGGACAATGCCCTACGGGAAAACAAAACAATTTAACGGAGGAAAAGCAAATGAAAAACACAGCAAAGCAAATCGAGGAAATGAAAAAGCAGACAATCGGGGTTGAGGTTGAAATGAACAACATCACCCGCGAGAACGCAGCGAAGATTGCGGCAGACTTCTTCGGAACAAGCCGCACCGAATATACAGACAGACGCAACGGTTACTGCACTTGGTCGGCTTGGGACGCAAGCGGCAGAGAATGGAAATTCCAAAAGGACGTCAGCATAGCGGGACCCGACAATCAAAAGTGCGAATTGGTAACCCCAATCCTCAACTACTCGGACATTGAAACCTTGCAGGAACTGATACGCAGACTTCGCAAGGCGGGCGCGAAAAGCGACGCAACAAGGGGCTGCGGAGTTCACATTCACATCGGTGCGAAAGGGCACACACCGCAGACCTTGCGGAACTTGGCAAACATTATGGCGAGCCACGAGCAGCTCCTTGCAAGCGCACTCAACCTCGACAGCCGCCGAATGAACCGCTACTGCAGAACGGTAAACCCAAACTTCCTAGCAAAACTCAACAAGCAAAAGCCCACAACGATGGCGCAGATTGCAGACATTTGGTACGGCACACAGAACGCGAACTACGGTCGGGACGCCCACTACAACGACAGCCGCTACCATATGTTGAACCTCCACGCGACCTTTACAAAAGGCACGGTCGAGTTCAGACTTTTCCAATTCGACGCACCCGAGGGCGGTAAGCAGAACGGACTTCACGCGGGGCAACTCAAAAGCTACATTCAACTTTGCTTGGCACTTTCCGAAATGGCAAAGGAAGTCAAGACAGCGAGTGCGAAACCTCAGCAGACCGAAAACCCCAAGTACGCAATGAGAACTTGGCTTTTAAGGCTCGGTTTCATTGGCGAGGAGTTCGCAACAGCGAGAGAGATACTTACCAAGCGGCTTGAGTGTGACACCGCATTCCGCAACGGCAGAGCCGCTTGAAGGCACCTTGGGAATTAGCTTTCTGCTACCCAAACACCTGACCGCTACGGCGGTCTTTAGGTGGTAGAAAGGTGATTCCCAAACGGAAAAATTGACCTTTCCGAAAGGACTTGATTAAAATGGCGAAACGATACTACTTAGCTTACGGCAGTAACCTCAATATGGAGCAAATGAAACACCGCTGCCCTACCGCAAAGCCTATCGGCACGGCGATTATCGAGAACAACGTGCTGACCTTTAGAGGGAGCGGCAGCGGCTACTACCTCACCATAGAGCCGAAAATCGGGAGCAAAGTTCCCGTAGGGGTATGGGAGGTCACAGCGGCTGACGAGGCGGCTCTGGACCGCTACGAGGGGTATCCGAGGTTTTACTTTAAGACCGACATTACGCTTGACGTAACCCCCTTAGAGGGTGACCGGAGCTCGGCTGGCAGAAAAACGACAAGGAAAAAGGCTTTTTACTACTTTATGAACGAGGATTGCGGACTTGGACTTCCGAGTGACTTGTACGTTGAAACGTGCTTGCAAGGCTATAAGGATTTCGGTTTCGACAAGCGGATTTTAAAGCGGACATTGGAGCGAGTAAGGAGGGTGCTTGATGAAAGAAAGCGGAAATTTCACGGTTAGGATTTGTCCGAAGTGCGGTAAGTTCTACTGCGAAGTACCTGCGACTTCAAGAGCCGACAACTCCCCTATCTGCCCGGACTGCGGCACGAGAGAGGCTCTTGAAAGTATCGGTGTTTGCCTTGAGGAGCAGGAGAAAATACTCGCGACTATCCACAACGCAAAGGCATAAACAACCGCCGTGCGGCACAGTGTTACCCTTTAGCAGTCGGTTTGACAACCTTACTTGAACGAAAGAAATCAGCCCACACAAGCGAGTGTGAGGGCTGTTTTGCGGTCTTGCTTCCTAACATTATGCTTTTTTCAAAAACATATTGAAATTTTCGACAAAAAGTGATATAATAAAGGAAATTGGGAAGGTCGCTGATTGGTAAATCGGAAGTTGTGGAGGTAATTATCAATGAGAAATATTTACGATAATAGTGAATTTTTTGCCGCATATGCGGAA
>CANRFR010000111.1 GCA_947629945.1 uncultured Clostridia bacterium | reverse complement strand
ACCCGCAGAAGCCCGCGTTTACAAGCGGCGTTCGTATAGGCACACCCGCCGTTACAACTCGCGGTCTTAAAGAGGATGATATGAAAGTTATCGGCGAGTGCATTTACCTCACCGCGAAAGACCATGACGGCAATAAGGAGAAAGTTCGCGCAATGGTTACGGAGCTTACCGACAAGTATCCGTTGTATAAATAATTATGGAATACAAATATACACGTACCCTTATTGAGGATAAATTCAAACGCGGAGACCGTTTAAAATTCATCTTCTTTTGGGGTCACAAGCCGTCGGCGGACGGCAGCATTACCAAAAGCTGTTTCAGTCAGTGGTGGGATTGCAAATTCACCGTTGACGGCGTGGAGTATCACACTGCCGAACAGTATATGATGGCGCAGAAAGCCGTGCTTTTCGGAGACGAAGAAATACGTAAGGAAATTATGGCGGCAAGCCATCCCAAGCAATTTAAGGCGCTCGGGCAAAAGGTTTCGCACTTTAAACAGGACGTGTGGGACGAAAACTGCCGCGACATCGTAGTAAAAGGGAATACCGCAAAATTCTCGCAGAATGAGGACTTAAAAGCGTTTCTTCTAAACACGAACACGCGTGTGCTCGTTGAGGTGAGTCCGTATGACAAGATATGGGGTATTGGAATGGGCGCGGACGATTCGCGCTGCGAAAATCCCACGCTGTGGAACGGTACAAATTTCCTCGGTTTCTGCCTTATGGAGGTTCGCGATATTCTGAGAGGAGCAAGCCTATGATCAACGAGCAAATCGACGGCGGCAAAGCGTTCGATTGGGGCAAAACCTCGGAGGACTACGCAAAGTTCCGCGATATTTACCCCGACGAGTTTTATGAGCGCATCGTGCGGCGCGGCTTATGCGTCAGCGGACAGAGCGTGCTCGATCTCGGTACGGGAACGGGCGTTATTCCGCGAAATATGCATAAATACGGCGCGAAGTGGACAGCCGTTGACATCGCCGAAAATCAAATCGAACAGGCAAGGCGGTTGTCCGAGGGAATGGGTATCGATTATGTCTGTTTGCCGGTCGAAGAATTGGATTTTCCCGAAAACTCGTTTGACGTGATAACCGCTTGTCAGTGCTTTTGGTATTTTAACCACGAAACGCTAATTCCAAAACTCTGTAAAATGCTGAAACAAGACGGATTTTTCGTACCTATGGAAATGGCGTGGCTGCCGTTTGAGGACGAGATAGCGGGACAAAGCGAGGAACTTGTTCTGAAATACAATCCCAAATGGACGGGCGCGGGAATGAAGCCGCACGAGTTTTATGTTCCGGAATGTTATTTCGATAAGTTCGAGCTTGTTTATCACGAGGAATACACCTTACCGGTGCGCTTTACCCGCGAAAGCTGGAACGGTCGAATGAAAGCGTGCAGAGGAGTGGGCGCGTCGTTGAGTGACCACGAGGTCGCCGAATGGGAAAAGGAGCATATAGCGTTGCTTGAAAAAATCGCTCCCGAAGAATTTGACGTGAAGCATTTCGCGGCGTTCGCAGTGCTTAAAAAGTTGTAATTATACAGAAATGGAAGGAAAAGAAAATGTCAAGTGTAAAAAATACGCAGGTTTTGTATTCGGAATATAACGAGGTAGCGCCTATAGGACTTATTGCCATGCGCGGCACCGAGAAGCTCGGAGCGCGTATCAACAATTACCTTACGCGTTGGGCGGACAGATACGGAAAGCCCGTTCACGATTACCTTATTGAGGCTGAGTGTCCGCGCTTCTCCTCGGGAGACGCTAAGGGACTTATCAAGAGCACGGTTCGCGGCAAAGACTTGTTTATTCTTGTGGATGTGGGAAATTACAACTGTACTTACAAACTTTTCGACCGCGAAAACTATATGTCGCCCGACGATCACTACGCGGACTTGAAGCGCATTATACAGGCAGCTTCGGGCAAACCTCACCGTATAAACGTTATAATGCCCTTGCTTTACGGCGGTCGTCAGCATAGACGCTCCTACCGTGAGAGCTTGGACTGCGCGTTTATGCTTCAGGAGATGCACGATATGGGTGTCGCGAACGTTATTACCGTGGACGCGCACGACCCGCGCGTCTGCAACGCTATCCCGCTTATGGGTTTTGATAATGTTATCCCGTCCTATCAGGTTTTGAAAGCAATGTTTGGAGCGTTCCCCGATCTGGTGATAGATAAGGATCATTTTATGGTTATAAGCCCCGATGAGGGCGCGCTGAACCGCAATATGTTCTACGCTTCAATGTTGGAGGTCGAAATGGGAATGTTCTACAAACGCCGCGATTACTCAACGATAGTAAACGGCAGAAATCCCATTGTAGCACACGAGTATCTCGGCACCTCCGTTGAGGGCAAAACCGTTTTCGTTGCCGACGACATCATTTCTTCGGGCGAGTCTATGCTTGATATCGCTAAAGAACTTAAAAAGCGCAAAGCGAAGCGCTTCTTTGCCTACGCTACTTACGGTATCTTCACAAACGGTCTTGAAGCGTTCGATGAAGCTTACGACAAGGGAATGATCGACGCGGTGTTCAGTTCCAACCTTACTTACCGCACTCCCGAGCTGCTTAAACGTCCGTGGTACAAGGAAGTGGATGTATCGAAGTACATCGCGTACTTCATAGCTTCAATCAACCACGACACATCTATTTCCAACGTAATGGATCCGAATGAGAAAATAAAAGCTCTGCTTCGCGAGCACAAGAGGTTGTAATATGCCGCTCGCCGATAAAATACGTCCCGATACGATAGATGACGTTGTGGGTCAGACGCACTTGCTTGGCAGCGGAAAGCCGCTTCGCCGCGTTATTGAATCGGGGAAGATACCGAATATGATTTTCTACGGTCCCTCGGGCGTAGGAAAAACTACGGTCGCGCGAATTATCGCGGAAAGCGCGAATATGCGGCTGCATAAGCTTAACGGCACAAACGCTTCAACAGCGGACATCAAGAGCATAGTCGCTGAGCTGGATACGTTCTTAGGAGCAAACGGCGTTTTGCTGTACTTGGACGAGATTCAGTACCTCAACAAAAAGCAGCAGCAAAGTTTTTTGGAATACATTGAGGACGGAAGTATTACGCTTATCGCGTCTACTACGGAAAATCCGTATTTTTACGTCTATAACGCGATTTTAAGCCGCAGCACGGTTTTCGAGTTCAAGCCCGTGGAGCCTGACGAAATGGTCAAAGCGGTTCGCCGCGGTTTTGAAAAATTTTCCGAAGAAAACGGCATACAATACGAAGTTTCGGACGAGGCAGTGAATTACATTTGTCACGGAGTCGGCGGCGATGTTCGCAAGTGCCTGAACACCGTGGAGTTTTGCGCTTTGTCGGCAGTTGACGGCAGGGTAGACCTCGAAATAGCGAAAGAACTTACCCAGCGCAGCAATATGCGCTACGACCGCGACGGCGATCAACATTACGATTTGCTTTCCGCGCTTCAAAAATCCATTCGCGGCAGCGACGAAAATGCCGCGCTTCATTACGCGGCACGGCTTATTGACGCGGGGGATATCATCTCACTGTCGAGAAGACTGCTGGTTATCGCCGCCGAAGATATCGGGCTTGCGTATCCGCAGGCGATACCGATTGTTAAGGCGTGCGTTGACAGCGCAATGCAGTTGGGGTTGCCGGAAGCGCGTATCCCGCTTGGTGACGCGGTCGTTTTGCTTGCGACATCTCCGAAGTCTAATTCCGCGCATATCGCTATGGACGCGGCTTTGGCGGACGTTCGCAACGGAGCGGTCGGTGATTTTCCGCGGCACTTGCAGAATAAGCACTGCGACGGCGAGGACGCGGAAATTCGCGGACAGCATTATCTCTATCCGCACGATTTTCCGAACCACTATGTAAAGCAGCAATATCTGCCGGACAACATAAAGGATAAGGTTTACTACCAATTCGGCGACAACAAGCTTGAAAACGCCGCGCGCGAATATTGGGATAAGATAAAAAATCAGAAGTAAGTCAGCAATCAGAAATAAGTTTCTATTCGCTTTTTACAGTTTTCGGTGGAGTAAATCCAACTGTCGATATGTTTTGAGGTTATAAAGTAATTAAGCTCGTTGTTGTGAAAAGCGTTGTCAAACGCGTTCACTATGATGAGCTTTATTTTCATCTTCTCGGGGATCATAGCTTTAATATAAACGGAGGCACAGCTGTTAATAGTAACGCCGTCGCGCGGCTCCGCAAGCCCCGCAAGGTTAGGCGTTAATTCTACAAAAATGCCATAGTCCTCAATGGAACGTACTACTCCCGTGACGGTCTCGCCTTGAGTGAAAAGAGCGGCGTTTTGCTCCCAAGTACCTAAAAGTTCTTTGTGAGTAAGGCAAACTCTGCCGTCCTCAAAGGATTTCACGACAGCTCTGATATCCTGCCCAACGGAGAATCTGTCCGATGGGTGGGAAATTCTGGAGACGGATATCAGGTCTATTGGGATAAGTGACGGGATTCCGCAGCCGATATCCACAAAGCACCCGAATTGCTCCAAATGCGTTACTCGCGCGGGAATGACATCTCCGGGGACAAGCTGTTTTATGTAGTTTTCCATACATAGCTTCTGGGCTTTTTTGCGCGAAAGTACAGCTCGTACAATTCCGTTTGCGTCACGGTCAAAGTCGGTAACAACAAAGCACACAGGTTTGTTCACGCGCGAGATAAGCGCGATATCGCGGGTCGTGCCCTCGGCAATGCCGATAGCGCCCTCTTCACGCGGTATAATGCCGCGCATACAGCCAAGGTCTATAACAAGATCGTGGTCGCTGTTGCATACGATACAAGGGGCTTCTAGGATTTTTCCCGATTTAAGACATTCGGCAAGACTTTGATAAGAAGCTGTGCACGCCGAGTTTTCGGGCGTTCCGAACAAAAAGCCCTCAGGCAGATACTCTTTCATTTTGTACCTCCAACGGATTGATTTACATTTAATTCTATGAACCGCCGCGAGGTATTATGCAACAAAAATGCCGCGATGTAAAAATCGCGGCAAAATATTTATTGAGCGTCTGTTTCCAAACTTGACACCAATTCGGTTACCTGCTGAATGATGTAGATAATTTCCGTAACGCTTTGATTAATGAATTTCAAGCTTTCATTAAGATCGTCTACGGAGCTATCGGTGTTATTAGCATTGGCTGTTGTGCTGTCAACGTCTGACTTTATTTTCTCGGAGCAGCCTTTGATGCCACCTATATTCTCCAAAATCTGCTTAGTATGCTGTTCCGCAGCTTTTACCGTATCCGCTGAGCGCACTGCAAGCATCCTTATCTCGCCGGCAACAACCGCAAAACCTTTTCCGAATTGACCCGCGCTTGCCGCTTCAATAGAAGCGTTTATCGCGAGAATGTTTGTCTGTTCGGAAATACCCTTTATCTTTTCAAGAATACGTTCGTATTCGCTGATACCCACGCTTATCTGGTTTACAAAATCGGCTATCTCGTTCGCACGGTCAAATATCGCGCTGATATCGGACTCAAGGGTGTTCATATCGGTTTTGATATTATTGTTCTTGACAGTGTTTTCTTCAGCCTGTTTGTGAATCGGCTGTATCTTGTCCGAAACCAACTGCATTGATTGATGAATATTCTTGACAATGTCTGCAAGTTTGTTATTTTGACTTTCGATTTTGGCAGCCATTTCATTCAAAACATTTCTTTCGTGAACTATACAATTTTCGGGCTTGTTGTTTCCGTAGAAAATAGTCCGAGCCATATCGTAACAAGATTTGTATCCGCACGCGTGACAGTCGATGTGGCGATCCGTCTCGGTGAATTTGCCCATAGAACAAAAAACCTCATTAAGCTGTTCTTCGGTAGGTTCGATAATGGTACATCTGTTTTCATAACTTCTGATAAAGTCTTCTAACTTTAAAGTTTTAAAAATCTTTTTGTGGAAACGGGCCGACGTACTGTTGCGATTAGCCCATTTTTTCGCGTGAACCATAATATCATACGCGTTAAAGGAGTTGACGTTTTCACGCGCACCAACGCCCGTATTGCAGCCAAATTCACAGTTCAAAACATCGTAAACCGCAGGTAGATGATGTTTTTCGGACTCAAGATAATTGTCGAGATCATCATAAACTTTATTTGCGCCCTCGGATGTCGTTACGGTAAGTTCCGGGTTGTAACCGTGCAGACAATCCTTTAGTCCGCCCGGCATAGGGTAAAACGCACCGTCAAAGCCGCGCGCCACAGAGAATTCAAACGGGCTTCTGCCATTGCTTAAGGTGACATCGCTCCTCTTTATGTATCTTACTATATTTTTAAACGTGATATTGTAGCTAATAATGCCGGTGTTCTGAAACTCTTCCGATTTCGCGATACAAGGAGTAACGCCAACAAGTATATCCTGATTGTTAAGATATTTTCTCGCGTAAATTCCCGCGCAAAGAAGCGGGGATTGAATGGGAGAAAGCGACGGGATAAGTTCCGGTTTGTGCTTTTCGGCATAATTTACAATAGCCGCACAAGGCTGAGAAATAACTTTGCTTTCCGGATGAAGCTTAAAATATTGAATATGCATATAAGTGCATATATCCGCTCCGAAAGCGCCGTCATAAACCTCTTTGACGCCCTGGTCCTTAAACCATTGGAGGACATGACGCCATGTGCCATCCATAGAAGCCTTGATTGAGGGTGCTACAATAAACGAAACGTTCTGTGTTTTGATAAGCTCCAAAACCTTTTCCAAATCATCGTCGTAATATCTTGCGCCGTGTTGACAAGCTTTGATGCACTCACCGCATTGTATGCATTCGGTGTTGTTTACAAAAACTTTCATTCCATTGATAATGTTTGCACTGGGAATAGGGCAAGAACGTATACATGCGTTACAGCCTATACACTTGTCTTCTCTTACATGAACCATAACTTATAAATCCTCCGCAATAATTTATTAGGATATAACAACAAAACGGAATTATAGAAATATACAGCAAAACAGTTTATACAGTTAAAAATGCAAAAATGTAAATAAAAAGGTCTAATTCTCTTTAAATATTATACTATGGATTTCAAATTAAATCAAGCTATTTTTTTACTGATATTTCCAATGATAAATTGTGCATTTTTGACAAAAAAAATCCGATTGTTCAACAACAAAAGAATAAAAATGCCGACAACGAAAGCTGTCGGCAAAAACACATAATAACCGATCGGTATGATCGCTTAAAGCTGTCAAATTTATAAACCGTTTGCGTTGGAAACGGAGATTCCGTTCTCGCCAAGCGGAATTGCGTGATCAAGCCCCACGAACTTTCCGTTTTCCTGCCACAAGACCTCTTTGACGAAATTGTATTTTTCGGTATCCCAAGTCGTGAAATCATCAAGAACTAAGCCGCCGGTATCTCCGGAGTTTGCGTTATAGCACCAAAATGTGTGATTCAAATGGTATTCGCCTATCAAGGTACGCATACAAGTCATCCATTTTAGGTTAGGTTCTTTCATAAATCCGCCCCACTCGCCGATAAGCAGCGGCGCAATGTTGTCCTTATGAATGTAAAGCCAATTGTCCTGCCAGCAATCATCGATAAGGCTGTTGTAATCAAAACCGCCCGCAAACCACGGCTGCTCGTAAACCGTAGGTCCGTAGTCGTGCGGAGAATAAACGACTTTGTTTTGATATTCTCCCAAATCTACGGGATAATCCTTAACGCCGCGCAAATTTCCTCCCCACCAGTTGAAGTAGTAATCTGCGTCGTTTGTTGACGAATAGCTGCCGTTGTTCTTGGAGTAGATCTCCGTGCCCTCGATCATTATAAGCACATTCGAATTTTTTGCAAGAATTTTGGAAGCCGCCTGCTCGGCTGTATATTTCCAGTTGTTTTTGTCTGTCGAGTCGTTCCAGATAGCCGCGCCCGATCCCTCATAGGGCTTACCGTGAGGTTCGTTTTTAAGGTCGATGGCGATTATAGTGTCGTTGTCCTTATAGCGGTTTGCTAACCATTCCAAAGCGCTGTAATAATCATCTAGAGATATCCTGTCCGTAAACCAAAGGTTAACGTTATGCCCCATAGCGTTGGTCTCGGCGCTGTGGATATCCGGCATAACTTTCATACCGTTTTCCTCGGCAAGCTTTAGGAAGTAGTCGAAAATCTGCAAGCTGTTCATATCGTTCATTTCGGGATTGGACGCGCTGTTGAAATTCGCCTTGGGGTATTCGCCGTTTGACCATTGGTTTAAAAGCTCCGCAGAAATAGGCACGCGAATAAGATTAAAGCCGTGATCGGCAATCGCTTTTACCGTTCCGCGCATTTGACTGTTCCACAAGCCGTCAAACGTGTTTGTACCTGTGTTGTAGCCGAACCAGTTCACACCGGTAAGCCAAACCTGTTTTCCGTTCTTATCGAGTATCCTGTTGCCGTCGGTGTGCAGCCAATCATCGCCTTGAACAGCCTTGTCGCTGCGTTCAAGCAGCTTCAGCATATCTTCGGAGGGTGCGGGGTCGTCTTGATTTTTGTCGGTACCGCCGTTGCCACCGTTGTTACCTCCATTGCCGCCGTTATTACCGTCGTTGCCGCCGTTTTGTCCGTTCCCGCCCGAAGAACTTCCGGCAGTTCCGTTGATATTAACGCTTGACGGCGGAGTGAATACCGTTGGGGAACTGTAGTTAAAGCCAACGCTTACGCTGCCGCCTGCGGGGATTTCTCCATTATATTCAACGTTTGAGACTTTCGCGGTTGTGCCGTTGACGCTGTATGTACCGCTCCAGCCTGTGGTTATCTCAAATCCGCTCGGAACGGCAAACTCTGCCGTCCACGAAGAAACGGATCTGCCGGTGTCGTTTTTAATGGTAAGTTCCACCGTTCCGCATTGCTTTCCGCTCTCTTCCCATGTGTTTTCAGCTTTCCAAGAGCAAGAAAATCCGCTGTCCGAGCCGTCGTTATTCGTATCGTTGTTGTCGGGCGTGCCGCCATTGTTCGTGTCGTTGTTGTCAGGCTGACCACCGTTGTTTGTATCGTTGTTGTCGGTAGTGCCGCCGTTGTTCGTATTGTTGTTG
>CANRFR010000110.1 GCA_947629945.1 uncultured Clostridia bacterium | reverse complement strand
CACCGAGAGCAATCCCACTTTCGGACAGAAACAGATCGATGCTTTCAAGCTGACCGACCTTTGCCGTGTCAGCGTGGAACTTCTTCAAGACTCCGCTTTCGATATTGAAGATTATCTTATGAAAGAGTTCGCCCGTGCCTTTGGTATTGCCGAGGAGGAAGCTTTCTGTGTCGGTACGGGAACAAATCAGCCCACGGGTATCTTCACTGCCAACGGCGGCACAGTAGGGGTTACCGCTGCGGCGAATAACGCAATAACCGCCGATGAACTCATCAGCCTTGTGTATGCGCTGAAATCCCCGTACCGCAGAAACGCAAAGTTCCTGATGAATGACGCGACTATCTCCGCTATTCGCAAGCTGAAAGACCAAAACGGTGCGTATCTGTGGCAGCCGTCCGTTCAGGCGGGACAGCCCGACCGACTTCTCGGCTATGAGATTTTCACTTCGCCTTATGTTCCGACAATGGCGGCGGGTGCGCTTACGATTGCTTTTGGTGACTTCAAGAACTACTGGATCGGCGACCGTGCGGGCAGAACAGTTCAGCGTTTGAACGAACTGTACGCTACAAACGGACAGATAGGTTATGTCGCTACCGAGCGAGTTGACGGCAAGGTTATCCTGCCGGAGGGTATCCAGCTTTTGAAGATGAAAGCTGCAAGCGGTACTTAATGAAAGGAGTGCGGCGGTATGACCTTGCTTGAAAAAGTAAAGGCGAACCTTATTCTCGAACATTCCGAGGACGATGAACTACTCCAAAGCTATATCAATGCGGCTGTTTCTTATGCCGAAAGCTATCAGCATTTGGAGCGGAATTTCTACTCTGAAAACGAAATGCCGCCTACCACAGAACAAGCCGTAATTATGCTGTCGAGCCATTTCTACGAAAGTCGAGATGGCTCAACGGGCGGCTTTTTCGCTAACAATACAAATGCGGCAAAACAGGTGTGGGACACAGTAAATCTTCTTTTAAGGCTTGACAGAAAATGGAGGGTATGATGAGTTACGGAAAAATGAATACTCAAATCGAAATCATAAAGAAAACTCTCTCCACCGATGAGGACGGATTTGCGGTAGATTCCGATGTTGTTTTAGCTGCTGTCAAAGCCTATCGTGAACAGCGAGGAGCGACTGAATTTTGGGCAAACAGAGCAACTTTTTCAAAGGCTACGGATATGTTTGAGTTTCGCACAATTCCAAATCTGAAAATAACGGAAGATATGACTATTCGCTGTGATGATGCCGAATTTGAGATACTTTCGGTTGACGGCTTGCGTGGAAAAGGAATGTATATTGAAATTCTTGCAAGTGAGGTGAAACCAAGTGGCTAAAGCAGATTTTAAGCTGCCGGAGGAGTTTCTTTTGAAAATATCTCGGCTGGGAAAGGATATGGACGCAGTAGCCGAAAAGGTTCTCCAAAGCGGTGGCGAGGAAGTTCTCAAAAAGACGAAAAGCAATCTATCAGCCGTGATAGGCAAAAGCGGAAAATCCACAGGGCAGCTTGAAAAGGCTCTGGGACTTACTCCCGTCAAGGTTGACAGAGAGGGCAATCACGACATCAAAGTCGGTTTTTCGGAGCCGAGAAGTGATGGCAGCAGTAACGCAAAAATTGCGAACATTCTTGAATACGGAAGTTCAAAACAGGCGGCTAAACCGTTCTTGAAACCCGCTAAAAATGCGTCTAAAAAGTCTGCGATACAAGCAATGGAAGAAATGTTCGAGAAAGAGGTGAAGAAAATGTGAGTATTTTTTCGGAAATAAAAACGGCTCTGAAACCACTGAATATCCCCATTGAAACGGGTGTGTTTTCGGATAATCCGCCCGATGAATATATCGTTTTAGTGCCGATTTCCGACACTTTCGACTTGTTTTCGGACAATATTCCGCAAGTGGATATTTCAGAGGTTCGTTTGTCGATTTATTCAAAGCACAATTACTTGAAACTGAAAAAAGCCGTTGAAAAGCTGCTGATGAAGTCCGATTTTACCATAACCGACAGGCGGTATGTGGAGTATGAAAAAGAAACGGGCTACCATCATTACGCTATTGATACGGCTAAATCTTATGAAACGGAGGTTTGATATTATGGCTACAATTGGCTTGGATATGCTGTATTACGCAAAAATAACCGAGGGTGAAAACGGTGATGAAACTTACGGAACACCGACAAAACTCGCTAAGGCTATGAGCGCGGAACTGTCGGTGGAGCTTGCCGAGGCTACTCTTTATGCCGATGACGGTGCGTCCGAAATCGTCAAGGAGTTCAAGAGCGGAACGCTGTCACTTGGTGTGGACGATATTGGAAACGATGCCGCGTCAACGCTCACGGGAGCGACCATTGACAGCAACAAGGTGGTTATTTCCGCAAGCGAGGACGGCGGAGAACCTGTTGCTATCGGTTTTCGTGCAAAGAAATCCAACGGCAAGTACCGTTATTTCTGGTTATACCGCGTGAAATTCGGTATTCCGTCAACCTCGCTTGCGACCAAAGGCGACAGCATCACTTTCTCCACTCCGACCATTGAGGGAACTGTTCTGCGCCGCACCAAACCAGACAGCAAAGGCACTCACCCGTGGAAAGCGGAGGTAACCGAGGGTGATACCGGTGTACCTGAAAGTGTTATTGCAGACTGGTACAAATCGGTTTATGAACCGGCATACGCAGCAAGTGAACCGGATACTGTTCCTGACACAAACGAGGAGGTTTGATCTATGAATGAGCGCTCGGCAGTAGTTACAATCGGCGGCGAGGAGTACGAAATGCTCCTCACCACCAAAGCGACAAAGGAAATAGCGAAACGTTACGGCGGCTTGGAGAACCTCGGCGATAAACTGATGAACTCCGAGAATTTTGAGCAGGCACTTGACGAGATCGTGTGGCTTATTGTGCTTTTGTGCAATCAGCCGATACAGATACATAATTTGCGGAGCGAGGACAAAAAGCCGCTTTTAACTGCAGAAGAAGTCGAGCTTTTGACTGTTCCATCCGACCTTGCGGAATACAAAAATGCAATAATGGCGGCGATGACTAAGGGGACAAATCGTGTGATACAGAGTGAGGACAATCCAAAAAACGCAGTAACAGCCGAGTAAGTGACGATGAGTTATTTGTTCGGCTGTTCTATTATGGCACGGCACAGCTGCACCTCACGCCGGATGAGGTGTGGTTTATGCCGTTTGGGGAGCTGCTCGATTTGTGGGAGTGTCATAAACAGTTTATTGGCATTGCAAAGCCTAAGAGGGAGATGTTTATTGATGAGGTCATTCCGTTTGGGATTTAGTTTGAAAAGTGGTTGAAAAAAATAAAAATGTGTGGTATAATGATTTATATAGGGAATTCACTCGTTTTGATATAGAAGTTTTATGTGTAGGTGGTATTATGGACTTTGAAGAATATATAAAAAATATATGGTTAAAGGAACATCCCCTTGCTTTACTTGTTAATGAAATTGATAACGAAACACTAGATACTTACTGTTTACAAAAGATTAATTGGATCGAATACTGTTTAAAAAATGAATGTTCTTGTAAAATCGACAAATCAGTAATACGTGAATTATTCGAAAAAATTATTAAGTATTTTGAGATGTGTACTTTTGATGTTTCAAACGGAAGGCGTTGTTTTGAGGCACCAGGTGCTTTGTTTCAAAACCTTTTTGAAATTTGCAAGGATTCTTTTTCATTCTGTAAAGAGGAACTAGAGAATATGGACAACCTACTTCTTAATCAAACGGTTGACGCTTTCAATAAAATTTACAAAGAGAAACTGATTTCGTTTGAGAGAATACTTGAAAAAAATCTTTCTTGGTTTAATTTTCGACAGGTATTTTGTAATAATGCACAAATTGGATTTTGCCCTTTAGAATACTACATTCCATATAATTTTTATTCTGTATTCCGTAAAGAAATGCTGGCATTACGAAATACTGATTTTGATTCCGTTTTTGAATTTGCAAGATACTCGTTATGGGTTTATGATAATGCAAAAGAAATACCCCGACAGAATATGTTTGGTGATATCGCAAAATTTAACAGATTCGCAATCCTGTGTTGCAGAAATGCGATTGTTGCCGCTCAATGTAACGGCTTTTTCGAGTATATAGAATTAATCAAAAATAGAGTTCGAAGTATTCAATCAGATATTATTTCTACTCCAACCATTTTTATTTCCTACAATTGGGGTAAAGAGGTGTTGGTTGATGAGATACAAAATCGCATTGGCTGTTTTGCTATTGTTAAGCGAGATAAGACTGAACTGGGATTTGGAGATAGCATCACAGAGTTCATGAATACAATTCGACAAGAAGATTTTGCTTTAATTGTTATATCAGATGATTATTTAAAGTCAGATGCTTGCATGTACGAATTGACAACATTATTTGAAGATCAGGGAAAAGAAAAATTTGCCCAAAGGGTATTGTTTTTAATCTGCGATGATGCGCGCTCAATTTATAAAGTAGAGGGGCAAACTACATATGTTAAATTTTGGGATAATAAATACAAAAAATTAATCGCATTAAGAGACACACTTACTCCGGAATCTAGTGTCGAAATTACTAAAAGTATACGAACAGTATCAAATATTCGGTTAAAAATTGGTGGATTTTTGGAGTATATCAAATCTGTCAATAATTTTAATGAAACAAAGGCAATTCAGATAATTTCTTCATATTTTGCAGATAAATATTGTGACGGGAAAATTGGAAGAAATGTGGTTGAGGATTTTATTATTTACATGAGGTCCCATGCATCAGACACAGAAGAAAAAGGTTGATAATTATCAAAGTGAGAAGCCGACAGGCTATTCACTTTCCATATATTTCAGAGCCGCAAGGCTCTTTTTTTATACCCATTTTTCAAGGAGGTGACGTAAAAAATGTCCGACAATTTCGGCTTAAAAATAGGCGTAGAGGGCGAACGAGAGTTCAAAAAATCCCTGTCCGAGATAAATCAGACACTTAAAGTCCTCGGCTCGGAGATGAAACTTGTCACCTCACAGTTCGACAAGAACGACAGTTCCGTTCAGGCTCTTTCCGCACGAAATGAAGTCCTCAACAAGGAAATAGACGCTCAAAAACAGAAAATCGAAACACTTAAATCCGCACTCGACAATGCCGCCAATTCCTTTGGTGAAAACGATAAACGCACTCAAAATTGGCAGATACAGTTGAATAACGCTCAGGCGGCTTTGAACGGAATGGAGCGTGAGCTTTCGGACAACAACAAGTCGCTCGAAACCGTCGAAAAAGGATTTGACGATGCCGCCGATGGAGCGAAAGATTTCTCCAAAGATGTAAAAAGTGCGGGAGATACCGCCGATGGCGCGGACGGGAAATTCTCCAAACTTGGCGATACTGCAAAGAAAGTCGGCGCGGCTCTGGGCGCAGCTGCGGCGGCAATCGGAACGGCAGCTGTGGCAGCGGGTAAAAAGCTGTGGGATATGGCGAACGATACCGCAAGTGCGGGTGACGCTATTGACAAGACCTCGCAGAAAATAGGCATAAGTGCGGAAAGCTATCAAAAATGGGGATATGTGTTTGAACGATGCGGCGCAGACGTAAACAATCTTCAGACGGGAATGAAAAAACTGTCAACCGTCATCACGGATGCGGTGGGCGGCTCCGATTCGGCGGCTGAAAAGCTAGCGGCGGTCGGTCTTTCCATTGAAGATTTGAACGGAAAATCCCAAGACGAGCAATTACAGCTTGTTATCACAGCCTTGCAAGGAATGGAAAGCGGTGCGGAGCGTACTGCGGCGGCGAATGATTTACTCGGAAAATCCGCTGTGGATATGGCGGCGGTGCTGAACACTTCCGCAGAAGAAACGGAAAAATTAAAGCAAGAGGCGGTAGATTACGGAATGGTTATGAGCAACCAAGCCGTAGCCGCCTCTGCCGCTTTTGAGGACAGTTTAAGCCGCCTAAACGGAACAATGTCGGGTCTAAAAAACCGCATGGTGGGCGAACTGCTCCCCGGTATTACACAGATTATGGACGGACTTTCCGACCTTGTTGCCGGAAACAAACAAGCGGGCGAGGAACTTAAAAACGGCGTATCCTCTGTGGTGGGAGCGATTTCCTCTGTTATTCCGCAAATCGTAGAGCTTATTTCGTCATTGGCGGCGGCTGTTCTGGAAAGCGCACCGTCCATTATTTCAGCATTGGCACAAGGAATAATTGATGCAATTCCGCAGCTGTTACCTGTTATAACAAACGTCATAACCGAAATTCTGAACGCATTGGTCACTCTTTTGCCGCAAATAGCAAACGCAGGTATGCAGATTATTTTGTCGCTTGTTCAAGGAATAGCCGAGGCAGTTCCGACTTTAATTCCGCAAATTGTGGAAGTCATAATGCAGATTGTTCAAACTTTAATCGACAATCTTCCGCTTTTGCTTGACGCGGCTTTACAGCTAATTACGGGACTTGCACAAGGTTTGCTTGACGCAATTCCCGTTTTAATAGAGGCTCTGCCGCAAATCATAACCTCAATAGTGGAATTTATAATCGGAGCTATTCCGCAGATAATTGACGCGGGAATACAGCTTTTAACCTCTTTGGTAGCCGCTTTGCCGGATATTATTTCGGCGATAGTGGAGGCTATTCCGCAGATTATCGAGGGCATAATAACGGCGGTGTTATCGGCAATCCCACAGCTTATTGACGCGGGCATTAAACTCCTCGTTTCTCTCGTTGAGAACTTACCGCAGATTATAACCACAATAGTGGCGGCTATACCTCAAATAATCACAAGCATAATAAATGCAATCTTAAACAGTATTCCACAGCTTATTCAAGCGGGAATTACTTTGTTTGTGTCGCTTATTGAAAATCTGCCGACTATAATCGTTGAAATCGTGAAAGCAGTTCCGCAGATTATAGGCGGAATTGTTGACGCTTTTACATCGCAAATGGGAAACATTGTTGAAATAGGCGGCAATATCGTCAAAGGTTTATGGGACGGTATAACGGGGCTTGCGTCTTGGCTTTGGGATAAGGTCAGCGGCTGGGTTTCGAGTATCTGGGACGGAATTTGCGGCTTTTTCGGCATACATTCGCCCTCGAAAGAAATGGCATGGGTTGGCGAAATGCTTGTAAAAGGCTTGTCCGGCTCGATTGAAGATAACGGGGACGAGGCTGTAAAAGCCGCCGAGGATATGAGCCGAGATATTGACGGAGTGATGCAGAATTTAGCGGAAGATATGTCAACCTCTCTGCCTACGGATTTCAATGTAAACGGTACGGTTAGCGGAAATGTATCAAACGGAATTGCGGCGGGTTGCGGTCCTCTTGTAACGGTTCAGCAGATGATAGTACGCAGCGAGGACGATATTCGCAGTATTTCACAAGAATTGTACAATATGATTCAAAGCGGCTCCCGCGCCCAAGGGCGGTACAGCATGGCATAAGGCGGTGATTTTATGGGGTTTTATTACGATGATGTTCACTCAAAAGAAATGGGAATAAACGCACGGCTGACTTCGTGGCAAGTGTGCGGAGCGTTACGAAATTCCACTGCCGTTATCCCCGGAAAGTACGGAATTGCCGACTTTGGTGCGGATTTTGACAGCCGGGAAATTAAAATATCTTGCTCCGTTTCTCCCAAAGGCAATTTGAAGAATTTAATAACAGTTCTTGATAAAATCTCCGCTTGGCTTGACGCGTCAAACGGCTTGAAACAGCTTATTCTTGATGACGCTCCCGACAGATATTTTATGGCGAGATTAAACGAAAAGTGCGATTGTGAACGATTGCTTATCTGCTCTGCGGGAAACTTTGAATTGAATTTCCTCTGTCCCGACCCATTCGGATATGCAATTTCAGATGAGCATTTCAATATTTCTGCAGTGGGAACTCACACGGTAAAACGAGAAAAAGGCAATATTTTTTCAAATCCCGTGTATCGAATTGAAGGTGTTTTTTCAGCGGGAACAAGCGTTACAATAACCACAAACGGCTCTGTTGTAAAGATTGTAAATGCCGTGTTGCCAGCTAACGAGGTTCTGATAATCGACTCCGAAAAAATGACAGCTTGGGTAGAAAACACAAGCGGAGTAACGCTGCGAAACGCTCTGCCTTATTTGCAGGACTTGAATTTTCCCTCTCTTGATGTGGGAAATAACGAAATTAAAATCACGGCAAGTGGCGGTACGTTCACAAATCTTGAAATAGTCGCTAAAAGCCGTTGGAGGTGACGAAATGGCTCTGAAATCAATTCTAAGCAAGCAGACCGACTTCACAGGTGAATTTCCCGCAGAATATGCAAAGGACGGTTTGTGGCGGTTTAATGAGGAAAACCCCGATGAGGATACTTGCCTTTCCGATTCGTCCGGCAAAGGCAGAAAAGCGTTTATAAATAATTGGTCTGCTCCAACAGCGGTTCTAAAAAAATCCGAGTACGGAAATTGTTTTAGAATGAACACCAATGACCCGCCCACAGAGCAAACATATTTGAAAATTACAAATGACGGTTCGATTTTCTCGAATCTCGGCGAACGCATTATCTGCGGCGGGTGGATCTGCCCTACGATTTACTCGATAGGCTCTCAATTCTGCCCTATCTTCAACACTCGCTACGGACCGGGCAATCCTATATTTTATCTCTCGTTTTGGGACGGAGATTTGCGGCTTATGTTGTATGACGAAAGCGGCGAGTTAATTCTTGACGAGTGGGTTCGTGCGCCATTTCAGTTTAATAGTTGGCAGTGGTATTTTGTTGCGGCAATTATAGAGTCTGACAACAAAAAGGCTTGCTATGTTGTTGGTGATAAAAGCAGTGGCACGGTGTGGAAATCCGAGGATTTGACGTTCACGGGAGAACTTAACCGCTCTTGCACAGCGGACATTATTTTCGGTATGCATGCCGATTCGTATTGGTATGCAGGTGCATTTGATGATTGGTTTCTCGACTGCGATTCAAAACTCACCGCAAAGGATTTGATGAACTTCTTTCGCTCCTCAATTATGGCGAACGGCGGGAACTCTAATACTAATTCTCGATCAAGTTATAGACAAGATCCAATCTCTTCCGGTGATACTTTTGATGACATCAGTAGTTAAAGA
>CANRFR010000109.1 GCA_947629945.1 uncultured Clostridia bacterium | reverse complement strand
CCATATCAACGCCCTTTTGGTCGGGCATAATGTCGATGACGGGGTGCTCGAACTCGCCGAACTCGGCGGAATTTGCGCCCGCAAGACCCGCGACGTTTCTCGCGAATTCAACTACTGCCATCTGCATACCGAGACACAAGCCGAGATACGGTACTTTGTTCTCACGAGCATAGCGCACCGCTTCGATCTTGCCCTCGATACCGCGGTCGCCGAAACCGCCCGGCACGCATATACCGTCGCACCCGCCCAACATATCTGCGGCGGTTATCGCGTTTATCTCCTCGGAGTTGATTAGCTTGATGTCAACATCGCAGCCGCAAACCGCGCCGCTGTGACGAATACTTTCAATAACGGAAATGTAAGCGTCGGCAAGCGAAACGTATTTTCCCACAAGTCCGATAGTAAGGGGCTTTGTGGCGTTCTCCTGACGGTGCACCATCTCCTGCCATTCGGTAAGATCGGGTTTTCTGTCCTCCAGCCCGAGATGATAACAAGCCGAGTGCGCCAGACCCTCTTTTTCAAGCATAAGCGGTACGGCGTAAAGTGAGCTTGCCGTCAAATTCTGGATAACATCCTCTTTGCGAACGTTGCAAAACAGCGCTATTTTTTCGCGCATCTCCATCGGAACTTCCTGTTCGCTTCTCAAAACAAGTATGTTCGGCTGAATACCGAGCGACAGCAGCTCTTTAACGCTGTGCTGAGTGGGCTTGGTTTTAAGCTCGTTGGAGCCTGTAATATAGGGCAGAAGCGTAACGTGAATGTAGAGCACGTTCTCGCGTCCCTTTTCGTAGCTTACCTGACGAATAGTCTCCAAAAACGGAGTGCTTTCAATATCGCCGACGGTGCCGCCGATTTCGGTTATAACAACGTCTACCGGATTAGCGCCGCTGTTCGCCGCTCTGTAAACGCGGTCTTTTATTTCGTTCGTCACGTGCGGTATGACCTGAACAGTGCCGCCAAGATAATCGCCGCGCCTTTCCTTATTTAATATAGTCCAGTATATCTTGCCGGTAGTAACGTTGGAGTTCACCGAGAGGTTCTCGTCGATAAAACGCTCGTAGTGACCGAGGTCGAGGTCGGTCTCCGCGCCGTCGTCCGTCACGAAAACCTCGCCGTGTTGATACGGCGACATTGTGCCGGGATCGACGTTGAGATACGGGTCAAACTTCTGTATCGTCACGCGGTATCCCCGCATTTTCAGCAGCCGTCCCAATGAAGCCGCCGTTATTCCTTTTCCCAGTCCCGAAACCACGCCGCCCGTGACAAAGATATATTTTGTTTCCATTATTTTCCACCTTTCCTTATAGCAATCCACACAATTAAAGCGGCATTAGTGCGTTTAAGCCCCAGCCCCGCATTATAACGTTTAATTGAACTGCAGAGTTATTTTCGTGGATTGCTATATATCCACATACATTTATAATAATTATAACATATTTCGCGGAAAGTTGCAATATGTATTTGAAAATTATGTTGAAATTATTGTAGATTGGTCAATGCTGTTTAATTCTTTTTCATATATTATTTTTGACAAAAATATATTGACAAAGTGAAGAAGATGTGATAAAATAGATATAAGGGTAATTTTGCCCACAGATTTTTGAAATGGAGGATAACTAAATGAATTTAAAAAAGAAAATTGCTTCCGTTGTTATGGCGGCGGCTACGGCACTTTCATCAGTTGCGGTTACAGCGTTCACTCCGCTGACTTCCGTAACGGCGTTTGCGGCTGAGGCTGATGTGCCCGGTACGCATGCAGCAAAGCTGACTGATGGAAAACAAGTTATAGAGCAGATAACGTATGATAGCTCTGAAGATTATGCGAATGGTCATAATTATAAAGATTTTCGCTTTACCGTATCAGGTAATGGCGTTTTAAAACTTAATTTACAGGCGCATATTGACAAGCTGTATATAGATGTTATCAGAGAAGATTCCGGCAAAAGTCTTTCAAATATCAAGGACACATCTGTTTATGATGCGGGAGGTTACAATTCCAATTATTATGATGAAGATTACGGGTATTATTGGGACTCGGAATACAGTACTTTTTCCGTCACTCAAAAGTATGATGTGGAAAAAGGTAATTACATTATACGAGTAAGAAGATATTTTGACGGTTGGTATGATGGCTATGGCAAGGCAGGCAGCGGTGAGATAAAGCTTACTTGCTCGATGGAAAAACCGGCAAGATCCAGTGGTCTTAAGCTTGTAAGTTCCACAACGAACACTCTTTCATTGGATTGGAACGATGTTACCTACGGTTATGCTAATGGTGCGGCTTACTATCCTACATATACAATCGGCTATAAGGTAAAAGGCTCCAGCGCGAAATACACTCAGGTAAACAGCAAGTACAGCGAGGTTACGCTGAAAAACCTTAAGGTTAACACGCAGTACGACGTTGCCGTTCAAACTAACCTGAACGGTTTGAGAAGCGCGTTTACTCATATTTATGTTTCCACAAAGGCTCCCGCAACGCCCGCTAAGGTCGGCACTATCACCAAGAGCAATATCACGAGTACCGGCGCGAAGCTCACATGGGCTAAGGCTAAGAACGCTACCAGATATCTGGTAGGCTACAAGGTTTACGGTTCTTCTGCGAAGTACACTCAGAAGTGGGTCACCAACCCCACGATCACGCTTTCCGGCTTGAAAGCGGGCACAAAATATCAGGTAAAGGTAATGTCCTACAACGGCACAAAGGCGGCTACAGCGTGGAGCAACGCGGCTATCTTTACAACACAGGGTCAGCTGAAGCTCGGCACGCCCACGGTTCAGGCGGCGGCTACTGTTCACTGGAACAAGGTAAACAGCGCTAAGGGCTATGACATCGCCTACTCCACCAACGGCGGCAAGACCTGGACAATAAAGTCCACCACCGCCACAAGCTACAAGTTTACAGGCGCTAAGGGCACCAAGATCACCTATCGCGTTCGCGCGACGGCGGGTTCCGTAAAAGGCGCTTACAGTGCTAAAAGAGTTATCACACTTCCGTAACTTTTAAGAGTTAAAAATATTTTAACGCGCTTCGGGAAATCGGAGCGCGTTTTTGTAATTTTTTTATAAAAATTCCGCATAACAGGTATTTCCCTCTTGACATATTGTTAAAAATGTCATATAATAGAAATAGTGGGGTATTGTACCCTTCAATTATAATTGGTAATATATTACAGGAGGAATTCCAATGAGAGTTTACAATTTCAGCGCGGGTCCCGCGGTGCTGCCCGAAGAGGTCTTGAAAGAAGCTGCCGACGAAATGCTTGATTACAACGGCAGCGGTATGTCCGTTATGGAGATGTCGCACCGCTCCAAGGTCTATGACGACATCATAAAGACCGCCGAAAAGGATATCCGTGAGCTGATGAACATTCCCGATAACTATAAGGTTCTGTTTTTGCAGGGCGGCGCTTCTCAGCAGTTTGCGGCGGTGCCGATGAACTTGATGAAGAACAAGAAAGCCGCTTACATCATTACGGGTCAGTGGGCGAAGAAAGCGTTTGCCGAAGCGAAGATTTACGGCGAGGCTGTTGAAGTCGCTTCTTCCGCCGACAAGACGTTCTCTTATATCCCCGACTGCTCCGATCTCGCAATCCCCGAGGACGCGGACTATGTTTACATCTGCGAGAACAACACAATTTACGGCACTAAGTTCAAAACTCTGCCGAATACCAAGGGGCACACTCTTGTAGCCGACGTTTCCTCCTGCTTTTTGAGCGAGCCGGTTGACGTTACAAAGTACGGCGTTATCTACGGCGGCGTTCAGAAGAACATAGGTCCCGCGGGCGTGGTTATCTCGATAATCCGCGAGGATCTGATAACCGACGATGTTCTGCCCGGCACTCCCACAATGCTTAAGTGGAAAACTCAGGCAGACGCGGATTCGCTTTACAATACTCCTCCCTGCTACGGAATTTACATCTGCGGCAAGGTGTTTAAGTGGATAAAGAAAATGGGCGGTCTGGAGGCTATGAAGGCTCACAACGAGAAGAAAGCTAAGATACTCTACGACTTCCTCGACCAAAGCAAACTGTTCAAGGGCACCGTTCGCCCCGAGGATCGTTCTATGATGAACGTTCCGTTCGTTACCGGCAACGAGGACTTGGATAAGAAGTTTGTGGCCGAGAGCAAGGCGGCTGGCTTTGAAAACCTTAAAGGTCACAGAACCGTCGGCGGCATGAGAGCGTCTATCTATAACGCAATGCCTATCGAGGGCGTTGAGAAGTTGGTTGACTTTATGACGGACTTTGAGAAGAAGAACGGCTGATTTCGCTTGACTAACGTCAAGGAAAACGAGGTGAAACTACTATGGGAGATACCGATAAACAGTATAACGGTCAGCTTATAGAAGAGTATCAGAGACTTATTCGTATCCGCAGAACCGCGCTTAAGGAAAACGCAGTCGAGACTGTCAAGGACATTGACGAGGAGATACGTTTTTTAAGACTGAAATTACAACCGTTGGAATTGCCTAAAGATGATGTTTAAGCGATAAGTAAAAAGCAATAAATTTTTTCCCCGCGCAGCGGGGAAAAAATAAATTATGATTTTTTAGGAGAAAACTATGGCTGATAACGAAAGATTCGTAAAAACTTATTCTCAGGGAGTGGTAAATGTAATTGAAGTTTGGGTCGATAGATTGACCGGCGTAAACTATCTTTACCGCACAAACGGATACGGTGCTGGACTTACCCCGTTGCTTGGCAGAGACGGAAACCCCGTTGTTACACCGATATAAAATAAGTAAGGAGATTTTACTAATGTACAACATTAAAACGTTAAATAAGATCGCCGCTTGCGGCACGGATCTGCTCGACAAGAGCAAATACACCGTAGGTGACGCCGTTGAGACCCCCGACGCAATTCTGGTTCGCTCGGCGGCTATGCACGATATGGAGTTCGCGGATAACCTTCTCGCAATTGCGAGAGCGGGTGCGGGCGTAAACAATATTCCGATCGACAAGTGCAGTGAAAAGGGTATCGTTGTTTTCAATACCCCAGGCGCTAACGCGAACGCGGTAAAGGAACTTATCGTCTGCGCTATGCTGATGAGTTCGCGCAAGATACCCGCTTCCATGGAGTGGGTAAAGACCCTTAAGGGCAAGGGCGACGAGGTATCAAAGCTCGTTGAAAAAGGCAAGAGCCAATTTGTGGGTCCCGAAATTATGGGCAAGACCCTCGGCGTTATCGGCTTGGGAGCTATCGGCGTACTTGTGGCGAACGCGGCTGTAGCTCTCGGTATGAACGTTGTCGGATACGACCCGTTCCTTAATGTTGAGCACGCTTTGAAGCTGAATGGCGCGGTCAAGGTTGTAAAGGACGTTAAGGATATTTACACGCAGAGCGACTACATCACTTTGCACGTTCCCGCGACTGCGGATACCAAGGGTATGATAAACGCGGAGGCTATCGGTTTGATGAAGAAGAGCGTTAGATTACTTAACTTCTCGCGCGACACTCTCGTTGTTGAAGCGGACGTTACCGCGGCTCTTGAAAACGGCGGTATGGCTTGCTACACCACCGATTTCGGCAGCGACAACCTTATCGGTCACGAGAATGTTATCGTATTGCCGCACCTCGGCGCGTCCACTCCCGAAAGCGAGGACAACTGCGCTGTTATGGCGGTAAAAGAAGTTACGGACTACATTGAAAACGGCAACATCACCAACTCTGTAAATCTCCCGAATATGACAATGCCCATCACGGGCGACGCGAAAGTCTGCGTTATTCACAAGAACGTGGAGGGCGTTATCAACAATGTTACCGCTCCCGTTTCCGCGGCGGGTCTCAACATTGAGAACATGGAAAGCAAGTCCAAGAAAGACTACGCTTATACTTGTCTTGACGTTAAGGGCAACACCGACGGCATTATCGAAAAGCTTAAAGCTGTTGAGAATGTTGTGGGCGTTCGCGTTGTAAAGTAAAATTTAATTAAATGCAGTTTAAATCTCCCATCGAAAAGGCGGGAGATTTTTTGCGTTTAAAATTCGCAATATAGCAATATAATCATTATAGGTATTTTCCGCTCGTAATAAATACGCTCAAACTGTGATAATCTACCTAAAATTCTCGATTTTTGTATATTCTGTAAAATATTTCAAAAAAATTTATAAAAATACTAGCAATTTTTTCAAAGATGTGTTATAATAGTATTTAGAGAATTAGAGGTATGAGTAAAAGCGCGCTTAAACGGCTCGCTTACGCGCTCTTACCCCTATAAATTCTATTTTCACTAACAGGAGGAACAATCCAATGGCTAAGAAGTATTGTTACATGTTCTCGGAGGGCGACGCTACAATGCGCGAGCTGCTCGGAGGCAAGGGCGCTAACCTCGCGGAGATGACCAAGATCGGTTTGCCCGTACCGCAGGGCTTCACGATCTCTACCGAGGCGTGCACTCAGTATTATGAGGACGGCAGAAAGATCAACGACGAGATCATGGCGGAGGCTATGGCTAACGTCAAGAAAATGGAGGAGATCAACGGCAAGAAGTTCGGCGACAAGGAAAATCCGCTGCTCGTTTCCGTTCGTTCGGGCGCGCGCGCTTCCATGCCGGGCATGATGGACACCATTTTGAACCTCGGCTTGAATGACGAAGTTGCCGCTGCTATGATCGCGGGCAACCCCGACCCCAAGTTCGAGAGATTCGTTTACGACTCTTACAGAAGATTTATCCAGATGTTCTCCGACGTTGTTATGGAAGTCGGAAAGAAGTACTTCGAAAAGCTCATTGATGAAATGAAGGCCAAGAAGGGCGTTCAGTACGACGTAGATCTCGACGCTAACGACCTTAAGGAGCTGGCAAATCAGTTCAAGGCCGAGTACAAGAAGCAGCTCGGCAAGGACTTCCCGAGCGACCCGATCGAGCAGCTTAAGCTCGCTATCGAAGCCGTGTTCCGTTCTTGGGACAACCCCAGAGCGAACGTATACCGCCGCGACAACGATATCCCGTACAGCTGGGGCACCGCGGTAAACGTAATGCCGATGGTATTCGGCAACCTGAACGAGGAGTCCGGCACGGGCGTTGCGTTCACGAGAGATCCCGCTACCGGCAAGAAGAAGCTCATGGGCGAGTTTTTGAAGAACGCTCAGGGCGAGGACGTTGTTGCGGGCGTTCGCACTCCTATGCCCATCACCCAGATGGAGCAGGAGTTCCCCGAGGCTTATAAGGACTTCATCAAGGTTTGCGATACTCTTGAAAACCATTATCACGATATGCAGGATATGGAGTTCACCGTTGAGAACAAGAAGCTCTATATGCTTCAGTGCCGCAACGGTAAGAGAACCGCTCCCGCAGCGCTCAAGATCGCGTGCGACCTCGTTGACGAGGGTATGAAGACCGAGGAAGAGGCAGTCGCAATGATCGACCCGCGCAACCTCGATACTCTGCTTCACCCGCAGTTCGACGCTGCCGCTCTTAAGGCTGCAACTCCCGTTGGCAAGGGCTTGGGCGCTTCTCCCGGAGCTGCTTGCGGTAAGATCGTATTCACAGCCGACGACGCTGTTGAGTGGAAGTCCAGAGGCGAAAAGGTAGTTCTGGTACGTCTCGAGACTTCTCCCGAGGACATCACCGGTATGAAGGCGGCTCAGGGTATACTCACCGTTCGCGGCGGTATGACTTCTCACGCTGCCGTTGTTGCGCGCGGTATGGGTACTTGCTGCGTATCCGGCTGCGGCGACATCAATATGGACGAGGAAAACAAGAAGTTCACGCTTGCAGGCAAGGAATATCACGAGGGCGACGAGATCTCCATCGACGGTACGACCGGTAACATTTACGACGGTCTTATCAAGACTGTTGACGCTCAGATCGCGGGCGAGTTCGGCAGAATTATGGGCTGGGCGGACAAGTTCAGAAAGCTTAAAGTTCGCACCAACGCGGATACTCCCGCAGACGCTAAGAAAGCAAGAGAGCTTGGCGCAGAGGGTATCGGTCTTTGCCGTACCGAGCACATGTTCTTCGCCGAGGACAGAATTGCGGCGTTCCGTGAGATGATTTGCGCGGATACCGTTGAGGAGCGCGAAAAGGCTCTCGACAAGATTCTGCCGTATCAGCAGGGCGACTTCGAGCAGCTTTACGAGGCTCTTGAGGGCTGCCCCGTAACCATTCGCTTCCTTGACCCGCCGCTTCACGAGTTCGTTCCGACCGAGGAAGAGGACATCAAGAAGCTGGCTGACGCTCAGGGCAAGTCCGTTGAGCAGATCAAGGCGATTATCGCGTCGCTGCACGAGTTCAACCCGATGATGGGTCACCGTGGCTGCCGTCTTTGCGTAACTTATCCGGAAATCGCAAAAATGCAGACAAGAGCGGTTATCCGTGCGGCTATCAACGTTCAGAAGAAGCACTCCGACTGGAATATCGTTCCCGAGATTATGATTCCGCTCGTAGGCGAGGTTAAGGAGCTGAAGTTCGTTAAGGATATCGTAGTGGATACCGCCGACGAGGAAATCAAGAACGCGGGCGTTGACCTTAAATACGAGGTAGGTACAATGATCGAAATTCCGAGAGCGGCGCTCACGGCTGACGAGATCGCTAAGGAAGCCGAGTTCTTCTGCTTCGGTACAAACGACCTCACTCAGATGACTTACGGCTTCTCTCGCGACGACGCGGGCAAGTTCCTGAACGCTTACTATGATACGAAGATTTTCGAGAACGACCCGTTCGCGAAGCTCGACCAGACAGGCGTCGGCAAGCTGATGGAAATGGCTATCACGCTCGGCAAGAAGACACGTCCCGAAATGCACGTTGGTATCTGCGGCGAGCACGGCGGCGATCCTTCGTCCGTTGAGTTCTGCCACAAGATCGGTTTGACTTATGTATCTTGCTCGCCGTTCCGTGTTCCGATCGCAAGACTTGCGGCGGCTCAGGCGGCTATTGCAGATAAGAAAAAGTAATTTTTAAACCAAAAGTCGATAAATAACAGTTTGCCCCGTCTTTTTGTGGAAAGACGGGGCTCAGTCTGTATAAAAAGTCGGTTATAAAAAATGGTCATCCTCATTGAGTGGTATAGGGGGAAAGGGGTGAGGGAGAGGGGAAAAGGGAGCTCGAGGGGAAAACCCGTAGGGAGAG
>CANRFR010000108.1 GCA_947629945.1 uncultured Clostridia bacterium | reverse complement strand
GTGTGTTCTTTTCATTGTACAATACCTCACTTTCTTGTGGGTATTATTGCCATTTACACGGTTTGATATTCAGCCTCAATTTAAACAAATTAAATGTATTGTTTTCGTGTGCTAACCTATTAATGGTTAAACTTTCAAACAAAGATTTCAAACCGATTACGGGATAACTATGCCCTTTTGCGAAAAATGGGCAATAAATTATAAAAAACAGGTGGCATTTTGATAGAAAGTCCACCTGTTTTTTTGTACGCTTTCCAAAAAATAACAAAAATTTGAAAATCCTTGGATTTCGCTTCAAAATTGCTTTTTAATCAGCGTTTCCTTAGATTATGCTTTGCAGTAAAACAGTTAAAGGATCCGCTACTTTTTCATTTTTTTATAAATGCACTGTTCTCGGCTGGCAATAAGTATGCATTTTTATTACAAAGTAAAATGACCGCAAGTTTATTACTGCGATCATTCCTTTTGTAAAGCAATGATATTATAATGCGGGTTCAACTTGGTATCCTTAAATATGTTAAACTCCCAATTCGCAACAGGATATTGCGCCGCATAGCGTTCTCAGCGGTTTTTCAAAGGGAATGGGGCTTGACGGGATAGAGGACAGGACGAGTCTTGCGGGCGGAAAATGTCTTTTCCGATGCGGCGTAACGGGCTTTAGAACAATAAATATTTTGGAGTGAATTATGATAAGGGTACTGATAGCGGACGATGATATAATAGTACGTGAGGGGTTGAAAATGATAATTTCCTCACAGGACGATATGGAGATTTCGGGAGAAGCGGAGAACGGTAAAACAGCTTTGGAGCTTGCGCGGCGTGTTCACCCGAACGTAGCGCTTTTGGACATTCGTATGCCGGAATGCGACGGGATAACTGCGGCTGAAAGTATGCTTGCCGAGGGACTTTGTGCGCCGCTCTTGCTTACGACATTCGACGAGGATGATTTTATTATCCGTGCGCTGAAAAGCGAGATTTGCGGCTATATTCTCAAAAACTCCCCCGCCGAGCGAATAAT
Organism: uncultured Clostridia bacterium; assembly: GCA_947629945.1. Taxonomy (GTDB): domain Bacteria; phylum Bacillota; class Clostridia; order Oscillospirales; family Ruminococcaceae; genus CAG-115. Next base: position 8,064 of record CANRFR010000108.1, on the reverse strand, counting down.
AAGCGCAGTCCGCGCCGTGAACGCGGGCGGCACGGTGTTCCAAGAGGATATTCTGAAATACGTCCGCGATAAAATTTCACCTACGAACGGAAACGAGATTTTTCGGGAGCTTACTCCGCGCGAAGTCGAAATAGTTCGCCTTATCGCCGAGGGATTTTCCAATCAACAAATCGCGGAAGCGTTGTTTCTTTCAAACGGCACAGTGCGAAATCACATCAGCGCCATTCTGGAAAAAACGGGTCTGGAACACCGTACTCAGATCGCGGTGGTATGGCTCAAGAAATAGCTGTTTGATTTTAGAGCCTGTTTAGTATCCGGCATTTCTCCAGATACTAAACAGGCTCTAAAAAAATTACAAAACCCCCTTGACAAAATCAGTTAAACGGTGTATAATATACTCAAACGATTGAACAACTATTCAAATGAACAGGTGATAAAATGATAAATGATATTCCACATTGCGAATATATGCACGCGCACCCCGACACTATCGAGAAGATCAAATCTATAATGCCCGACGACGATCGGCTTATCGACCTCGCAGAGCTTTTTAAGGTCTTTGGCGACTCCACAAGAATAAAGATACTCAGCGCGCTTTCCGGCGGAGAGCTTTGCGTCTGCGATATCTCGACGGCAGTCGGAATGACGAGCAGCGCTGTATCGCACCAATTAAAGATACTGAAAAACGCGGAGCTTGTGCGGTTTCGGAGAGAGGGAAAAACGGTTTTCTACTCGCTTGCGGACGGTCACGTAAATACGATATTGAAGCAAGGCTTGGAACACATTAACGAATAAGGAGATATGACTATGGATTTTTGGAGTACATTCGCAAAATTCTACGACGCTGCGGAAAAACTTAACGGAAAGGTCTACCGTGAAATGTGCGGGCTTACAACAGAGCTTGTGCCGTTTCACTCAAAGGTTCTTGAGTGTGCGGGAGGCACCGGCGAACTGTCACTCGCGGCGGCGGCAAAAGCGGACAGCGTTCTCTGCACGGACAACTCGCCGAAAATGCTGGACGTTGCGCGTAAAAAAGCGGAAAGCCGCGGCGCGGGCAACATAGAATTCGCGCGCGCGAATATCTTCCACTTGGAATGCCACAATGAGAACTATGACATTGTTATCGCGGGCAATATCCTTCACCTTTTAAAAAATCCCGAAAATGCGATCAAGGAGCTTTACAGAGTAACGAAAGCGGGTGGGAAAATTCTGCTGCCCACCTTTATGACAAGCGAAAACACAAAAATATCGGGTGCGCTTCTCGGCGCGTACAAAAAGCTGGGGTTCGAGCCATGCACCGAATTTTCGCCGCGCTCCTACGTTTATTTTCTCAAAGGGCTTAACCTGGGCGAGGTCAAAGCGAAATTGATAAAGGGTACGATTCCGTGCTGTTATGCGGTAATTATAAAACGGTAAACCGTTCTCCCCGCCGCGGGGAAAAAAGAAAAAAGAGAGGTATTAATTATGAAAAAGACATTTAAGCTCATTGATTTGGACTGCGCGAACTGCGCCGCAAAAATGGAGGACGCGATAAAGAAGCTCGACGGCGTGACAAACGCCACGGTCAGCTTTATGACGCAGAAAATGACTATTGAGGCAGACGACGCTAAATTTGACGAAATTGTAAAACAAGCTGTCAAGGTTTGCAAAAAAGTTGAGCCGGACTGCGAAATAGTTTTGAAGTAACAAAGAACGCGGTTTGAGAGATATTTGCGGGGAGTTCGCAAAATCCGTACACATCGAGTTACTAAAACGGCTCTAAAAAGGAGGGCTTATGAGCAGAAAACAAAAGAAAACCTTGCGGCGCATAATTATCGCGGCAATCGTGTTTGCAATCGGGATAGCAATGGGTATATTTTATCCCGAAAGCGATGGCGTTATGAGTCCGTTATTTTACGTGCGAACTTTTTTGCTTATCGCGGCTTACCTTATCGCGGGTTTTGACGTTCTGCTGAAAGCTGTGCGTAACATTCTGCACGGGCAGGTGTTCGATGAGAACTTCCTGATGACGATAGCGTCGATAGGCGCGATAATCATTGGCGAGTACAGCGAGGGCGCTGCGGTTATGATATTCTATCAAGTCGGCGAGCTATTCCAGTCGGTTGCGGTCGGAAAATCCCGAAAGTCGATTTCCGATATGATGGACATTAACCCCGAATCCGCGAACGTAGAACGGAACGGCGAAATCACAGAAACAGACCCGAGCGAGGTTCAAGTCGGCGAGACCGTGGTAATAAAACCCGGCGAACGAATTCCGCTTGACGGCGTTGTTATATTCGGCTCCGGCAGCCTGAACACCGCCGCGCTGACCGGTGAAAGTACGCTGCGTGACGTAACCGAGGGAGACGAAGTGATAAGCGGCTGCGTAAACACCGACGGATTACTGAAAATCCGCGTTACAAAGCCGTACTCCGACTCTACCGTATCTAAAATTCTGGAGCTTGTGGAAAACTCTTCCACAAACAAAGCGAAAACCGAGAATTTCATCACGCGGTTTGCAAGAGTTTATACGCCGATCGTAGTTATCGGAGCCGTGCTGCTGGCAGTAATACCCACCGTGTTCATCGGACTGACAAGCGGCGAATGGCAATGGAGCGATTGGGTATACAGAGCGCTGACGTTCCTTGTCGTTAGCTGCCCATGTGCGCTGGTCATTTCGGTTCCGCTGTCATATTTCGGCGGTATCGGAGGAGCGTCGCGCCATGGAATTATGATAAAGGGCGCAAATTATCTTGAACAGCTCGCCAAAGCGAAAATGTTCGTTTTTGACAAAACGGGAACGCTCACGAAAGGCAGCTTCAGCGTGACCGAAAAACATCCCGAGGGCATTTCCGAGAATGAGCTTCTGTCGCTTTGCGCGGCGGCGGAGCAGATATCCAACCACCCGATAGCCGCGTCCGTAGTTAAAACGGCAAAGGCGGCGAACGCGAACAATGAGATTCCCAAAGCGGAAAACGCGCGTGAAATCGCGGGGTTCGGCGTAGAAGCCGAAGTAGACGGCAAAAAAATCCACGCAGGCAACGCGCGGCTTATGAAGCAGATAGGCTTGGATATTACGGAATACGAAGCGGCGGGCACAGTAGTTTACTGTGCCGTTAACGGAGTTTACCGCGGATATATTCTGGTATCGGACGAGATCAAAGAACAAAGCCGCTCCGCAATTTCCGCGCTTAAAGCGCTCGGAGCGGAAAAAACGGTTATGCTGACGGGAGACAGAAAGATCACTGCGGAAAAGGTCGCGGAAACAATAGGCTTGGACGAAGTGAAGTCACAGCTTTTGCCCGACGGCAAAGTAAAGGCTCTTGAGGAGATTTACGAAGCGAAACCCCCGAAAAGCACTCTAGCCTACATCGGCGACGGAATGAACGACGCGCCGTCGCTTGCGCGCGCGGACGTCGGCATAGCGATGGGCGCTTTAGGCTCGGACGCGGCGATAGAAGCCGCCGACATCGTGCTGATGAACGACAACATCGAAAATCTGCCGTTAAGCGTCCGTATCGCGCGTAAGACGCGCCGCATAGTCACGGAAAATATCGTGTTTGCGCTCGGCGTGAAAGCGGCGGTGCTAGTGCTGGCGGCGCTCGGCATAGGCAATATGTGGCTTGCGGTTTTCGCGGACGTCGGCGTGGCTGTGCTGGCGATAATCAACGCTATGCGCTGTATGCGTATAACCCAACAATAAGAGAAGATCCCCCGCACTTGCGGGGGATATGTTACATTACTTCTTATTAACCGATTTAAGAACATAAATCTTTGATAATATCACGCTTACGATCAAAGCGACGGCGTGAATTATCACACTGCCGGTCAGCGAGCAAAGCGCGGCGAACGCTATTTTAAGCGCAAGGTCTATGCTTTCGGCGGCAAAGTCGACTTTCTTGCGGCTTTCGGGACGAACGCTTGCGAGTTCTTTGGCGCTCATCGCAAAATACAGCGTGAACATCGTCATCACAGCCATATCTCCAATTAAGGTCGCAGCGACTGCCACAGCCGCGTTGGGAAATTCGCCCAGAAAACACATCAAAAGCGCCGTAGTGCCGCACAACGCTATCTTGATCGTCGTTCCCTCGCGCTGCTCATTAAATCGTGTTGTTTGTACTTCCATTTGTTTCTCCTTACAGTTCAACAGTATGGCTTTATCTTCCCCGCGAAATTGCGGATAAGCCGTCATTTCACCTCAACGATAGTGATGCTGTCGTTGGAAAGCTCGACCTCCGAAAGCAGCGCGCTCTTAATTTTAGCGGCTCCCGCAGCGTCAAGACCGTCCGTTTTAACGATGACGTTCGCGCCGCTGTCGCTGAGATAGCAGAGCGCGTCGGCAAAACCCTGAGCCTTAAGCACAGTTTCAATCTTTGATTCGCTGTTCATTCTGTCGGAAAGCGATTTGGCGTTGGATTCCACCACTGTCAGCTCGTCTTGCGTCATATCTCCGCCCTGATACATTCCCGCAAGCACCTGCGCCGCTTCGTCGCGGCTCTGCTGTTTATCGAGACGCGCTTTCGCGAAATACGCGTCGCTTTCGGAAAGATTTTCCGAAACAAACGACGTGTCGCCGTAATTTGCGCTTGCCTCAACGCTTGAAGAAGTCGTTGCTTTGTCGTCCACCTTAACGCCCGTCTTTTTCTTTCCCGCGCCTATCGTGAAATTCACAGCGACCGCCGCGCCGAGCAGCACTGTGAGCGAAGCGATAACGATTTGCTTCTTGCCGATTATTACGTTCAATCTTTTCATAACTTTCTCCTTTCAATCAGTAACGTAAACCTTTGAAATCCCGATATTCAACGCTTTTGCGACAGTATACGTCACCTTCTCTCTTATCACCGGATCGTCCGCGCCGCCGCATACGACCGCTGCGCCGCGAACTTTCGGCTGCACTGTTCCTTTCTTTAAAGGCTCTTTAGCTGAACCGGCAAGAACGACCTCGGTTTCAAGAACGTTGTTTTTAGTCGTGCTTTCGGAGTCGGCAGTAAGATCGGTTTGTGTTTTACGATCGTTTTCATATAGCTGTACCGAGGACTGCTCCAATGTCACCATAACCTTTACCTCGCCAACGCCGTCAATCTTTTCAAGAAGCCCCGTTAAGCGTTCCTCAAGCCCCTGCTCAATTTTCGCGGCGTCCTCCGCGGGAACGGCGGCCTCTCCCGTCCCCGTTTTTCCGCCGCACGACCGCGTTCCGAGAAGCAGCAATATCATTATCGCCGCGATACCCAAGAGCGTGAGCTTTTTTCTGTTCTCGCCCGTAAACAGGTTTTTTAATGTCATTTCAACAGCCTCACTCCTTTACTTCCGTTACAACTTTAATATCCGATGAAAGCTCTTTTTTGAGAAGCTCCGCCGCCGCGTCCGCCGCCGCTTGTTCTCCGTTTTTAAATACAAGCTCCACCTGTGTAATATCTATGCTGTACATACTCGAAATATTAACAGCGATATGAATTTCTTCCGGATAAATTCCCCGCTCGTTCAACATCAAATATATTTTATCCGACATCTCCTTGCATATTTTCCGCTGCAGACTTTCATTGACGTTTTCGGCGATCTCCGAATTATACTCGTCGGAGAGCCGCGTGTTCTCTTCCGTATCTATATTCAGTTCTGCGCCGCTTACGGCGGTAATCCCCGTCAGCAGAAACACAGCCGCGATAAGCACGGAGATCTGCTTTGAATATTTGTTCTCGGGAACAAGCATTCTAAAAAGTGCGGTGCACAGCGCCGCAATGCAGATCGTAGTCAAGAATTTCATTCGCCCGCCCCCGTTTCGGCTTGATGTCTCGCTCAAGATGCCGTCGTTATTGCTATACCGATAATATGCGCACAAGAATGGTAATGTTATTGTCATTGTGCGCTGTTTATATTTTACCATTTTATTCCATCTGGCGCAAGAGATGTTTATTGTAACTTTTTTTCGCAAATTGTTGACAATGCGTGAAAAATGTGCTATAATATACTTTAATGACATTTTTGCGTTATAATCAACAGGTGATGAAATGGATCTAATAACATTACTTATTATAATTCTGGGAATAACAAACGGACTGGTGTATTACATAACATGGCGGCTCATCGGAAGTCTGCAAAAGCTCGTTCACCCAAAAGCCGACAGGCGCAACGGCATAAAAGCCGACCTCGCGATAACAGCCGAGGAAAGCGCCGCTTTAAGCAAAAGCTCCGACAGAGCGTCGTTCTTTTATACGCTGTTTTTGAATATTACGGCGGTTTTCCCGCTGATGGGAATACTTGGCACGGTTTGGTCGCTGATGAAGTTGACAGGCGCCGACGACATCTCCGCAAACTTTGGAATGGCGCTGCGTACAACGTTGTGGGGCTTGATTTTCGCGATAATTTTCAAGCTGGCTGACTCTCTCATCTCGCCAAAGCTTGACAGAGCTTTGGACGAAGCGGATTACCTGATACACGAGCATGATAAAGAAAAGAGGAACGAGTAATGCGGCGCAGACGCAGACGCGATATAATAATCGAGCTTACCTCGCTGCTGGACGTTATAATGATCATCATTTTTATGGTGATGAAAGAAAACAGCCGTATGATAGTCGATAAGCAAAACGCGCTTGACTCCGCGCAACAGGTGAACTCCGAGCAGGCGGAGCGTATCGACGACCTGAGCGGCAAAACGGACAAGCTCTCTGAACAGTTGGCGGAAGCGCAGGGCAAGCTCGACGAGGGCAGCACCGAAGAGCTGCTTGAACAGCTTCAAGCAGCCGAAAACAAGCTTGCCGGCTATGAAGCCATAGACGATGTTGTGATAGTGCTCCATATCGGTCTTGAAAACAAATACAACAATACCGTGCGGTGCCTGACATACGGCAAAACGTCGGAAAAGTCCGAGGTCTGTGAAAATCATAACGATGAGGAATTCGATGTTTCACTGAACAAGTTGAGAGTATTCGTTGCCGATTACATTAAAAAGGTGTTGGACGATAAGGAAAATCAAACAATAGTCTATGTTGTTTTTTCGTACGACCCATACAAGGTCTACGAGCGCGATTACGAGGCTGTCGGAAATGCGCTCACGGACGCGGAATCTCAAGCGAACAACGGCAATTTCCGATACAGGATAAATCCCGTTTCGGAATGACCTATAGCAATCCACGAAAAGATCACACGATATCGGAACTGCTTTCCCCAATATCATTCTGCGTTTAAATCTGATTTGTGCTTTAATTGTGAGAACTGCTATAATTAATGAATGAAAGGAAATTATTATGAAAGACAAAAACTTACCGCCCGAGGGACATCAGCCTCCTCCTCCCCCTCCCGAAAAACGCCACCGTGAAAAGCACCACAGACGCGGTCCATCATTCGGAACGATCTTACTGCTGATACTTATTCTTGCGGTTGCAGTGGTGGTCATACTCTGGAGGAACGACCTCATACATATCGGCAAAGAAGCAGGTAATGGCGAGGGAGATGGCGGAACGTCCGTCGTTTCAAGCGCTCCCGAACCCACTTCGAGTGAAGAAAGCACTGAGATCGAAATTAAAATCGACAACGACAAGATATACTTCGACGGCAATGAGGTCGCGAACGCCGACGAGTTGAAATCCAAGATAACAGAAATAGGCGACAAGAAGACTTACAACTTCGTCCACGACGGCGCAATAAAAGGCACTTACGACGATGTTAAGTCTGTCCTGAACGACTTGGAACGCGCTTTGAGCATAAAAGTGAACTACAACGAAACAAGCGAATAAAATCTTACCTCTGCTTATGGCAGAGGTAATTTTACACAAAAGGATCCTTTGATTTTTATTACTTTTATATAAAATTGCTCTTGAAATCATCCTTTAATTATCGTATAATTATTATATTCTTACAATAAGATATAAAAGCCCGTGGGGAACATTACATAAAGGAGAACACAATGAAATTCAGCAAATTGTACTACAAGACTTACAAAATTTTCAGAAAGCTTACGAAATCAGGAAAGAAATGAAAAGTTAACGGCTTCGCGTTGAGCGAAGCCGTTTTTTTAGGGTCTGAAAAATAAACTGTGTAAACGGGAATAATCCCTAAAAATAAACCAATACTAAAATTGCAGCCAAACAG
>CANRFR010000107.1 GCA_947629945.1 uncultured Clostridia bacterium | reverse complement strand
GGCTCGTTGTCGATAATAATGCAATCCACCTTACCTTGTTTAAGCGCGTTCACCGCGTCCGCGCCCGTGTCATAACGCTCAACCGTTGATTTCTCCTTGCCCGACTCGGGTTTTTCTTCAAGGTCGGTCGCGTATTCCGCGCCCGTAGTACCCAATTGTACGCCGATACTCTTTCCGGGCAGGTCGTCCGCCGATAATACCGTATTCTTCTTTGCGCCGCAGCCGCTGAGCATACCTACGCAAAGCAAACCCGCCGCAGCCGCCAAAATTGTTTTTTTAAGTTTCATAACCGTTATCCTTTCTGTAATTGACACATATAATTTTGTTCTGTATAAAAAACGCAAAAACTTTTTTATACATAATTCTCTGATACTCGTTTTATATTATATCACATACCAATATAAATGTCAACAGTTTTGAGCATCAATTCTCATTTGTGAAACTCACCAAAAATTTTGCGGCAAAGCACCGGAATTTTTACAAAATACTTTACAAACCCGTTTTAATGGTGTATAATAGATGTAACAATATCTCAGCGGAAAGGAAAAAAATGTATGAAACTGAAAAATCTTATCTCTGACGGCGACAAGGTACAGATTTACGAATGCGACGGAAAATGTGTAAAGCTCTTCAAAGACCCCAAGGAGCCGAAAAGCGTCGTGCTTTATGAAGCGATAACCCATGCGCGCGTTGAGGAAACAGGCTACGATAAGATACCCTCGTTTGAGGAGGTCGTAAAGATAGACGATAAATATGCGATAATCTATCAATACGCCGAGGGCAAAACGCTCGAACGGCTCATGCGCGAGAACCCAGATAAGATTGATGAATATCTTGAAACGCTCGCCGATATACAGGTCGGAATAAACGCGCTCTCCTCGGCAAAGGTAAGCCGCCTTAAAGACTACCTCACACGCTCGATAGAGGGACTTGATATGATAGACGATGTGAAAAAGCACGAGCTTTTGACGCACCTCAACAAAATGCCGACGCATATCAAGCTTTGCCACGGAGACCTGTCGCCCGACAACATCATAATCGGCGACAAGGGTATATTCGTCGTGGACTGGCTTAAAGCTAAGCAAGGCAACGCCTCCGCAGACGCGGCTAAGACTTATCTCGGTTTCTGCCTAAAGCACCATACCGAATGGGCTGAAAAGTATTTGAAACTTTATTGCACAAAATCACAGACAGATGTGAATTATATCCGTGATTGGCTGCCTATAGTCGCGGCGGCGCAGCTTAAGTTCAAAAAGCCCGAGGAACGCGAACTGCTGCTGACGTTTATTGATATTGTGGATATACATGAATAATAAGAATCGTATAGTTTCTTGACAAGTTCTTCAAACCGTGATATAATTGCCCTTGTGCTTTTTCTCCGCTGCGTACGGGAAGCACCGGCAGCCGTTCCTTGACAAAATTCGCCAATTGTGCTATAATGTATATGTAGACGAAAGAAAGGGTGAGGTAGTTATGACATTTGAAGAACTGTTGGCAAAATCCCGCGAGACAATGGATAAGGTAAATATCCTGGGACTGCCTTTTATGGCTATCCAAGTGAACATCATCGGAAAAAACGGCGGCGTGTTCTACGTGAAAATAGAAAACGGAAAATACGAGATAGAGCCGTACGAGTACAAAGACCGCTCTTGTGCGATATCGTTGGAGCAGCACATTTTCTTAAAGATTTTGAGCGGCGAACTTGACCCCGCCGAGCTTTACACCACAGGAAAACTCAAGGTAGTGGGAGACTTGGCAAAGGCTATGGAATTTGCAAAGCTGATAAAGCGAAAAGCTTAATAACAACAAAGGAGAAAAAATATGAAATTTGAGGAATTGCTTGAAAAGGTACGCGAAAAAATGAGCGGCATTGACGTTTCAAAACAGCCGTTTCTGGCTGTTCAGGTGAACATCACCGGCGAGGACGGCGGCGTGTTCTACATTGAGATAAAGGACGGCAAAACAACCGTGGAGCCTTACGAGTACAACGACCGTTCTTGCGGCTTAACCGTGAACAGCGAAAACTTTATGAAGCTGGCAAGCGGCAAGCTCGACCCCGTTCTTGCCTTTACGACAGGAAAACTCAAGGTCGACAGAGACGTCGGAAAGGCGCTGGAATTTTCAAAGCTTCTTAAAAAATAACGCAAAAGAACCCCCAACGCGGTTTAAACGTTGGGGGTTCTTTTCGGCTTCCCCGCTTTCGGCAGAGAGGACGCTTTGCTTTTGTCGGGGAGGAATAATATATTTTTACCGAAAGCGAACGACTTCGCCGTTTTCGGGAAGCGCAAACGGTTTTGCTGTGCCGTCATTATCCACAAGAGCAAGCTCTCCATTCTGCGGCATTACTGAGAACTTGCCAAGCTCGTAGCAAGTAAAAGCGCCATCGGCAAGCTCCAAAGCCTCCGTAATGTAGCCGTTGTCCCTGTAAAGCGGAGATGTGCAGACAAGAAGCTGCTTGTTTTGATATGAATACCGATACAACGTTGTCGGTTCATATATGCTCCATTCCAAATCTCCGCAAGGCTCGCCGTTTTCATCCAGCTTGTTCGGACGGGTCACTCTTAACGTATCGACATTGTTCTCAACGCCGTAATCGCTCGGAACATCGTACAATTCGCTTTGTATCTCAGACTGCTCGCCCGGAGTTATCTCTTTGTATTTTGTTTCGCCAACGGGCGAAAAATCGGACTTTTCAACGGTAAGCGGACGGCTGACCTCGTTGCCGTAGTTTATGTACAGCGTGTCTGCGGACGTTTCTATCCAACAGTTTTTTCCGAAAAACATCTTCTCGCCCGCCTTGCCTTCCTCAATATAACCCCAAACCACGATGCTCTCAACGTCTGTTAGCAAAATGTTCATACACAACTCGCGCCTGCCGTCGCCGTCAACGTCGCTCAAATACGCCGAGCCTACGCTGTATTCGCAACTGCCGCCGTTTGGAAAACTTATTGAGATCGCGTTAGATTTCTTCTCGTACGTTTTTATCGTAAACACATAGTCGGGATACTCCTCCAACGTGAATTGGCTGTCAACGTCAAGGCAGAGTTCCTCGTATGCGGATTCGGAACGCTCCAACTTTTCCAAAATTTCGAGCGTCAGCGGTTCGCGGGAAATCTCGTTATTTTCGTTTCCGTATTCGCTTGTCACAAAATACAGTTCGCCGTTTCTCAGATCGAGCGAATATAACTCGGACATACCGTTGGCGTTTTTGCTGTAATATACGCCGTTCGCGATATCGTAGACATTTACGAAGCGATAGTCTATCCCGCTGCCGATACTGCCCCAAACGCAAAGTTCACGCTTATCATCGCCGTTAAGGTCGCAGAGATACAAACCGCAGTTGGCAAGTCCCGTTCCCGTGCCAAAAATCCCTTTGGCGGGAGAGTTGTCTGTATTATCACTCATAAGGACGTCGTTTTCGCTTGTGACAGTAAACGTAAGGTCGGGATACTCTTCCATCGCGAACGTTTTATTGCCGTTGCCGAGCTTTATCTCATCAATGTGGTCATTGGAGCTGACAGGCGTCATCATATCCAGCACGTAGAAGTAGATCGGTATTTTGTCGTCAGTGGACGTGTCGTATTGCTCTGTAGTCGTTACCAAATTCAGCGTTCCGTACTCAAACTCCAACGAGTATGACTTTGCTTCCACATCATAAATATCGTGCGGCTTGCCCGTAAGACGATAAAGCTTGTCGGCGAGTATCTCGACGGTGCCCGCGCCGTTTCGAGAAACAGCCGCGCAGATAAGCTTCGCACCGCTCTTGTCCAGCTTTTCGAGATACAGCGACTCAAGCTCGCCCTCGATCAGACATTTTCCATCTGCGAAAACTCCCTCGCGAGACGCGGTGTACTTTATACCCGAGCCGTCGTCAAGAGTGAAAATCGTCTCCGAGCCGTCCGACGGTATGGTTATCCGCTCGGGCAAACCGATTTCCACCATTTCCATTTTTTCAAGCGAGATCGGTTCGCGTGAAAGCTCCTCGGGGATCGTTTGTTCCCAAGGCTTTTGAAATTTCCGCTTGACGGCGTACAAAACTCCGTTTTCCTCCTCGATATCGTAGTCAAACTCAAAATTGCCGACAAGACTATAGACCGGTCCGCACACGATATCTCCGTCCATATCATAAGCACCGCCGCCGATTACCACAATGCTTTGTGCGCCGTTTGAATTCACCACGGCGAACAAGTCCCGCCTGCCGTCTCCGCCAATGTCGTAAATATACAGGTCGAGCATTTTACGGCTTTCGAGAATCCGGGTTTGTTCGGCGCTATCGAAGTTTTCAGTCATTACAACGGATATTCCGCGCTCGGAAGCACTGTAAGAAAATCCCTGCTCTTCCAAATAAAACGTAACGTCGGAGCCGTCTTTTGGTATCTCAATATGTTGAATCAAAGTTGTAAGCTGTTTGCCTACCGTCGCGTATATCTCATCGCGTGCGCGAATGGAATCCTCAAGCGTGCCGAACGAATCAAACGCGCCCTCGTCCAAAGCAATATTATTACTGCCCGGCATAGGATAGCGCCCCTGTGCTCCGTTAACGGGCTTGTAAAAATCGCCGTTCTTCTCAAGAAAATAAACCCACCTGTCCCCCTTAAACATTGGGCTTAAGGCATCCTTCATCCGCAGAACGTACTCCGCTCCGTCGCGGCTTATCGCGGAATTTTGGCGTATCAGCACGTTCTCGCCAAGTTTAACTTCCCCCTTTATAACGCTCTCAACGTTTAAATATCCGTAAGAATACACCTCGCCGCCCTCGGTCGGCGAAGCCTCGGGATCGATGTTCTGGCGCGTTTCATCGGCAATCGTTCCCGCGATTATAAGGTCGCTTTTCGCCGCAAGCTCATCATAATTTTCCGCGTATTCAAAGTCGCTCACCGATTTCTCAGGTTCCCAATTCAAACGAAGTTCGTCGCCCGTAAACGCCGCTCGGCTCGTGACATATTCCGCGTCCTCGGGGTATTTAAATTCTTCCTCTACCAAAGCCGCGTCGGGAACTTTCACGTCAGAAACTAAAGAAGCGTACGGCTCGGAAAATTCCGATATTTCGGACACCTCGGTTCTTCCGAAATATTTAACTCCCAATACGCTTGCCGCGCAAAGCGCCGCGGCGCACGCTGCAACGGGCAGAAGCGTCTTCCAAAGCGGCTTGTAAACGGGTTGGGCGGTGGATGTGTCGTCGATTTTGCGCGCTTGCTCAATGTATTTATCATTTATATCTGTAATGGCTTCAAAGATGTCGTCTGTTTTCATACGTTGTAACCTCGCTTTCTCAGATGTACGCGCAGCTTTTCGCGAATTCTGTGCAGCGTCACCGAAACGCAGGTCTCCGTAAGACCCATTTCTGCGGCGATAATTTTCACGCTGTCGCAATACCAATATCTGCGCACGAAAATCTTTCGCTTCGGTTCAGTCAGCTTTTCCAAAAACGCGTTAAGCTCTGCGGTAAGCTCGCGGCGGTCGTGTTCCTGTTCCACATTTTCGCCGCTCTTTATCATCTCGGACAGCTCCTCAAACGCAAGCTGAGCCTCTCCCCCGCCCCGCTTGTCCGCAAGCTGACGTTTGCGGCGGTTTATCGCGAGATTTCTCGCAAGCTTACCCAAATACGCCGAAAGCAGTTCGGGATTTTGCGGCGGAATACTCTCCCACGCCTTTAACAAAGCGTCGTTTACACATTCCTCCGCGTCCTCTCGCGAACCTGTTATATTATGAGCTATCTTCATGAGATAGCTTTTGTACTGATCGCTTGCCGCCTTTATCGCCGTCTCGTCGCGGTTTAAAAACAGCTTCACAATTTCTATGTCGTTCATAGTGTCCGTACCGTTTATTAACGACGGCATGGCGCTCCCCCAAGCGCCGCTCCCAATCGGAAGCAAGTCGTCGAAAAAAGCGATATGTTGTCACCTCGCTTAAAGAAAGTTCAAAGCTTTGCCTTTCAATAATATACACAAAAGCAAAACCCAAATCTTACAATCTTTTATCAACATTTTTTGGCTTATCACCGCCGCGCCACAAAGTTTTGTCCGAAATATTGTGCAAAATCACAATTGACATATACAATATATTGTGATATAATATAAATACACCGCAAGACGGCTAAATAAATCATCAGGGGGAATTAAAATGATAGATGTTAACGTAACCGGCGGCAAGCTGCCGCAGGATGAGATCGATTACTATATAGAGTGTGCACAGACGAAGTATCCCGAAAAGCACCTCCGTGGGATTGATTTAGAGGTAGACGGCGATTTCGTGAACGCGAAATATCATTTCGCCGATATACCTTTCCAACGTATCAGACGTATTACGGGATATCTTGTTGGAACTCTCGACCGTTTCAACAACGCGAAGCGCGCCGAAGAAAAGGCACGCGTAAAGCACGGCTTACAGTGATCGGTAAATTCACGCAAAAAACTCCGAGGTCATACCACGGAGTTTTTTAGTTTGTTTACTTTGACACGACAACGTTTTTTCCATTCCCTTTTCCGATATACAACCGTTTATCCACCATAGCTATAAGCGATTCAACACACATTCGTTTGGATAACGCTTCGAGATCGCTTTTTTCAATGTTGCTTTCGGCGACCGCACGAGCTATCTCTCCGCTGTCCGCAAAACCGAACGTCATGGTTACGCGGACGATAAGCCCCTCGTAGTTCAAGCTGAGTTCCTCTATCTGTGTGCGGATTTTTTCCAAACGTCTCAGCGCGTCGTCGCGGTCGCCCATAAACACGACCACCATTTCTTCGCCGCCCCAACGGCAGGCTATCTCGTTTTCCTCCGTGTTGCTCACGATTATATCGGAAACGGATTTGAGCACCAGATCTCCGCAGCCGTGACCGTAAGTGTCGTTGATCTTCTTGAAGCTGTCAAGGTCGCCCATAGCGACGTTGTAGTGCGCGCCGTTCAAACAAAGCGCGTCGAAATACTCCCAGAAGCTTCGCCGGTTCGTAAGCCCTGTCAACGCGTCGTGAGTCGCCGTGTATTGCAGCTTATCCGTAGATTGGCGCAGCTTATCCATAAGGTTCGTCATTTCAAGATAGAACATCAGCGTAAAGCCGTATAACGTAAGCGCGGCAAAAAAGATGTTCACGCTGCGCATTATCGTCTTTTCACGACGGCTCAGCACAGCCGCACCGGTCGGCACAGTACCGCCGAAAAACTCCACCGTAAAGACCATAGCCGCTGTTATCACAAACGTTACCGAAACAAATATAATAACCGACCTTTTGAACGTTTTCCTGTCGCAGTAGAAAAACAAATAATAAGCGCAGACCGGCAGCGAAACGATCGGATACAAAATAAAGAAGGTATCTACGCCCTCAATCAGCGTGCACAGCACCGCGTGGAGCACGATCTCCGAAAAAATAGTGCCGATCCACGCCAAAGAATTTTTGACCCCTTTTCTCACTTGCGATATGATTCCGCCTGTTATGTAAAAGCAAACGCTAAAGATATTAACACAAGCCAACAAAGTAAGCTTAAACTTAAAAAACAAAACCAAAAAAGTTAAATGCATAATTGCCGCGAAAAAACAAATCAACTTAAATGTGAGCCTGCTGCTCATTTCAAATCCGTTTAACCTGAACTTCTTCATAACAATATATTTTCACCCCAAACCGCACCATCTTAGTGAAGCGCCGAATAAATTGATGAGTGCTGATTTAATCGGCTCTTCCCCGGAAGCACACATATAGTTTAAATATATTATACCATTTCCTTACAAAAATTTCAATTATAAAATATTAAAATATTTATTTAAAATTTTGTGCATCTTGCTGCAACGGCGAATATATACCCCAAAACACACTATTATAAATGTCCATACATAAGGGAAAAAATAATTTTGTTGAAAATCAACAAAAAAGAACGACGGCGTATGCCAAATATATTAAAGGAAAAAAATGGTTGAATTCCTCCCAAATTTGTAATCTTTTTATAAAATATTCCTGTTTGCCCTTGACATTTTTAGGAATATATGATATAATATAAGTGTCGTAAAACGATAATTATTACTATTTTGGAGGATTATTTTATGAAGTATGTATGTCCCGTCTGCGGATACGTTTACGTTGGCGAATCCGCTCCCGAAAAGTGCCCGATGTGCGGAGTTCCCGGAAGCAAGTTCATTGTTGAGGAGGAAGACAACGGTAAGCTGACGTTTGCTTGCGAGCACGAGATCGGTATTACAAACGGCGTTCCCGCTGAGATCGTGGAAGGTCTGCGCGCTAATTTCACGGGCGAATGCACCGAAGTAGGTATGTATCTTGCAATGGCAAGAGCCGCTCACAGAGAGGGCTACCCCGAGGTAGGTCTTTATTATGAAAAGGCTGCTTGGGAAGAAGCTGAACACGCGGCTAAGTTTGCCGAGATGCTCGGTGAAGTGGTTTCCGCTTCCACAAAGGAAAACCTCACAAAGCGCGTAGCTGCAGAGCACGGCGCTACCCAGGGCAAGCTCGACCTCGCTAAAATGGCAAAAGACAACAATCTTGACGCTATTCATGACACAGTTCACGAGATGGCTAAGGACGAGGCTCGTCACGGCAAGGCTTTCGAAGGACTTCTCAACAGATATTTTAAGTAATTTTTATTGTTTTTTTACTATAAAAATCCCCTCCCGAAACGGAAGGGGATTTTTTGTTAAAAATTAAGTAAAAATTTACGGTTGTGCAAATTCGCTGTCGTCTGCCACAAGCAACAAAATGCCGCCGACGAGGTTGCAAAACAGCAAAACACAAATACAAAGCCACTGGTCGGGCTTTCTTCCCTGCTTCATTTGATTGAGTGCCATAAATCCGAAGATGGGCGCTACAATTGTAATAAAGCCCGCCACAATACCAATAATAATAAACACCTTTGCCGCAGTTTTCATAATCTAAACCCTTTCATTTAATAAAACTTGGAACCTAAACATTCCCTGTGTATAATTATATCATACATTATACCGTTTGTCAACACAATATGACAATTTATTTCACACTATTTTCACTCAAACAACACGACATTTTTTAGGCAAAACAACGAATCATTTACTTTAGGGCACCTCTAAAAACCTTGTTTGAGCCAAAACGTGCGGTGCACGCCGTCTGCTGCGTCAAACCTCCTCGCAAGG
>CANRFR010000106.1 GCA_947629945.1 uncultured Clostridia bacterium | reverse complement strand
TTTGGGCGCGACAGTGCGCGTTCAGACCGCGATAACCATGCAGCAAGTAGCAGAGCCGTTTATTTTGGGCAAGGCTCTGCGGCACATGGAAAAGGGCAGAATCGTAATATTCGGCTGCGGCACGGGCAACCCGTTCTTCTCGACGGACAGCGCTGCGGCGCTGCGTGCGGCAGAGCTTAAAGCCGACGTTATCTTAAAAGCCACAATGGTTGACGGTATTTATGATAAAGACCCGAAAAAATTCCCCGACGCCGTGAAATACGACGTTATAACTCATCACGAGGTTCTTGTAAAGCGGCTTCAGGTAATGGATGGCACGGCGGCTTCAATGAGCACCGATAACGACATTCCAATCATAGTTTTCGACCTCAGCCGTCCCGACAATATTTACGACGCTGTTATGGGTAAACAGGTAGGCACGCTGGTCACAAAGCACAGACCTAAGGAAAATGCTTGATGTAAGTCGGGTTTTCGGCTTTTAATTTATCTTAACGAATGGAGAATTATTATGAAAGAAGTTCTTGACAAAACCAAAGAGAGAATGGGCAAATGCATTACCGCTCTCGAAAGCGAACTCAACACTATTCGCGCGGGCAGAGCCAATCCTACGGTGCTCGATAAGATAACCGTTGATTATTACGGCGCGGCAACTCCGATAAATCAAATGGCAAGTGTATCCGTTGCCGAGGCGAGAATTCTTGTGGTACAGCCGTATGACGCTTCTCAGCTTAAGGCTATTGAAAAAGCTATTCAGGCTTCGGACTTGGGAATTAATCCCACAAACGACGGCCGCGTTTTGAGAATAGCGTTCCCGCAGCTCACCGAGGACAGACGTAAAGAGCTTTGCAAGCAGGTGTCGAAGATCTGTGAGGAAAGCAAGGTAGCTGTTCGCAACGTACGCCGCGACGGTATAGATAAAATTAAGGCGAAGAAAAAGGCGAACGAGATTACCGAGGACGATGTAAAAGAAGCCGAGAAGAATATTCAGAAGCTTACCGATAAGTTCACCGAGCAGATCGACAAGATCGGCGAGGAAAAAGATAAGGAAATTATGGCAATTTAATGGAAACGGAAAATTTACCGCGTCACATCGGCTTTATAATGGACGGAAACGGACGTTGGGCGAAAAAACGCGCAATGCCGCGCAATTTTGGACACAAGCAGGGTGCTGCGGTCTTTAAGAAAACCGTAAACTGGTGTAGGGAGCTTGGCGTTCAAGCAGCGACTTTTTACGCGTTCTCAACGGAGAACTGGAAGCGCCCCGAGGACGAGGTAAAGGGCATTATGAACTTGCTTCGGCAGTACATCAAGGATATCAGAGCAATGGCAAGAGAGGATGTGCGCTTCATATTTATAGGCGACCTTTCGCGTTTTGACGAGGATATTCGTGTTGAACTCGCCGACATTACGGAGACGTCGAAAGAAAACAGGGGCTTTATCGCGGGCGTTGCGCTGAATTACGGCGGCAGAGCCGAGATAACGAACGCTGCGAAGCTTCTTGCTCAAAGGTGCGTTTCGGGAGAACTGAAACCCGATGACATTACGGAGGAAGTTTTTGAACGGGAACTTTACACGGCTGAATTTCCGCCGCTCGATCTGGTGATAAGACCCAGCGGAGAGCAGCGGCTGTCGAATTTTCTGATCTGGCAGGCGGCTTATGCCGAGTTTGTGTTTATGGACGTACTGTGGCCGGATTTCAAGAAAAAAGACTTAAAAAGCGCAATTGAAGAATACGCGCACCGTTCCCGCAGATTTGGCGGAGTTTAATCGTTGTAGAGAGGCGGCATTTTTATGCTCACGAGAATATTTTCCGCGCTTGTAGGTATAGTGATAGGCGTTTCGGCATTGGTAATTGATAATTTGTATGTGTATCTCGGCTTGATGTCTGTTATTTCCGCTATCGGCGTGTGGGAGCTTATTCGTGCGGTAAAGTGCGACAAGCACAGGTTTTTGAGTTGGTTCTGCGTGATTTTCGCGCTTGGTGAGCCGGCGCTTTTGGTTCTTGATAACTTTAAGCCGTTTAGGTTTACGTCTTTTTTGGTATTTGTAATGGTGCTGCTGTGTACAATGCTGTTCGGGCATAAGAAGATAACGTTTGTGGACGTTTCCGCTTGCGGCGCTGCGACTTTCGTTATACCAACTTCTCTGAGCTGTATTGTTTCAACTCGGATGCTTTATGAGAACGCACTCGCGGGCGTTTTTATGGTGGTTTATCTGTTGTTCTGCGCGTGGATTGGCGATTCGGGAGCGTACTTTGTTGGATCATTTTTGGGAAAGCACAAGCTTTGCCCCGATATCAGTCCCAAAAAAACGGTTGAGGGATTTGTCGGCGGCGTTGTAACGGTCGGAATTGCCGTTACTATACAGTGTCTTGTATATAATTTCTTGCTGCCGAGCACTATTAAAATGAACTACGCAATTTTGATACCGCTTGGAATGATAGCGTCTGTTTTCGGAGTATTGGGCGATCTTTCCGCTTCGGTGATAAAACGTCAGTACGATGTAAAGGATTTCGGCAACTTAATGCCGGGTCACGGCGGCATTTTGGACAGATTTGACAGCGTACTGTTCGTTGCGCCATTTATTTACGTGGTGATGAGCTATATCTCGCCGTTAATGTCATAAGAAAATCCCCATTCGCTTAAACGAATGCGCGAATTTTTTCAAGAACAAACAACTATACGGAGTATTTATGGATAAAATAATTTTACTGGGTTCCACGGGTTCGATAGGAACGCAGACATTAGACGTGTGCCGCGCGCATAATATAGAGGTGACAGCCCTGTCCGCTAACAGTGATACGGAGCTTCTGGAAAAACAGGCTCGGGAGTTTTCACCCGAATACGCTGTCATTGCCGATGAAACGTTGTACGGCGATTTGAAGCGGCGGCTCGCCGACACGAACGTCAAAGTTTTGGCGGGGGAGAAGGGCTTGTGCGAGATCGCCGCGCTTCCGAAACGTAAAGTCGTGAACGCGATAGTCGGAATGGCGGGGTTGGTACCGACGCTTTCGGCAATAAAAGCAGGTAACGATGTTGCTCTTGCGAACAAAGAAACATTGGTTACGGGAGGAAAGCTGGTGACGGACGCGGTAAAGCGTTACAATGTAAAACTTCTTCCGATAGACAGCGAGCACTCGGCAATATTTCAGTGCTTGCAAGGAGCGTGTGGCAATCGCTTTTCCAAGATAATACTCACGGCGTCGGGCGGTCCGTTCTACGGAAAAACTTGCGCGGAACTTATTAACGTCACAAAAGAGCAGGCGCTCGCTCATCCGAATTGGAATATGGGCGCGAAAATAACGATAGACAGCGCTACGCTGATGAACAAGGGCTTGGAATTTATCGAGGCAGTGTGGCTTTTCGGAGCGAAGCCGGAAGAAATCGAGATAGTTGTTCAGCGGCAGAGCATAATTCATTCGGCAGTGGAGTTTGAGGACGGCGCGGTGATAGCGCAGCTTGGCAGCGCGGATATGCGGATACCGATACAGTACGCGCTGACATATCCCGAAAGGTCAAAATGTCCCGCGAAAAAGCTCTCGCTTTTTGACGTTAAAGATCTGACGTTCGGAAAGCCCGATGAGGAAACGTTCGTGTGTCTTGCCGCGGCGAAAAGAGCGATTAAAAAGGGCGGCAGCGCTCCATGCGCCGTAAATTGCGCCAACGAAGCGGCAGTGCGCCTGTTCCTTAACGACAAGATACGTTTTTCCGATATCGGCGAAGCAGTGAGCGGTGCTCTTGAGGATGTACCGTTTATCGAAAACCCCACGCTTTACGATTTGTTAAACACTCAAAAAGCCGCTGAGGAATATGTTTCAAAAAAATTTTCAAATTGAATCTAAAACGGAGGAAATATGACGATTGTTATAGCGATCCTGATATTTTGCGTGATAATTCTGCTGCACGAATTCGGGCATTTTATCGCGGCAAAGGCTTGCGGTATCTATGTTAAAGAGTTCTCGCTGGGAATGGGACCTCGTCTTTTAAAGAAAAAGGGTAAGGAGACCGAATATTCCGTGCGTTTGCTGCCGATAGGAGGCTTCTGCGCTTTCGAGGGCGAGGACGGGGGCGCGAATGAAGAGGAAAAGGCGCAAAACCCGAGAGCGTTCAACGCGCGTCCGGTGTGGCAGCGTATGATCGTAATTCTCGCGGGACCTGTTATGAACCTGATTCTCGGCTTTATAGTGTCGATTTTTATGGTTTGCAGTATGGAGTATCTGCCGACAAATACGATACATTCCTTTGAAGAAGAAAGCATATCAAGCAAATATTTGCAGCCGCGCGACGAGATATTGGCTATCGACGGCTTACCGATTTTTACAGATACCGATATCAGCTACAAGCTGCTGAACAGCGACCGCAAAAACGAAGACGGCAATCTTATTTACGATTTTAAAGTAAGAAGAGACGGCGAGGTTATCACTCTCCGCGACGTTGAGTTTATGACAGAGGAGCGCGACGACGGCACCAACGGTTTGTATTTTGACTTCATTATAGCGGCGCGTGAGAAAACGTTCACGGGCGTAATTTCGCAGAGTTGGCGCGAAAGCTGCTCCACCGCTCGTATAATCGTCATGACCTTGATAGACCTGATACGCGGAAAGTACGGAATTAACGATATGTCGGGTCCCGTGGGCGTGGGTACCGTCATTTCTGACGCGGTATCGGACGCCGTTAAAACGTTCTCGCCAACGCAGTTGTTGTATATCATCGCGCTTATCACGATAAATGTCGGCGTATTTAACCTTTTGCCGATACCCGCGCTTGACGGCGCACGGTTCGTTTTCCTTGTTATAGAGCTAATCCGCCGCAAGCCCGTAAAGCCCGAGGTCGAGGGTACGATACACTCGGTTGGAATGATTTTGATGATGATTTTGATGGTAGTCGTAACGTTCGGAGATATCCGAAAATTGTTCACGGGGGGAGGATTTAATTGAGAAACGTAAAGAAAGTTAAATGCGGCGGCTTAGAGTTCGGAAACGGAAAAATATATGTACAGTCAATGCTGAACGTTCCCGCCGAGAATGTCGAAAAAAGCGTCGAACAGGCAAAGGCGCTTGAGAAAGTGGGCTGCGAAATAATCAGAGCCGCCGTGCCGAGGGTAGAGGACGCGAAGCTGATAACGGCTCTGAAAAACGCGGTAAACGTTCCGATAGTCTGCGATATCCATTTTGATTATAAAATCGCGTTGGCTTGCGTTGAAGCGGGTGTTGACAAGGTTCGCATAAACCCGGGAAACATCGGCGGCGCGGAAAAAGTAAAAGCCGTGGCGGACGCTTGCCGAAAGCGCGGCGTTCCGATAAGAATAGGCGTGAACGGAGGTTCCCTTGAAAAGGAACTGCTGGCAAAGTACGGAAAACCCACCCCCGAAGCGTTGACCGAAAGCGCGTTAAATCACGTTAAACTGCTCAACGACGCGGATTTTGACGATATCGTAATCAGTATAAAATCCTCCGATGTCAAGCTGATGATAGAAGCGTACAGGCTTCTTGCCGGCAAGACGAACTACCCGCTTCATTTGGGAGTTACCGAGGCGGGCACGGAACGTATGGGACTTATAAAATCTTCAATTGGGATAGGTTCGCTGTTGTGCGACGGAATAGGAGATACTGTCCGCGTCTCACTCACTGCCGACCCCGTCAAAGAGGTTTACGCGGCGCGGGATATCTTAAAGGCTTGCGGAATGGGTACGGGCGTAGAAATCGTCTCTTGTCCGACTTGCGGCAGAACGCAGATAGACCTTATCACTCTCGCAAACCAAGTCGAGGAAATACTTAAAGACGTGGACAAGCCTATAAAGGTAGCGGTTATGGGCTGTGTTGTGAACGGTCCGGGAGAAGCCCGAGAAGCGGATATCGGCGTTGCTGGCGGTAAGGGAGAGGGTCTTATTTTCAAAAAAGGCGAGATACTCCGCAAGGTGCCCGAAAATATGATACTTTCTGAACTTAAAAAGGAAATAGATAAACTGTAAAACGAAAGGAAAATGATAAATGAGCTGTACTCTTTCGGAGCTGTTTTCAAATACGGAAATTCTGCCCGCCGCCGCAAACGGAACGGTGATAAAGATAGTAAACAACGAGCCTAAAAATATGCTCAACATAAATTTACAGCTTGACGAACTTGTGCCTATGAATGACCTTTTCAAGGTGAACGCGGCTTTGTCGGAAGCGTTGGACGGCGTAAACGTCACTGTATATCCGAAATATTATCAGTCGCTTTTCACGGCGGATTACATATATGATATAATGGAACTGCTGAAAGCCAAAAATATTTCTGTGGGCGATTTTTTCGACGGTGCGGAAATTTCCAACGACGACAATGTTTATGAGATAAACCTCAAAAACGGCGGCGTTGATATTTTAATGGGTCTCGGAATGGACAAGAAGATCGAAGCGTTTGTAAAAGGATTTTTCGATACGGTGATTTTCGTGAAATTTTCATCGGATGTGGAATTCAAAGCCGACATACCCGAACCGGAGCCGCCGACGGTTGTAATAAACGATAATCCCGCGCCAAAGCCGCAGAACGGCGGTTATTCCGGAAGAGGCGGCGGACGCTCGCGCCGTCCGCAATTTGCGGAAGAACCGACGGATATAGCGCTGCAATTCACAAATGAGCATTTTGATTCTACGGCAAAGCTGTTTTTCGGTAAGGGCAATTTCGATACGCCCGCGCCAATGGCGGAGCCGTTCAACGATCAGGACGAAGCCACGGTCTGGGGCAAAATCTTCAAAACCGACGAGCGCACGTCGCGCGATGGTAACACGTTTATTTATACTGCCTACTTCTCCGATAAAACATCTTCGCAGATATTGAAGATCATCACGCAAAGCGAAAATGCCGACACCGTAAAGAAGTATGTTAAAAACGGCAAAGCAATTCTTGTTCAGGGCAAGTTTGAGTTGGATACATTTTCAAAGGAACTGAACATTAGACCGAATTCAATGGCGGGTCTAACGCTTCATTCGCGTAAAGACAACTCCGAGAAAAAGCGCGTGGAACTGCACATGCATACGAATATGTCCGATATGGACGCTATAACTCCCGCCGCCGACTTGATAAAACAGGCATACGAGTGGGGACACCCCGCTGTCGCGATAACCGACCACGGCAATTTGCAGGCATATCCCGAAGCCATGAACACAATCGAAGCGATAAACCGCGACGGCGAGAAAATGAAGATGATTTACGGCGTTGAAGCGTATTTCGTAAACGACAGCGGAACTTTGGTGAGCGGATGCGCCGATTATCCGATTGACAAGGAAATTATCGTTTTCGACTTTGAGACTACGGGTCTTGACCGCGAAAACGACAGAATAACCGAGATCGGCGCAGTGAAACTTGTGAACCGTGAAATTGCGGGAGAATTTCAGACCTTTGTAAATCCCGAAAGACCCATACCCGATAAGATTACGGAGCTTACCGGAATAACCGATGAAATGGTAAAGGACGCGTCGGTCGAAAAAGAAGCTGTTGAAAAATTCATAGAGTTTGCGGGCAGCGGCGTGTTGGTCGCGCATAACGGCAACGATTTTGACTTTCTGTTCTTGAAAAACGCTTGCAAGCGTATCGGTATAGAATACAAGTTCGGCTCGGCAGATACTTTGGAACTTTGCCGCGCCGCTATGCCGAATTTGCGTAATCATAAGCTGGATACTGTTGCCAAAGAGTACAAGCTCGGCGACTTCAACCACCACCGCGCTATTGACGACGCGAAAATGCTTGCGGAGATATTCAAGAAACTTATGACAAATACCGCGAAGCTGGGCAAACTCGAAAAACTCGGCGATTTTAATACATTGCTCGGCGGTAAGGACGTAAAGTCGCTGCCTATGTATCACATGATAATTCTGGTACAAAACAAAGTCGGACTTAAAAATCTTTATAAACTGGTGTCGCTTTCCAACCTCGAATATTTCCACAAAAAGCCGCGTATACCTTTGTCCGCGCTTGAAAAGCACCGCGAGGGCTTGATAGTCGGCTCGGCGTGCGAAGCGGGCGAGCTTTTCAGAGCCGTACTCGGCGGCAAACCTCAGGATGAATTGGAAAAAATAGCCGAGAAGTACGATTATCTGGAAATTCAGCCGATTGCCAATAACGAGTTCTTGGTACGCGAGGGAACAGTTCACGACGACGATGGACTTCGTATGCTGAATAAACGCATTGTTGAGCTTGCGGACAAGCTCGGAAAACCCTGTGTAGCGACCTGTGACGTTCACTTCAAGGACGAGGAGGACGGCGTTTTCCGCAAGATTTTACAGGCGGGGCAAGGCTATAAGGACGCTGATAATCAAGCGCCGCTGTTTTTGAGAACCACTGACGAAATGCTTCAAGAGTTCGCGTATCTCGGCGAGGAAAAAGCGTTTGAGATAGTAGTTACCAACACAAATAAAATCGCGGAAATGATAGACGGCACGGTACGTCCAATTCCGAAAGGCACATACACGCCGTCGCTTCCGGGCGCGGAACAGGAACTTCAAGACCTTTGCTGGGGAAGAGCAATGGATTGGTATGGCTATAAGGGCGAAATTCCCGAATTGGTCAAGAGCCGACTTCAAAAGGAACTTGACGCGATTATAAAGTACGGTTTCTCCGTACTTTATATGATAGCGCAGAAACTGGTTAAATTCTCCGAGGATAACGGATATTTGGTAGGTTCGCGAGGGTCTGTAGGTTCTTCGTTTGTCGCGATAATGTCGGGTATTTCCGAGGTAAATCCCTTGGCGCCGCATTACCGCTGTCCGAAGTGCCGCTACAACGAGTTTATCACGGACGGCTCGGTAGGTTCGGGCTTCGATTTGCCGCCGAAAGTCTGTCCCGAATGCGGTACGGATATGATAAGGGACGGTCATGACATTCCGTTTGAAACATTCCTCGGCTTCAAGGGAGATAAAGCCCCCGATATCGATTTGAACTTCTCCGGTGAAGTTCAAGGCAAGGTACATCGATACACGGAAGATCTGTTCGGTAAAGATCACGTTTTCAAGGCGGGAACTATCTCCGCCGTTAAGGACAAGACAGCGTTCGGTTTTGTGAAAAAATACTGCGAGGAACGCGGAATTGTCTACAACAACGCCGAAATGGAGCGGCTTTCGATAGGCTGCACGGGCGTAAAGCGCACGACGTCTCAGCACCCGGGCGGAATGGTCGTTGTG
>CANRFR010000105.1 GCA_947629945.1 uncultured Clostridia bacterium | reverse complement strand
TTCATTTTTCACAACCCCTTCCTTTTTATTATACCACTTCTTTTCCTTTTTGGCAAGATTAAATCAGTGTTTCCCTAGATTATTTGTGCATTTTTATGTACTATTATAGAATGGAGATGGTATAAAATGAGTACCGTTTTTTTCAACTTGAGGATAGACGAAACTCTCAACGAGCAGCTAATAAAAATAGCCGCCGAAGAGGGCAGAAGCAAAAACAAACAGATCGAGTACATTCTAAAGTCGTATGTTAAGCAATACGAGCAAAACAACGGCGCGATAATAATAGACCAACACAACAATACCAACGCGACCATCAATATAAAAAAATAAATAAAATACTCTCCTTTAAAATCAATGCCCCGAACCTAACAGTTCGGGGTACAGCAGTATTTCGAGAAAAAGCGTCCTATTTTCTCATTTTGTCGGCGGTGTAAACGACCTCCGCGTAAATCGCCGCAACAATCTGATAAAGCTCTTTTGGTATAGTCTCGCCCGAATTCAGCATAACAAGCAGAGCCGCCACGCTGTCGTCGCGGTAAACGGGAACGCCCGCCTCGTCGGCTATGTTGACGATACGCTGAGCCAGTTCTCCCAAACCCGAAGCCACAACTACGGGCGCGTAATTCATATCCGGATTGTATTTCAAAGCCACTGCCGCGTTCTGACCGTAAAGGCGCTTGTTGTTCGCGGGTGACATTGGGTGTTTTTGTCGTGCCATTTTTTACTCCTTATTTAAAATAATTTCAAAATCTTGACTTTGAATGCTCTCTCCGGTCGCTGCGCTCCCTTCGTTGCGCTTCAAAGTCAAGACCGGTCTCCCTACGCTGCGCTTCGGTCGACACTTTTTGAAATTTACATGATTTTAATTTAAAATTTGCGAACCGCTCACTTCGCTTCGCTCCGTTCGCTAGTCAAGCTGTAAAAGCTCCGTTCCGCTTCGCTTCACTGCGCTTTCACAGCTTGCTTTCGCAAATCTTATGCGTGCTTGTATTGTTGATTATTTTTGAATGTTGCTATTGCTGCGCCGCCACATTATTAACTAACCACATTATTAATAAACTAGACGCGCTTGTTCAGCGTTACGCGTTTGTCCTCAATCTTCGGGAACACGTCCACCAGATTATGCGGCTTTTTGAGCGGCGCGGTTTCAAAGCTCTGCGTATTGTAGCCGATGTTCCTGATAACCTTGTTTATCCTGTCTTTCATCGGGTCAACCTCCCTTTCAAAACGCGGGGGATAAAGCAGAGACAAATCAACGTTATCGCCGAGCGCGTACATATCAAGCTCAAATCGCCCAATACTATCTATATCGAACGTTAAGAACAAATGATAATTTCGCTGAGTACCGGGAGTATTGTTCGGATTGTTCTCGTCGTTATCCACCCAAAGCTCGCCGAAAGCGCGCGTATTCGCCACCTCAAGCGGCAGAATATAATGCGCTAGCGGAGTGTAAACTCCGGGTGCGTTCAAAAGACTTTGCAGAAGATTTGACGCGTTAAAGCTGTCAAGCGACTTCAAAGCGGGATTGTTGATATTCGCCTGAATAAAGTCCGTAAGACTGTCCAGCGTGGAGCTTACCGGCGGACGTATACCGTGCTGAGGCAGCTCGTTTTTCACCGCCATTTTGTCGACAATATCCACGAAAACGCCATAAAGACGTTCGCGCAGCGGCATATCCGGCATATCGCGAAGCAGAGAGTTCAAGCCGTCGATCATCTCCTGCATGGTGTTGACCTTGCCGAAATCATCGATCATATCCGATACGTACTCAACCGACTGCGGATTTTCCTTGGAAATAAACAAACCCTCAATAAGCGTTTTCAAAGCGTCCGCGCCGCTGAACCGTCCGCGGTTGTAAGCCGCCAAAACGCTGTCGGCATTATATCCTGAGGCTTTCAGCTGCTGAGAATAGCCCGTTTGCGACATCAGCTCGTTTAAGTACTTATGCCAGCCCGACATCTCGTGAGGCTCCGTCTTATTTTCGGAGATCGGGTTACCCTCAACATCAAAAACTTGTTCGTTCAAAACACGGCGACCGTTTTCGTCAAAAAGCTTCACGCGGAAGCCTATTCTTTCGCCCGCTTGATTCAGCACAGGCTCCTGAGGAATATCATCTATCGGATAGCCGTCCTCGTCTACAAGCGGCTGCAAAATCGGGTCGCCGTTTTCATTAAACAAGCCGCGCGGTCGGTATGCCGCAATATTTCCGTTTTCATCGTAAAGCGGCACGGCGGGCACAAACGGCAGAATATTTCCGTTTACGTCCACAAGCGGCTGATTCAGCACGGGATTGCCGTTTTGACTGAACAAATTTCCCGAAAATCCCACTTGTTCGCCGTTTTCGTCGAACACCGGCACTTTCGCGGGGAACGCCATCGGATTTCCGTTCGAGTCGATAAACGTTTGCTGTATTACATCGCCGTTTTCATCATAAAGCGGCTGAGCCAGAAATCCCACCGGACTGCCGTTTTCGTCAAACATGGGAGTTCCGACGGGAAACGGAATAAAGCCGCCCTCCTCGTCCATAAGAGGATGCCCCGCGATAACGCTGCCGAATTCATCATACATAGCCTGAGGAAGATATCCGAGCTGTCTGCCCTCCGAATCAAATACGGGCTGTTCGGGAGTGAACGGTATCGTATTTCCGTTTTCATCCAAAATTCGATTGATATTCGGGTCTTGAAATCCTATCTGTTCGCCTTCGCTGTCAAAAACAGGAAAAGGCTCACTGTTTGGTTTGGCAATTTCGCCAAGATTTTCAGATAGAATTTTGTCATTTCGCTGAATTTGTGCGTCAGTCACCTCAAAACCCGTATTTTTTTCATCTGAATTTTGTGAAAGTGGTTGATTTTTTAAGTCGTTTGTTGTATAATTATTATTAGGTATCCGGTCGGCATCGGAATCTCCCATTTTAGCGACCTCCTCCATGGTGTGAGGATCTTGCATCGGCTTCTTATCAAAGATGGCTGCGTAAAGTCGGTTGAACGAGTTTTTAAGCGATTCGCGCAGCGTGCCGGACGATATCTGAGTCAGCAGAAGATTGAAGTACTCCTTGCACATATAGGGATTGTTGTTGTAGCGCGACAGATTGTGCGTGATAAGCGGAATAAGCATTTGGGTCTTGTCATCGTTTAAGAGACTTCCCGAAACGTCTTTCAAAATCGCGAGCGTGTCGCTCTTCAACATCTCAAAATACTCGTTCGCGTCCTCCGCGCCCCACTTCTGAGAAAGATCGAGCAGCTTCTGCGAGAGCTTTTCATTCGGCGAGTAGTATTCCGAAAGGAATTTGAGGTTTGCCCGAAGCGCGCCGAGTATCTCCTCTTTGTTCTGTGCGAAGTTTATCGACTTCAGCAGATTTCCGACAAGCTCTTTGGTGGCGGGGTCGGAGGTGGTCTGGGCTACCTCGCGGAGAACGTCGTAAAACTCGTGACCGCTGAACATCGTGTTCTGCTGCTCTTGGTTCTGTATTTCTTGAACCAGTTCCTCGGGAGTTACATATAACTCCTTGGCGAGATTTTGCAAACTGCCGTAAAGTTCGGTGTGCCCTGTAACGAGCGCTTGATTGAGCACCTCAACGTTGAGTAGGTCCTTGAGCATCTCAACGGCGAGCGTCGGATCTTTGGGGGCGCGCACCTGAAGAGGAATAAGTTCGCGGTTACCCATTTCGAGACGGCTTTTGGCTGCCGAATCGGAATTCACGCCCGCGCCGCCAACGCCCGTAAGTTTTACTATGTCGAACGGGTCGGTGTTCGCGTCCTGTTGACGGGGACTGTAATTATAGTTCTTGGAGGTTATGGGGTTATTTATCTGCGGAATTTGAGCCATTTTAAATTTCTCCTTTTTAAGAGGTCTTAGAGATCGCAGGCGGTATGCGGAATGTAAGGTATAGACGTTGAGCGGTCTGATTGCGTTCACAATTAACTCTGTATTTATTGTAACATATTTCGCGAGAATAATAAAGGGGATTTTGAAAAAAATTTTTCAACGCTCAAACGCGCGTTGAAATTTACATATAAATTATCGGCAAAACATCTCATTTTTTTAGCAAATAAACGTCAAAGCGCGAGAACGCCTGTCAAAAGGAAGATCCGCGCCGCAGCGTATTCGGAAAGGAATTGAAAATATGGCAAAAATTGAATCCGGAATGGAAGCTATGCTTGACATGTATTTCTTCGAGACGAACGGACTTCTCGAACAGCTCGACGAGATACTGCTCCGCACCGAACAGGCAAACGCCTTTGAGGACGATGACATCAAAGAAATTTTCCGCATTATGCACACCATCAAGGGCTCCTCTGCGATGATGGGCTTCGACAATCTGTCCGTTTTGGCGCACAAAGCGGAAGATATGTTCTTTGTTATCAGAGAAAATCCCGATGTTATCACAGATGTAAGCTTTGTGTACGATCTGGTATTTCAAGTTTCCGACTCCTATAAAGCGCAGATCGAAGCTTTACAGAACAATATCAACGGCGAATATGAGCAGATGAACTTCGACGAACTTATCGACAAGCTGATAAAGGCTCGCGATAAGCTGACAAGCGAGGCTTCGGGAGAAGCGCAGCCGGAACAGTCCGGCACTGCGGCGGGCACGGCTTCGATCGGCGCAGCGCCCGTTCAAGGCGGCAAGACCACAGTGCGCGTGTTCTTTGAAGACGGAAGCCAAATGGAAAATCTTCGCGCTTTCCTGCTTGTCAATACGATTCGCGAAGAGTGCTCGTTCCTCGAGTACACCCCCGAAGATATTGAAAGCAACGCGGAAACCGCCAAAGAAATCATTGAGAACGGCTTCGTTGTGTCTTTCACCGCCAACGACGGCAAGGACGATTATGTACTTAAGCTTATAGAGGGCGCGATGAATGTACAGTCCTATGAAGTGCTGGCAAACGCGCCGCAGACCGATAAAAAGGATTCCGCTTCTGCGGAAACTCCCAAGGCGGAAATTCCGCCCGAACCCGCAAAGGAGCTTAAGACCGAAAAAACCGCGCAATCCAAAACCGCGGCAAAGGCTTCGGCAAAGTCCGCGAACAAATCGGATGAAAAAACCTCTGTGGAAAAGGCGCAGGCGGCGGTTGCTTCCGCAAACAGCGGCGCGGCGCAAAAACAGAGCCTGATAAGCGTAAACCTCGCGAAATTGGACGCGCTGCACGATATCGTCGGCGAAATTATTACGACCGAATCAATGGTAATCTCCAACCCCGACCTTGAGGGTCTGGAGCTTGAAAGCTTCAACAAGGCGGCTCGCGACCTCAAAAAGCTCACCGGTGAACTTCAGGACACCGTTATGTCGATAAGAATGGTGCCTCTGGCGGGCGTATTCCAGAAGATGAACAGAATAGTGCGCGATATGCGTAAAAAGCTTGGCAGAGACGTTGATTTCGTGCTTGAGGGTGAAGATACCGAAGTGGATAAGTCCATCGTCGATAATCTGCAAGACCCGCTTATGCACCTTGTCCGCAACAGTATGGATCACGGCATAGGCGAGGAAGATCCCGAAGAAAGAACGCGTCTCGGCAAGCCCGAAAAGGGCACCATAAGGCTCTCTGCGCAGAACGCCTCCGGCGAGGTCATCATTACCGTGTCCGACGACGGCGCGGGCATCGACCCCGAACGCATTATGGCTAAGGCAAAGAAGATGGGTCTTCTCACCAAGCCCGAAAGCGAATACACCGACAAGGAAATCCAGAATATGATACTGCTGCCGGGCTTCTCCACCAACGAAGTGGTTACGGAATTCTCGGGACGCGGCGTCGGTATGGACGTTGTTAAGTCAAATATCGAAAAGTGCGGCGGTCAGATAATCGTGGATTCCAAGAAAGGCGAGGGCACCAACTTCATTATAAAGATACCGCTTACAATGGCTATTATCGACGGTATGGAAATAACTGTCGGCGGACTTGTGTTCACCGTGCCCATTTCCACTATCCGCGAAAGCTTCAAGGTAGAGCCGGGTCAACTTTTGAACGACACCGGCGGAAAAGAAATGATAATGATACGCGGCGTGGTTTACCCCATTCTCCGTTTGCACGAAAAGTTCTCTATTGAAACAGAGGTCACCGACCTTATGGACGGAATACTTCTGCTTGTCGAAACGGATAATAAGAGTATGTGCATATTCGCCGACAAGCTCATAGGAGAACAGCAGGTAGTTGTAAAGCCTTTCCCGAAGTATCTGTCGCGTTATAATATCAAGGGCGAAGGTCTTTCGGGCTGTACGATAATGGGCGACGGTTCCATTTCGCTTATTATCGACACGAATTTGCTTATCGGTTAAGGTGAAGGGGGACAGAGAAAATGACTAATGATGTGATAAGAGAAGCGGTCGCGAAGCAGCAGTCCGGAGACAGAAAGCTTGCCGCCGACAACAGCATTCTCGGAAAAGTAATGACATTCAACATCGGCGAACAGGTTTACGGCATCGAAATTCAGTATGTTACCGAAATTATCGGTATGCAGAGGATAACCAAAGTGCCGCATGTTCCCGATTATATAAAAGGAATCATCAACGTGCGTTCTAAGGTAGTTCCTATCGTGGACATCAGAACGCGCTTCGGCAAACCCGAGATTCCGTATACTTCGAGAACGTGCATAATCACGCTTTCGTTCAATGATATTTCCGTTGGAATAATCGTTGACAGCGTGGCGGACGTTGAGGATATTCACACAGGCGACATTTCGGCTACTCCGCAAAACAAGAACGTCAATGAAAACGAGTTTATCCAATATATGATACGCGGCGAGAACGACAACACCAAGCTCATTCTCGATGTGGCAAAGCTTCTTGACGAACAGGAGGCGTAAGAAGTGGGACTGGAGATCACCGAAAACGAGTTTCAGCGGCTTGTAAAATATATGTACGACAACTTCGGCATAAATCTCTCGGCAAAAAAGGTTCTGGTTCAAGGGCGGCTCGGAAATATGCTCAACGACCGCGGTTTCAAGAACTACAACGAGTATTTGGACGCCGTTATTGCGGATAAATCGGGTGCGGAGGTCACTACTATATTAAATAAGCTGACGACCAACCACACTTTCTTTATGCGTGAGCCGGAGCACTACACGTTTTTAAAAAACACCATTCTGCCGTATATGACCCAGACTTGCAAAAACGACCATGTTTTGCGTATATGGAGCGCGGCTTGCTCTTCGGGCGAGGAGTGCTACACCACCGCAATGCTTATGGATCAGTATTTCGGGGCGGAAAAGGCAAAGTGGGATACGCGGATTTTGGCGACGGATATCTCCCAGGACGTTATCGGCAAAGCAAAACGCGGCGTTTATACCGAAGATGGTATGAAAGGTCTTTCCAACGAATGGAAAGCGCGCTATTTTAATGATCTCGGCGGCGGTAAGTACGAAATTTGTCAGGCGATAAAGGACGAGGTTATTTTCAAGACTTTCAACCTTATGGATCCCATGCCCGATAAATATAAGGCGAAGCCGTTCGATTTGATATTCTGCCGCAATGTTATGATATATTTTGACGCGCCGACAAAACAGGCGCTTGTCAATCGCTTTTACGATGTGGTAAAGCCGGGCGGGTATTTTTTCATCGGACACGCGGAGAGCGTAAACCGAAACGATACGAAATTTGAATACATTCAGCCCGCAATCTACCGTCATCCGGAGAAATAATATTCATTTTCGCGTGGGCGGAAAAATATAAAATTACGCTTGGGGGAGAATAACGTTTATGGAAAGAATCAAGTTATTGGTCGTGGACGACTCCATTCTTTTCAGAGAGGTTTTAACGCGGTACATTCAACAGGACGATATGATCGACATAGTTGGCAAGGCCGGCGACGCTTATAACGCGCGCGATATGATCTTGCAGTACGAGCCTGACGTTATGACGCTCGACTTGGAAATGCCGCGAATGGACGGCGTGGATTTTCTGCAAAAACTGCTGCCGCAATACTATATTTCAACAATAATCGTGTCAAGTTCCGACGAGAGAAAACAAGCGTGTAAGGACGCGGGTGCCGTGGAGTTTTTGGCAAAACCCGCAGCTCGTACCAACAACGATATGGCGATATTCGCGGCGGAGCTTTGTAAAGCCATTCGCAGAGCCTATAAGCACAATCACCCCGAAAGCAAGATAGACGTAAACAACGTTCCTATCAAAACGCAGCCCGCCTCCAAAACGACTTTAACTGTTCAAAAGCCGAATGTTCCGGCTAACGCTCAGGCTAACGCACAGGCTAGCGCTCAGGCTTCCGCACGCAACATTACGGAAATTGCCGCAAAAGCGGAGCAGGTTGTAAATATGAGATCTCAAAGCGTGCAAAATTCCGAGAAACCGGAAAAGCCGGAAAAAATCGAAAATCCCGCACCCTCAACGGGCAAGCACGCGAAAATAAAACGCAGTGAAGCGATAATCGCACTGGGCGCTTCAACGGGCGGTACGGAGGCTCTTGAAAGCGTTATAAGAAACTTTCCCGCGAATACTCCGCCGGTAATTATCGTTCAGCACATGCCCGCGGGATTTACGAAGCTTTATTCCGAGCGGCTCGACCGCTCTTGCAAAATGCACGTCAAGGAAGCGGAGGACGGCGACAGGCTCGAAAAAGGCTTGATAGTCGTCGGAGCCGGTGACAATCATCTTCGGCTTTGCAAAGACTCGCGCGGCTGGTACGTTTCCTCAAAGCCGGGTCCTAAGGTTTCGGGGCACTGTCCCTCGGTAGATGTAATGTTCAACTCTGTTGCGGACGTTGCCGGATCTCTCGCGATCGGCGCTATTCTTACGGGAATGGGCCGCGACGGCGCGGACGGTTTGCTGCGTATGCGCCAAGCGGGAGCTTTCACCATAGGTCAGGACAAGGAGACTTGTGTTGTTTACGGAATGCCAATGGAGGCGTTTAACTGCGGCGCGGTCGAGGTGCAGGCGCCGCTATACAAGATTGCGGATATTATTTTAAATCAACTTTTATAATTGCGAAAAAAATTATAAAATTTTCCCCGCCTGTCAACGGCGGGGAAATTTCAGCTTGTAGAAAAAGTCCTTTATCACGTTTAATTGTAAACTATTCGCTTTTTTTATATGTTGATTTGTAATGTTACGTTGCCGGTTTCGAGGAGATAACCCCAGAGCACTTCATATAACCCTATTTTGCTGAATTTGAGTTATTATGTTGCCGGTATCGAGGGGACAACCCTTCGGGAAAGGGGAGAGGGGGGCAGTCTA
>CANRFR010000104.1 GCA_947629945.1 uncultured Clostridia bacterium | reverse complement strand
AGTCTCATACGCTTACCCACGGCTTTCGTCACTGCCGAGAGCATCACCATATCGAATTTAGGCATATAGAATACCATATCGTCGCCCTTTTGCGTTATTTCGGAAATACCGCAATTCGCGGCAACGTTTCTAAAACGCGCCACGTCGATAAGTCCAAGCACGCTTTGGGGCGGCTCGCCGTAACGATCGATAAGCTCGTCGGTGATATCCTCCGCGTCGGAGTCCGTTACGATACGCGCGATTTTGCGGTAACAATCCACCCTCTGCGCTTGATTTTCAATATACTTTTCGGGAATAAACGCGTTAATTTTCACGTCCACAAGGCACTCTTCCTTGTGGACTGTTTTTTCGCCGCGCTGCTCGCGGACAGCTTCGTCCAGAAGCTGCAAATACATATCGTACCCGACATTGGCAAGATGTCCGCTTTGAGAAGCGCCGAGAATATTTCCCGCGCCGCGTATCTCCAAATCTCTGAGGGCTATTCTGAAGCCGCTGCCGAACTGCGTAAATTCACGGATAGCGTCCAATCGCCTTTGCGAAATCTCACTCAAGACCTTTCCGGGCTTGAACGTGAAGTACGCGTAAGCGCGCTTGTTAGTTCTGCCCACTCTTCCGCGCAACTGATGAAGCTGCGCCAAACCCATATAGTCAGCGTCCTCGATTATCAGCGTGTTTACGTTCGGAACGTCCACTCCCGTTTCAATTATCGTCGTGCAGACAAGTACGTCAAGCTCCCCGTCAAGAAGCCTGCGCCAAACCTCCATAAGGTCGTCCTCGGACATTCTGCCGTGAGCAACGCCGATATGCGCTTCGGGAATAAGCTCTTGTAGTTTGTCCGCACACCCGAAAATGCTGTCAATGCGGTTGTGAATATAGTACGCCTGACCGTTGCGGCGTAATTCTTTCTGAATCGCGCTTGCGATAACTCCCCAATCGTGCTCGATAACGTAGGAAGCCACCGGCTGTCTGTCTTGAGGCGGCTCGTCGAGGACGCTCATATCGCGAATACCGCTCATTGCCATATTCAGCGTTCTTGGAATAGGCGTCGCCGACAGCGACAGGATATCCACGCCGCTGAACGCTTCCTTGAACTTGTCTTTATGCGCCACGCCGAAGCGCTGTTCCTCATCGATTATGACAAGACCCAGGTCTTTGAACTTCACATCATTCTGGATAATTCGGTGTGTACCGATGACCATATCTATTCTGCCACTTGCAAGACCTTTCAGTATCTCGCGCTGTTCGGCGGCTGATTTATAGCGAGACAGCAGCGTGATATTCAGCGGAAATCCCTCCATGCGCGTTGTCGCGGTCTGGAAATGCTGCCACGCGAGAACCGTGGTCGGGGCTAAAATCGCACACTGCTTTCCCGCCTCCATACACTTGAAAGCGGCACGAAGCGCGACTTCGGTCTTTCCGAAACCCACGTCGCCGCAAAGCAAGCGCTCCATTGGCTGAACACGCTGCATATCCGCCTTTATTTCATCGATACAGCGAAGTTGACTGTCGGTTTCAATATACGGAAAATGCTGCTCAAAATCCTCTTGAAGCGTGTCGTCTTCGGGAAACGCAAACCCCTCGGACTTCATACGCTTTCCGTACAATTCGATAAGTTCGCTTGCCATTTCACGAGCGGCGGCCTTGGCTTTCGCCTTGCTCTTTTGCCACTTCTCCGAATTAAGCTTATTTAACTTAATAGTGGACGCGTCGCCCGTACCGATATAGCGCGACACGCGGTCAAGCTGAGTTACGGGCACGTGCAGCACATCGGCTCCCGCGTATTTTATGCGGATATAGTCCTTGGCTACGCCGCCGTTTTCTATCTTGTGAACGCCGTCAAAAACGCCTATGCCGTGCGAATAGTGAACGACAAGGTCGCCTATTGCGATATCCTCAAGCGAACGTATTTCTTCGCCCTTTTTCCGCTTTGGAATACGGCGGCGAGCCTCGTGAACAGCCGTATGCGTAAACACGGCAAGTCCGCTTTGAGCATACTCAGCACCCGCGGAGAGCGTTCCGGCGACAACGATAACTTTTCCCGAAACGGGCGCTTCCGGATTAGCGTTAAACTCCGCGTTGAAGCCGTCATTGGCGAGGTCGGACGCGAGATTTTTCGCGCCTTTTTCCGTTCCCGCGAAGATAAAGCAGCACGTCTGCTTATCTAAAAGCCCCTGCATTTCATCTTCGAGAACTTTATATTCGCCGCCCCACGGCGAGGTCTGAACGGCGTTTTGCACGTTGATCATCGTGCCAAGTTCCAAATTGCCGCCGCGCACAAAGCTGTCAAAATATACTCGCGTGCGGCTTTCCAACGCGGAATACAGTTCTTGTTTGGTAAGCATAAAGCGGTCAAGACCCTTGCAGATTTTCGCCTCATCAACGAGTATTTTCAGATCCTCGGCGTGCTGAAGAGAAGCTGCGCGATAACTCTCGCGCACTGCCGTGTTCTCGCAAACGAACACGTTTCCCTCAACATAATCGAAAACAGTCGCTTCACGGTCATAGCATAAAGGAAAATAACGGTCGGCATTGTGAACGTCCGCGCCGCTGCGCAGCCTGTTCGCGTCGTTCAAGAGATTTTGGCGCACGGCGTCCGCTTTTTTCCCGCGCAGCTTTTTCGCCAGTGTCTCAAGCTTTTCACAAAGCTCCTCGCCGCTATGAAACAGAGTTTCACGCGCAGGAGAAACAGAAATTTTTTCCAGAGTATCGGTGCGGCGCTGGGTTTGAACGTCAAACTCGCAGAGACTGTCAACAACGTCGCCCCAAAACTCTATACGAAAAGGATTTGACGCAGATGGCGGAAAAACATCGCAAATACCTCCGCGCACCGAGAACTGCCCCTCCCCCTCGACCATATCCGACCGTGAATAGCCCGCCGCAGTAAGTTTTGCGGTCAAATCCTCAAGAGCAATCTCGTCGTCCGAATTGATTTCAATAATAAGCTCACGGAGCGTTTCCAGCGGAACGGTCAACTGAGCAGCAGCAGCCGCAGAGCATATCACCGCCTTACACGTTTTGTTCAGCAGAGCGTTCAGCGCAAAAATGCGTTTGTGCTCGTACTCCCTTGAAGCGGCTTCCGCGTCGGCAAGGACAAATTCCTTTTCGGGGAGCAGCAGCGCCGCGGTCTCCCCCAACATTGAGTTAATGTCAAGACAGAGCTTACGCGCTTCTCCCTCGCTTTCCGCGATCACCAAGGCGGGGTCGCCGCTCAGCAAAGCCGCGATGAAATGCGCCTTGTGTATATGCGAAACGCCCGTGACAAGCGCGGGCAGCTTATTCGTTCCGTTTACATAATTTTTGAGCTTTGCAAAATCGGGATTTTGTAAAGCCGCGTTCTTAAAAAAGTTCATTGTTATACTTCACCCTGCTTTGGTTTTAAACCGCACTTTTCGACGGATTCATTCGTGTACATAACGCTGTATATCATCGGAAAACCGCTCGGCACGCCGCGCAAAGTTCCCTCTGCGCTTTTTGCAAAATATTTTCCCTACGAATTGAATTTATTCATAGCCTCGTCGATTTTGCCGTCCACCATCAGCTCCAGAGCCGTAACGGCGTTTTGAAAGCACTGCTCCAGCTTCTCGCCGTCCTCTTTTTTGAAATGCCCTAGCACCCAATCGGCGAGGTTGTAATCCGGGTGCGGCTTCGCGCCCACTCCCATTTTTATTCGCGGAAAAGTATCCGCTCCGGACAGGTAGATGATGTTCTTTATGCCGTTGTGACCGCCGTCGCTGCCTTTTCGCCGAATACGCATTTTACCCGGCTCCAGCGAGATATCGTCATACACGATTATCGTGCGCTCAGGCGGTATCTTGTAAAAGCTCATCGCCTCGGTGACTGCTTCGCCGCTTTTGTTCATAAAAGTATCCGGCTTCATTATAAGGCACCTCTTCCCCGCTATCGCCGCGTCGCACGTCAGCGCCTTAAATTTCAGCTTTTTGCATTTCACCTTGTATTTTTCGCACAAAGTATCAATCGTCATAAAACCGATATTGTGACGCGTGTTTTCATATTCCGTGCCCGGATTGCCCAGTCCCGCGATGATATATTCCACCGCGCCTGTGGGAGCAGGCTGTTTGCTCTCCAACTGTTTAAATATGTCGAATACGGACATTTTTCAGCCTCCTTGCTGTTATATGATCTTTCGAATAACTTGGCAAGATCCGAATTTTTAAAATAACGCCAAAATCCGTCCGCGAGATTTCGCGGACGGTTGTATCTTGATTTTATTTTAACATATTTTTTGCGGTTTGTCAAGAGCCTTTATCATCGGTTTCACCGAAAATTTCAAGTTATCGAAGCGTTTTTGTGGTAATATCGGAGAACGCAATTGCTTTATTGCTCTTATTATACGTAGTTACGCGGAACTTATAAGACGTATTCGCCTTAAGGTTCTTAGCTATGTAACTTACCGTGGCATTGCTGCTTGTTTTAGCAAGCTGGGTGTACTTGCCGTTATTCACAAGAAATACTTTGTAATACGAAGCGCTGTTGTTCTTGCTCCAAGTCAGCTTTACAGTGTTCTTTGCGGGAGTTGCCTTAAGATTAGCAACGTTCGCAAGTGTTCTTGCGGAAACGTCGGTGAACGCGATAGCCTTGTCGCTCTTATTATAAGCGGTAACACGG
This sequence comes from uncultured Clostridia bacterium, assembly GCA_947629945.1. Taxonomy (GTDB): domain Bacteria; phylum Bacillota; class Clostridia; order Oscillospirales; family Ruminococcaceae; genus CAG-115. Next base: position 4,599 of record CANRFR010000104.1, on the reverse strand, counting down.
AAGTAGTTGGTCGTGTTTGCGGCAAGACCCGAAACGGTCCACTTCAAAATGCTGTTGTTTCTGGTCTTTGCTACTGCCGTCCATTTATTGTTCTTCCAAACGAAAACTCTGTAGCAGCTTGCAGCGGTGTTCTTGTTCCATGTGAGCTGAACGGTGTTCTTGCTGGGATTTGCCTTAAGATTTGCGATGGCACCTACGCCGTTGCAAACGATATTGGCTCTGTCAATACTTGAGTTATACTCACCAATTGAGATCTTGTTCCACAACGCCTTTGTGCCGTTGTAATATATGGTTTTTAAGTTATAGGAGCCGAGGAAAGCAAAGTCTTCTATTTTCTTAACGCTCTTAGTCATATAAACGGAAGACAGCTTTGAGCAGTTTCCAAAAGCGCTGTCTTTAATAGTTGTTACGGTAAACGGAAGTTTTACGCAAGTCAATACGTTATTGCCGGTTTCAAAGGCATATTTGCCAATCGTTGTAACGCCCGTGGGAACGGTGTAAACGCCCTTTTTACCCGACGGGAAGTTTAACAACTCTGTTTTGCTCTTATTGAAAACAACGCCTCCGATAGAGCTGAGATACTTATTGTTAGCGTTTACGTTGATAGCCGTAAGTTTCGGGCAGTATGCAAAGCTGTTGGTGGAAACGTTCTCCAAACTTGCGGGAAGCGTTACCTTGGTAAGACCCGTATTTTGGAAAGCGCTTGCGTAGATAAATTTTACGGAATTCGGAATGGTGACCGCAGTAAGCTTTGTGCAGTCGCAAAACGCGCCGGATCTTATATATTTTACGGTAGAGGGAATAGTGAACGCACCGGCTTTTGCCAAAGGATATCTTATCAACTCATCTTTTCTCTTGCTGAATACGATGCCGTTCACTGAAACATAATACGCATTTTGAGCGTTTACGTTTATTGCGGCAAGCCTGCTGCAGCCGTCAAATAAATTCGCCCACAAATATGTAACGTTTTTGGGAACGCTTACAGCCGTAAGTTTTGCGCTGTACGCAAAAGCTTGAAGCGACATATCGGTAACAGTCGCGGGAATCGCGTAAGCGCCCGCCTTGCCATTGGGGTACTGAATAAGCTTGGTTTTGTTTTTGTTAAACAAAACGCCGTTTACAACGCTGTAATTCTTATTGTTTGCGTTAAGCTTAACAGCAGTGATCTTGGGGCAATTCATAAAGACAGCATCCCCGATTTCCGTAACGCTTTGAGGAATCGTGGGCGCCGAAAGGTTGACGCAATCCTTAAACGCACTTATGCCAATTTTCTTAACAGTGTTGGGGATAGTTACCGTCTTAAGAGCGGAACAGCCTGAAAAACAATACGAGTCTATTTCAACTACGCCGGCAGGGATTTTTACCGAAGTAATTTTGCTGCTGTAAAGATCTCCCAAAACCGTAACTTTTCTTCCCTGCACTTTTGCGGGGATAACTACTGCGGGTCCCGCTGAATACTTTATGCCCGTAATCTTCAGCGTACCGTTATCAAGGACTCTGTAATAAAAGTTGCCTTGATTAAAGGTGTCGCCAGCCTTTAAGTTTTGCAGATCCAACGTGTTTTCAACGGCAACATCCTCTGCCGCCGCCGACATTGAAACCGCCGTCAGCGAACCAAATGCCGTGGTCAAAGCCAAAGCCACGCTTAATATTTTCTTCATTTATTTCTCCCTTTCTTAGAACATCGGTGCAACGCGCTCGTATGCGGCGCGTTCAGCACAACTGTACTCTTTAATTATACCATACTGTTTTCCAATATTCAACATACAATATACACAAATTTTTCATTTGAATTCACCTATATTTATGATATATGCAAAAGCCGTGTGGAAAACGTTTTTTATCCTTGACGACAACTGTGCGCTCGGAACAAGAGCCAAAGTGCTTGCCGCCGGAACCTTTCTCAATTCCATAAGAACCCTCCTTTAATAGCATAAATTTCCTGTTCCAAATATAACACGATGCAAGCCGCAAAAAGGCTGCAAAATTTTAAAAATTCTTTATAAGTTTTTTTGTTATTTATAACTCCCTTGTCGCGTCGTCAACACAAAATTAAAAAACCCCCGCTGCGCGGGGGATACAGTTTGTAGAAAAAGTCTATTTTCAGACTGTCGAGAAGCCCTCAGATGCGAGGAAACGGCTTGCCGGCTAGCCTTAATGGCTGCCGGACAAGCCGTTGACGAAGCAGATGAGGGTTTATCGACAGTCTGCGCGGGGGATAATATTATACGCTAGTCATACCCGAGTAGGTCCGCAAAACGTCCTCAGCAATCTCGCGCTGAGTACGGCGCGTATCCATCGCGAGCTTTTGTATATGACGATGCGCCTGTTTTTCGGTAAGATTAAGATACTCGATAAGACAACATTTAGCGCGGTCGATTATCTTCACATCGTCAAGCTGTTTTGAAAGTTCGCTTTTCTCCTGTTCCAGACGGTTTATGTTTTCACGCGCTAACAAAGCCATTTTAACGGTATGTGCCAACACACTTTTCGGGAAAGGCTTGCCGATAACGAACGCTCCCGTAAATTTTATGCGGTTCTGAACGTCCTCGGCTATGTCCGCGCGCGCAAGCACAATAATTGCGGCGCTTGTTTTCCGCGAGACTTCCGCGACAAAATCCAAACCAAATTCGTTTTTCAGCGGCGTTGAAACTATTATAACGTCATAATTGTTTGCGCTCTCCGCTTGACTATCGTCGCAGCAAAAAGTTATTTCCGCGGAAAGTTCATTCAATGCCGCGCCGATATTTTCGCATATTTCCTGTGTTTTGGCATTGACAAATATTTTCATAAGAACCTCCGCGCTTTTGTTTAGTTGTTTACATAAAGCTGCTTATACGGCGATTTGGAGTTCGGCGTAAGCTTCCAGAATTTTGACTGCAAAAGCTCGTCGACATTGCCGCCGAAGTGCTTTACAAAACGCTCGGCATAATGCCTAATCGACTGTTTTTCCTCATCGGTAGCCTCGGCGCAGCAAACCTGCTTCGGCAAACCTTGAGGCGCGGTCTCGCTTCTTATAAACATCTCGCCGCCGTGCATTCCCGTTCCGCAGAACGAACCTACGGGACAGCCCTCAACGCCGAGACCGAAAACAATTATAATGCCGCCCGCCTGATATTCTCCAAGGAAATCACCGACTTTACCGCCGATAACGATTATCGGATACAAGTCCTCATAGCTTTTCATGTGAATACCTACTCGATAACCCGCGTTGCCCTGAACGTAAATCTCGCCCGACCGCATTGCGTAACCCGTAGTGTCGCCACAGTTTCCGTGAATGATTATCGCGCCGTCGTTCATGGTGTCGCCGATAGCGTCTTGCGCGTTGCCGTGGACGATTATCTTAGAGCCGTTGAGGTAAGCGCCGAGAGCGTTTCCGGGCGTACCCTCGATAATAAGCTCCTTACCGGAAGTCCCCGCGCCGAGATAACGTTCGCCCAAAACATGGTCAAGCTCTAATTTCTCTTCCGTGCTTTCACGGATAATGCGGTTAAGTTCCGTGTAATTGTGATTTTTCGCGTCTATTTTCATCCCGTTATACCTCCCAATTTATCCAACCTCCGCGCCTTTCCGAACATCATCATCTGCGGAGCCTGTTTCAAAAGTTCCACATCAACATCGCCCAAATCAATGCGCTCTTTAATCATAGAGGTATAAATTCCCGCGCGCTTAACGTCGCCCATAAGTATATAACCCTTGAGCTGATTATCGCGGAACACCAGCTTTTTATATGTATTCTCGGTTTCTTCCACGTATTCCTCGCCGTCGTAAGAACCCGCCGTAATGATGTGAAGTCCGAAAAACCCGATAGCGTTCATCGGAATCGCGTTTACATATCGGAACTCGCGCCCCGCCATATTGCGCCCCGCGACTTCGCCTTGCATATAAGCGTTCGGCAAAAGCGCAAGTATCTTGTTGGTATCGGAAGAAGCGTCGTAGGATACCGTGCAGTCGCCCGCCGAATAAATATCGTCAAGGCTTGTTTTCTGCGTCATATCCGTAATTATGCCGCGGTCCACCTTGCCGCCCGCGTCCGCGATAAGCTCGGTATTCGGACGAACGCCCACCGCGATTATCAGCATATCAAAGTCCACGGTAACGCCGTTTTTCAGCTTTGCGGAGTGTTCCGCGAACTCCTCCGCGGAAGTTCCGAGAATAAATTTAACGCCCTTGCTTTCGATATGCTTCTGCATTTTCATTCCCGCGCGCACATCAAGTATAGACGGCAAAATTCTGTCCGCCATATCCACAACGGTAATCTGCGCGTTGTAAGCCGAAATAGCCTCGGCGGCTTTCAGACCGATAAGTCCCGCGCCGATTATCAGCACTTTCATACCGTCCTTGACCTCCGCGCGAATAGCCTTTACGGAATCAAAACTCATAAACGTGTGATACTTAACCTTATCAAGACCGTTCATCGGCGGCACAAACGGCTTAGAACCCGTTGCGACCATAAGCTTGTCATAAGGAACGAAAAGTCCGTCGTCAAGGACAACGGTTTTGTTTGCCGCGTCTATTTTCGTGACTTTCTTGCCAAAAACGGGAGTTACGTTGTTTTTCTCATAAAAATCCTCGTCGCGGTAGAGAATATTCTTGTCG
>CANRFR010000103.1 GCA_947629945.1 uncultured Clostridia bacterium | reverse complement strand
GCGTAGCCGTTCGCACCGCTCACCTTGCTCCACGAAATTGTCGCGGTATTGCAAGTTTTTGAAATCTTAATGTTCGCGGGGGCGTTAAGATATTTGTTGGTTACGGCGTAACATGTTCCGCTCCATTTACTGCATTCCTTATTGTTAAGTAGTGAAACTACCTTGAAATAGTACTTAGTCTGCGGCTTTAGCCCGGTTATTTTGTAACTCGTAACATTGCCCAAGGTCTTGTATGTCCAGACCTTGTTGTTGACGGAATATGCAACCTTGTAGCTTGTTACGGCGTCAGCTTTGCTCCACGAAAACGTTAAGAAATTATATGATACAACGCTCGCTTTGACATTCGAGGGAGGTGCGTATGCTTTTGTGAACGCGGTTTGCACAGAACTCCATTTGCTGTTTTGATTGTTGACGGCAAGCGAGGCAACTTTGAAATAGTATTTTGTATTGTACTTTAGTCCGGTTATTTTGTAAGACAAAACGTTGCCGACATTTTTGTACGTCCAGTTTTTGTTATCGGTGGAGTATGCTATTTTATAGCCTGTAGCCGCGTCTGCTTTGCTCCACGAAAGCGTTAAGTAGTTGTAGTATGCTGAGGAAGCCTTGATATTTGTCGGAGGTGCATAGGTTTTCGTTACAGCGTATTGAACGCTGCTCCATTTTCCGCATTCTTTTCCGTCGATCAAAGGTAATAATTTGAAACCGTATTTTGTACTTTGTTTAAGATTTATTATTTTATAGGACGAAACATTGCCCAATGTCTTGTAAGTCCACGTCTTGTTGTCGGCGGAATATGCGATCTTATAGCCGTTTACACCGCTCACTTTATTCCACGAAACAGTCAGATAATTGTAATAAACCACGGAAGCCTTGATGTTCGACGGAGCGGCGTAAGTCTTGGTTGCAACACATTTCACATCGCTCCATCCGCTCGCTTCCTTACCGTCTTTCATAACGACGACCTTGACATAGTACTTGGTGCAGAAATCAAGTCCTTTAATATCATAAAATGAATCGGTGATATTGTTGATATAAATCCACGTCTTGTTGTCGCTTGAATAAGCGAGTTTGTAAGAATCCGCTTCTTTTATAGTGTCCCATGATATGCCCAAAGTGTTTCCGCTGCCTTTGATTACACCGTATATAGAGGGGGTTGCAAAGCTTTCGGAGAGTGGATCATTCGCCGTGGTGATTTTTTGAGTATAAGCCCAATCGACATTTTGCGAAGATCCGTCATCGCAGACGCAAGCTATCGAGTAGTAATAATCGGTAGAGAACTTAAGACCGGTTATGGTGTATGTATGCGTGTCAGTCGAAACTTCAGTGACAGTCCAGTTTTTATCGCTGTCGATATCATACCAGAGTTCGGGTTCAACAGTGGAATATCCTACTCTGTATCCGATAATGCGTTCGTCATCGGAAATAAATATGTCATCGGGCGCTTTCCATGATAATGTTAACGAGTTGCCCGCGACTTTGGCGGAGATGTTTTCTTCAAGCATTACCGCAGCTTCTGCGGATTTTAAATTGCTGAAAGTAAAAAACGCAGTCAGCGAGATAAATGTCATAAGAAAAACGGGTAACAGTTTTTTTAACTTCATAAGCCCATCACTCCTTAGTAAATTTAGGTTAAAAGCGTCTAACATTTAAGTAAAGCAATTATATTTACTAATATTTGTAATATTATAACACATATATTATATAAAGTCAACAGTGATAGTTCACAAAAACGATACAATATTTTGTTGGTTTCAACTAACTGCTGCGATATTAAACAGGGATGAGCCACACGATGAACAGTTCACGAAATTTTCTCAATAGAAGTAACTAAAAGCTGCTCGCCCTCTACCCGAAACGACACCTGAAATTCCGCGAAGTTAAATGTGTAGACGCGTGCAGGGTCGTTTTGATATTGCGGGCGTGGGTCTTGCGACAACAGTTCCGACAGTCCAAGGCGCTTTTCTTCGGGGATTTTCGCAATCTGTTCATCGGGAAATTCAACTTGCAGAACATCGCGTTGTGTGAGCGCAAAGCCGTTCTTCGCCTCGGGAACGCTGTCTGCGTAGGGAAGATACGGCTTAACGTCGAAAATCGGCGTTCCGTTCATCAGGTCAGCTCCCGTGACAGTCAGGACACCTCGTTCAATGCGTAAAAGCCGCACCACGGACAATCCAAGAGGATTGGGACGGTTCGGCGAACGCGTTGCAAAAACGCCCTTTCGTACATTTCCACCCAGTCGCGGAGGACGAACGGTAGGGGAGAAGCCGCCGTTAAATTCGGAAAAGCCCCAGATGAGCCAAATATGTGAAAAATCATCAAGCCCGCGAAACGCGTTTTCATCGGAATATTTGTCAAGGAAAACTATTTTAGAGGGTAAATCAACCAAACCGCTCTGACGCGGTATTCCAAATTTTTCCTTGTAATCATTTTCAATGAACGCAATAGGTTCTATCTCCATCAACTCACCGCCTAAAATTACTTGTTTACTTAATTTGCGTAATTACATCTCTTCAAGTGCTTTTCGTATTGCTTCCATAACTTCGTCAACCTCAAGTTTGAACTCCCGTGCCGACACGCGAAACGCCCCCTGTCCGAGGATAATGACCTGTTCGGTACCGTCAGAAGTGGCTACACGAACGCGGTTTTCCTTTGAAAGTTTGTGCGCTGTACGTTCGATAAAATTGTCGGCGGTTTCGGCGTGCTTGGTGTAAACGACCGTGACATTGCCGTATTGCTCGATTTCTCGGGCGACTTTAACTTTATATGCGTCAAAGACTAAAATTAAGTTACAGCGTTTGAAGCCCTGATAGTTGCACATCAAATTAATGAGCCGTGTTCGTGCCAGATCAAGGTTCTCTCGAGCGGTTTCCGCAAGGTCTTTCCATGAAAAAATAATGTTGTATCCGTCTACCAGCAAATATTCATCACCGCCGCACTTCTCATGCGACTTGTAATGTTCTTCCGACGGCTTGTCACGCCGCATTGCTACTCGCTCCGAGCGGTTAATTTTACCGTAGGTGCGCTCGAAGATCTCCATAAGTTCCTTGTCGGTGGCGGCGCGGCGTTTGTAGTCCGAGATTTCGTTTTGTGATACGCTTTCGCGCGGTTTACCAAGGACGCTTGGCAAGTGCATTTTGTTTGGCACGTCGTCCCATTTTACAAGATACCCGGCTCCGTGTGAACAAAATACGCTGTCGGCGATGTTTTCAACGTCGCTTTGAAAATTATATCCAATTCTTTCGATAACTTCTTCGGAGTTGTGACATGGAAAATATCCCTCAACCACTGTAGAAAGCCGCCCCGTGCCGTGCGTATAGCTTGTGACTTCGGCATGGTAGCTTTGCATTTCCGAAACGGGACAGCGCCCCTCAATGATCGCGTTTTCCGAGTTTTCGCCGACCGTATCGGGCTGCGAGAACTCCGCGCCCATACGCGTGAGATCTGTCATCACGCGTCCCACTGCACCTTGCGGAATTTCGAGCTTGAAACGGTAAAACGGCTCCAGTAACACGCTTTTTGCACTTGCCAAACCTTGTCGAACAGCTCTCCAAGACGCTTCGCGAAAGTCGCCGCCTTCGGTGTGCTTCGGATGAGCGCGTCCCGCTTTCAGCGTAATCTTGATATCGGCTAACGGTGAGCCTGTCAAAATGCCGATGTGCTGTTTTTCGCGCAGGTTAGAGAGTATCAGTCTCTGCCAATTTTCGTCCAAATCACGGCAGTCGCGCCCGAAAATAACGCCGCTTCCCATTGGCAGAGGCTCCATAAGCAAATGTACCTCGGCATAGTGCCGAAGCGGCTCGAAGTGCCCCACGCCCTCAACGGCGTCGGCGATAGTTTCGCGGTAGGATATCGTGCCCTCGCCGAACTCCACATTCACGCCAAAACGCTCCGCAATCACGCTTTGGAGTATTTCGAGTTGTACCTGTCCCATTATCTGCGCGTGGATCTCGCCGCCAAGCCACGAGAATTTCAGGCTCGGTTCTTCTTCCTCCAGCCGCTTCAGTTTACGGTAAAAATCCTGCGCGTCTTTTTCATTAGGCAATATTAGCTTATAACTTAACGGCGCTTCGACGGTAGGCGCGTTATTCTCGGCTTCGCCGAACGCTTGTCCCGCAAAAGTTTTGGAAAGTCCCGTCACAGCGACTATCTGCCCCGCTTCGGCGTAGTCGACGGTTGTGAATTTCGCGCCGCTGTAAATACGTATCTGCGTTATCTTTTCGCCCAAATTGTCGATAACGGAGCGGTTTTTCAGTTCGCCGCCCAGTATTTTCAAATGCGTTAGCCTTACGCCGTTCGGGTCGGTTGAAATTTTGTAAACCAAAGCGCCGAAATCTCCGTAACGAATTCCCGCCGAGGAGTAATTTTCCAGAAGCTCCAGAAATTCGGAAATTCCGACGTTTTTCAGCGCCGAGCCGAACATTACGGGAAATATGTTCCGCCGCGCAATCGCCTGTGCAATCAGATTTTGCGGTACTTCGCCGGTATCGAGTAGCGCGTTCATACAAGGTTCGTCGCGTTCGGCGGCAAGCTCGGCGAAATTATCCGAAAACTCCTCAAAATTCGGGGAAAGTTTGTGCAGATTTAATAAAATCTCGCTCTTTGATTTGTTGGAAATGTCCATTTTATTGACGAAAGTAAAAACGGGAACGCGAAACCGGTTCAGCAGCTCCCAGAGCGTCTCGGTATGCGGCTGAACGCCGTTCGTACCGCTGATGACCAATACGGCGCAGTCCGCGACAGAGAACGCGCGCTCGGTCTCTGCCGAAAAATCCGTATGCCCCGGAGTATCAAGCAGTGTGAACTCGGCAAGATCAGTTCTCATGACAGCCTGTTTTGAGAAAATAGTTATTCCACGTGAGCGTTCGCGGCTGTCATTATCAAGAAAACAGTCGCCGTTATCGACGCGCCCCGCTTTGCGTATCTCGCCCGCTTGAAACAGCAGAGCCTCCGAGAGCGTCGTTTTGCCCGCGTCGACGTGCGCCGCCATTACCGCTGTTATGCGCTTCATTGCTTCACTTCCTTAAAACGAAAAAATCGCCTTGACAAATCACCACAATCAAAGCGAATTTTGAGTTATTTACTTATTAATAACAACGCTTGCAACCGCATACTTCTTACAGTGATCGACCGAAACGTTGATAACATACCCTTCGCGTTCCTCCAACATTTTAGCGTAGCCCTCCGCGATGACGAACGGGCTGCCCAGCCTATCGCGCAGCACCGAGATATCCTGTGCGCGGATAACGCGCATACCCGTGCCGATTGCTTTTGCAAACGCAATTTTCACACAAAAATTCTCCGCGATAAGCGCTGTGTTGAGTTTGTGCTTGACAAAAAAGCGTATCTCGTCCGCCGAGAAATACTGCGACAAAAACCGCTTGTTTTTACAGCTTTTTGCTATACGCGGCATCTCAATTATCGCAGTGCCTGTTCTGATAAACAAATTAGTTCCCATTTTATTTTAATTTCGCGCTTAAAGTTCGAGGTAATTCCTGCGCGATTGCCTCCCTAATTTTTTCATTTGGATTAAAGATGACCTTGACCTTGCCATAGTTTTCATGTTCCACCAAAATATAATGTGCGTCGTTCTCAAGACCTGTCGACGCGTGAACAGTCGTATCCGCGTCAACGTCCTGTTTGGTGGGATAAGCGCCGAAGTCCTGTGCTTTTGACAGATCCACTGTTATCATACGTTTGCGTTTACGTCTGCCGATTATTTTATCGATATCCATTTCGTTGTTTGTGACGATATACTCATACTCGATGTTCATTCCCATGACCAGCCAGACGCCCAGCGCGATAAGAGCCACCGCAACCACAATCATAAACGACAACCCTTTAAAAAAGGACAAAAACATACATAGACCCGAGGCGATAATAAGACTCAGCATAAGCGTCACGGTTTTAAATATATCCGTACCCGATTTTCTTTTTTGAACCAACTGTTCGCAAAAATTATCCATTCAATCTCTCCCGTTTAACTGTAACTTTATTATTTACAGTATATCATAATTTTTCAAGAAAATCAAGAGGTATTTATCTATTTTTCATAAATTTGATAAAAATGCTTCGGAAAATATATCCGCTATATAAAAATTCGATGATAATTTCACATTAGCTCTTGAAATTTTCGGCGCATTTTGTTATAATAAAATATATATGGTGTTTGAAAATTTTTTACACCGCGCCATTTGGTAAAATTTATTGAATTCGGGTGATTTTTGAGATATGCCTTGTTTTGCGGATAAAAAACGAGTGGTTATAAAAGTTGGCAGCAGTACGCTTGCCTACCCGGAAACGGGAAGTCTCAACATTCGCAAAAGCAGAATGTTGGTCGAGGTGCTGTCCGATTTGAAGAACTCGGGGCGCGAGATAATTTTTGTAAGTTCCGGGGCGCAGTGCGTGGGAGCCGCTAAGGGCGGCTTTCACAACAAGCCCAAGGACACGCCCTCAAAGCAGGCGTGCGCAGCTATCGGGCAGACGGAGCTTATGAAATTTTACAGCGAGAATTTCGGACGATTTAACCACAATGTGGCGCAGCTTCTGTTGACGCGGGACGTTATCAGCAATGAAGAGCGCCGCACCAACGTTGTGAATACATTTAATAAGCTGTTCGAGTTGTCGGTTATCCCGATAATAAACGCGAACGATGTTGTGTCGATAAAGCAGCTTGATTTTGACGAGAACGATACACTCTCGGCGGTTGTTGCGAAGCTGTGCGGCGCGGACTTGCTTGTGATGCTCACAGACGTGGACGGACTATACACCGGCGACCCATCCGATCCGTCTTCGAAGTTCATAAGCGAGGTGGATACGATAAACTATGATATAATCGGAATGGCGCAAGGCAGCGGTTCGGCTGTCGGTACGGGCGGTATGCTGACGAAGATCGAGGCGGCGCAGATTGCTGCCGAGGCGGGCATTGACACGGTGATTGTCGGCAACAAGGATCCGAAGCTGCTTTACGATCTGTTCGAGAGCGATAATGCTCGCTGCACATGGTTCAAGGCAAACCCTCCTGAGGGAATCATTTAAAACGTTTTACATATAAAAGCTATTTATGACCGGAAAGAGAGGTAAACGAAATGAGCGAGAGTATTTATATAGAGGAGTTGGGCAGTAAGGCTAAGGCGGTTGCGCCGATTTTGGCAAATTGCGGTACGGTAATAAAAAACAACGTGCTGTCCGAGATTGCAAAAAGACTCATTCAAAATGCAAAAGTCATTATTGAAGAGAATAAGAAAGATATTGAAAATGCGCGTAAAAATGGCAAGAGCGAGGCGTTTATTGATAGACTGTCACTCGATGAAAAGCGCATAGCGGGAATAGCAAAAGGCGTTGAACAAGTTGCGGCATTGCCCGACCCGATTGGCAAGGTGCTTGGCGGACAAACGCTGCCGAACGGTTTGACAGTTGTCAAAAAAAGTGTTCCTATGGGCGTTATCGGGATAATCTACGAGAGCCGTCCGAACGTCACCGTTGATGCTACAGCGCTCTGCTTCAAAGCGGGAAGCGCGGTTATCCTACGTGGCGGCAGCGACGCGATAAACTCCAATAAAACGTTCGTGAGCCTTATGCGCGGCGCGATGAAGAGCGTTGGCGTGTCGGAAGATTGCGTACAACTTGTTGAGGATACGAGTCACGACGTCGTTAACGCTATGATGCGTTTAAATAAGTATATCGACCTGCTTATTCCGAGGGGCGGCAAGCGTTTAATTCACAATGTCATAGAAAACGCTACTGTGCCCGTAATTCAGACGGGCGAGGGCAATTGTCACGTTTTTGTTGACGAAAGCGCAGACTTGGATATGGCGGTTAATATCGTCAATAACGCGAAAACACAGCGTCCGTCCGTCTGCAACGCTATCGAGAGCATTCTCGTTCATGAAAAGATTGCTGCGGATTTCTTTAAGAAGCTTGATGAGGTCTGGAAAGGTAAAGTTGCAATCATTGGCGACGAGGTTACGTCGGCAAATATTAAGGTAGAGAAGCTCGCCGATGATGAGGATTACGCAACGGAATTTCAGGAGCTGAAGCTTTCAAGCAAGGTCGTAAGCGGCATTGACGAAGCGATTGAACATATCAACAAATTCGGCACGGGACACAGCGAGTGCATAGTCACAAAGTCGCTTGAAAATGCCGAGCGTTTCCAAAATGAGATTGACGCGGCGGCTGTTTATGTAAACGCGTCCACAAGATTTACGGACGGTTTCGAGTTCGGTTTGGGCGCGGAGATCGGAATTTCCACACAGAAGCTCCACGCGAGAGGACCGATGGGGCTTTCGGAAATAACTTCTTATAAATATTTGATAAACGGCAGCGGGCAGATAAGAGGATAAGGCTCCTATACGGTTTTGGAGGAAGTAATGTCAAAAAAAAGAAAAAAAACAATACGCCGCGTGAAAAACACAACGAGGACGTAATTAACGAGCTTCTGGGCGAGATAGAAAACGAGCCTGATATTGAGATAGAAGAAGACGTTGCAAATATGGGAGAGGAACCTGAAGACGATTCCGATGTGAAAACAGCGATGCCGTCCGATGATGAAAAGCCGTATAAGCGCAGAATGTTCTTTGCGGCTGCGGTTTTCATTCTTGTGATGGCGGTAATAGGGCTTGTCTCGAGCATTCGGTTCGTATCGAAAACGATAACCGATCTTGCAGACAACACGGCGCTGAAAAACGAATTCACGCGCTTCTTGCTTCCCGTAGTTGCGAACGATATCGCGCCGTTTGAGGACGAAAGCGAGATATCAAACTCCTCAAAGGTGAGCTGTTCGATATGGAACATTTTGGTTAATAAAGACACAACAGGCTACAAGCCCTCTCCGGCGGGCGGAATTTATATCCCGGAATACGACATCAGCGTTTCCTGCAAGGAATTGTTCGGCGCGAACGCGGAGTTGGAACATCAGTCGGTCGGTTCGGGGGAATCGCGGTTTATATACGATGCGGAAAATCACACATACAGCTGCCCGAAAGATATGCGTTTTTTGAACTACGCACCGAAGATCACCGAGATGACAACAGAGGGAGACGATTATATTCTTACGGTGGATTATTTGCCGCCGTCCATCACAATGGCAGCGGAGGACTTGGGTCTTACGGTGGAGGCGGACAAAACGCTTGAATATACGGTCACCAGAAAAAGCAAAAAAAATACGTTGGTGTCGGTAAGGTTTATCGGCAGAACAAACAACAGTGTAGGAGGATAAAATATGAAAACAGGTTTAAAAAAGGCGCTTGCGGCAGTGTTGGCGGTAGTACTAGCGGCGTCGCTGTGCGGCTGTGACAGGGGCTATATTATGACGGTGGACG
>CANRFR010000102.1 GCA_947629945.1 uncultured Clostridia bacterium | reverse complement strand
TAAATCGGATGTGCACATCTTGCTTGCATATTTTCCGTCATCTTGCACAAATTTTCCTTGACGGGCGTCAGCCCGTCTGCGTCAAATTTGCACAATCTGACGAAAAATCTGCTGCGCAATCTGCACACCCCGATTTAATCAGCACTTCCTTAGGTGAAAGCCAAGTCACAAAATTTTTTTTGCATTATTTTACAAAACCCCTTGACAAACGTCCAATTTCGTGATATACTTATTTTAACAATTGAATCTGTCCTTTATAAACCGACGAGGCAGAGATAAAAACGTTCGCAGACCTCACAGAGAGCGGTCGCCGCTGAGAGTACCGTAGGAAACGGAGCGTTAAATGGACTGCCGAGGGCGCGATGAAGGCGGCTCGAAAAAGGGGCGGCGGGTTTATGTTCCGGGCGGCGGGTCTTGTTCCGTTGCGGCGGGTTATGTTCCGTTAAAGTACGCTCCAATCGACCGCTGTGTATCCCGCGACGTGCGCGAGCGTTAATCGCAAGGGTATGATGGTACCCGCTGAGAGCGCGTGGAAGTACGCGAAATAAGGTGGCAACGCGGTGAATTTTCTCCGTCCTTATAGCAGAAGAATTCTGCATACGGGACGGTTTTTTTGTGCAAAAAATCAAAAAAAGAGGTGTTTACTATGTTGTCGCCGACATTGGAACAGGCGCGGGAGCTTCAAAGCTTCGACATTATCCCGATAAAACGCGAGTTTTTATCGGACTTCATAACTCCCATAGAGGTTTTGCGGAAGCTGCAGAACGTAAGTCATAACTGCTACATTTTAGAGAGTGTGGAAAATCAAGAAAAATGGGGGCGATACACATTTTTGGGGTACGATCCGAAGCTGGAGATATCCTGTACAAACGGCGTTACGACCGTAAAAAATATAAATACCGGAGACGTTAAGACGCACCGTTCCGAGCACCCCGCCGACTGTATTCGCGAGCTTCTGCAAAAACTGAGATCGCCGAAACTCGAGGGTTTTCCGAGCTTTACGGGCGGATTGGTGGGCTATTTCAGCTACGACTACATTAAATACAGCGAGCCGTCGCTGAAGCTGGACGCTTTTGACGAGGAAAATTTTAAGGACGTTGATTTGATGCTGTTCGACAAGGTGATCGCGTTCGATAATATTCATCAAAAGATAATTTTAATTACCAACATTTCCACGGCGGATTTGGACAATGGGTACAAAAGAGCCGAGGAAGAATTGTGCAAAACAGAGAAATTAATACGCTTTGGCGAACCCGCCAAATTAAAACCCGCAAAGCTCAAAAGCGAGTTCAGACACCTATTTGAAAAGGACGCGTTCTGTGAAATGGTCGATAAGGCAAAGCGATACATTTACGAGGGCGACATCTTTCAAGCGGTGCTCTCCAACCGCTTGGACGCGGACTTTGAGGGCAGCCTGCTCGACGTTTACAGAACGCTGCGCGCGACTAATCCGTCACCGTATATGTTCTACTTTTCAAGCGACGATATGGAGGTCGCGGGCGCGTCTCCCGAAACGCTTGTAAAACTCGAGGACGGTGTTCTGAACACGTTCCCGATAGCCGGCAGCCGCCCCCGCGGAAAAACCGAGGAGGAAGACAAGGCGCTGGAGTCCGAACTGCGCGTCGATGAAAAGGAGCTTTCCGAGCACAATATGCTGGTTGACTTAGGGCGCAACGACCTCGGCAAGATATCGGAATTCGGATCGGTCAAAGTAGACAAATATATGGAGATACTGCGGTTTTCGCACATTATGCACATCTGCTCCACGGTGAAAAGCAAGCTCAAAAGCGGCTGCGACGCGTTCGACGCTGTGAACGCCGTACTGCCCGCCGGTACGCTTTCGGGTGCGCCGAAGATACGCGCCTGCGAGATAATCAACAAGCTTGAAAACAACAAGCGCGGCATTTACGGCGGCGCTATCGGATATATCGGCTTCACGGGCGACCTCGATACCTGTATCGGGATACGGCTCTGCTACAAGAAAAACGGACGCGTGTTTGTACGCGCGGGCGCGGGGATCGTCGCCGACAGCGTGCCGGAACGCGAGTTCACCGAGTGCGTAAACAAGGCGAAAGCAGTCGTCGACGCGCTTCTGGAAGTTTCGGAAAAGGAGACGGAGCTATGATACTTTTAATAGATAATTACGACAGCTTTTCCTATAACGTTTACCAGCTTATTGGCTCGATAAACCCCGATATAAAAGTGATCCGAAACGACGAACTGACGGTTTCACAAATTTTAGAGCTATCCCCCTCGCACATAATTATAAGTCCCGGACCCGGCAGACCATGCGACGCGGGCGTTTGCGAGGAGGTTATCCGCGCGGCGGCGGGCAAGATACCGCTTCTCGGAATATGTTTGGGACATCAAGCCGTATGCGAAACATTCGGCGCAAAAATTACATACGCAAAACAGCTTATGCACGGCAAGAAATCCGTGATCACATTTGACGAAACCTCGCCCGTATTCCGCGGTTTAAGCGGAGAATTCGAGGTTGCGCGGTACCACTCGCTTGCGACTTCCGAAGAAAATTTTCCAAAGGAGCTTAAAATCACGGCGCGAACCCAAGACGGCGAGATAATGGCGGTGGAACACAAAAGATTTCCCGTTTTCGGGCTGCAATTCCACCCCGAGAGCATACTTACTCAAAACGGAAGAAAAATCGTAGAAAATTTCCTTGAAATACCGTGATTTTTCGGGTATATCCCAATGCGGATTTTACTATAGTCCGCCATAAAATCGGGCGGTTTTGGGGGTAAACTTTTAATAAAATAAGCCCCGAAAAATTGCCGCAAAAAACTTTTCAACTTACTTGATTTTTGGAGGTATTATATATGATTAAAGAAGCTATCACAAAGCTTACAAACGGTGAGCATTTAACATACAACGAAGCGGAAGCCGTCACCCGCGAAATAATGACGGGCGGCGCTTCTCCCGCACAGACGGCGGCATATCTGACAGCTATGCACATCAACGGCGAGAACGTTGAAGAAGTGTCCGCAAGCGCTTATGTAATGCGTGACTGCGCCGAACAGGTACCGTATGTTGGCGATACTATGGAGATCGTCGGCACAGGCGGCGACGGCGCGCAGTCTATCAACGTTTCAACGATCTCGGGTATTGTCTGCGCGGCGGCGGGCGCGAAGATCGCCAAGCACGGCAACCGTGCGGCGTCCTCAAAATGCGGCGCGGCGGACTGTCTCGAAGCTCTCGGCGTAAATATCGCGACCTCGCCAGCAGGCTGTATGCGCTTGCTGGACGAAGTGGGAATGTGCTTTATGTTTGCACAAAGATACCATTCGGCTATGAAATATGTCGGCTCCGTGCGTAAGGAGATCGGTATCCCGACCGTGTTCAATCTGCTGGGTCCCCTTACCAACCCCGCGCACGTGGATTTTCAACTGCTCGGCGTTTACAAAAAGGAGCTGCTCGAACCGATGGCGAAAGCGCTGGTGAAGCTCGGCGTTAAGCGCGGAATGGCGGTATACGGTCAAGACAAACTCGACGAAATATCCGTCGGCGCTCCCACTTCGGTTATCGAATTTGAGGGCGACAAGTTCACGAAATACGAGATAACTCCCGAACAATTCGGCTTACAGCGCCACAATATATCCGAGCTGAAAGGCGGCGAACCCGCTCTAAACGCGAAGCTTGCCCGCACGATACTCGCGGGTAAAAAGGGGGCGGGGCGCGATTCCGTTCTGCTTAACGCAGGCGCGGCGCTCCATATCTACAAGGGCATTTCCATTGCCGACGGAGTAAAGCTCGCCGCCGACGCCATAGATTCCGGCAAAGCAGCCAATACGCTCACTCAGTACGTTTCGGTTTCGCAGAGCGTCGAGTAACTTTCCCGAGCGCCGTTATTTAGCCGTGCGCCGCTTAATTCGCACAGCGACAGCGGAGCGAATTCGCCGCCGTAGGCGGCGGTTTTGGCGGAGCGCCAGCGAAGCCGAAACAAGCGGCGCACGGCGGCTTCGACGAGTGCGCCCGAGTATCGCGCCGCCCGGAACAGCCTTTCGGCTTGAATGAGCGTTTGGCGGCGCGATGCGAGGGGGCGCGAGGAGAAGCCATCCGCTCACGAGAACTTCTAAAACAATAGATCCGCGGCACTATATTTTAACGAGGTAAATTATGATTTTGGATGAGATAGCGGCGAAAACGCGCGAACGCGTAGCCGCGTTAAAAGAGGACGTATCGCTTGAGGAGCTTCAAGCGAGGGCGAGGTGTTTTTCAAGCCACACGGGATTTCCGTTTCTGAAAGCGCTTCAAAACAATGATGTTGCGTTTATCTGCGAGGTAAAAAAGGCAAGCCCCTCAAAAGGCGTTATTGCCAAGGATTTTCCGTATCTGCAAATAGCCGAGGACTACGAAAAAGCGGGAGCCGCGGCGATCTCCTGCCTTACCGAGCCGTATTGGTTTCAAGGCAGCAATAAGTATCTGCGGCAGATCGTAAAAAACGTGAGCATTCCCGTACTTCGCAAGGACTTCACAGTGGACGAGTATATGATATACGAAGCAAGAATTCTCGGCGCGTCCGCTGTACTGCTGATCTGCTCGATTTTAAGTGAAGATCAGCTTTCGGAGTATCTGGAACTCGCGCACTCGTTGGGACTTTCCGCGCTTGTGGAAGCGCACAACGAAGCGGAGATAGAAATGGCTGTAAACAGCGGCGCGATGATCATTGGGGTGAACAACCGCGACCTGAAAACGTTCAATGTAGATGCGGAAAACGCGGTGCGATTGCGCGATATGGTGCCGCGCGACCGCGTTTTCGTATCCGAAAGCGGCATAAAAAAAGCTTCGGACATTGAGGAATTGCGGAAAATAGGCGCAAATGCCGCTCTTATCGGCGAAACGCTTATGTGCGCCGAAGATAAAAAAGCGAAGCTCGATGAGTTAAGAGGACTGAGATGAGCGTTAAAATCAAACTCTGCGGAATGTTCCGCGACTGCGACATTGATTTCGTGAACGAAGCGAAGCCCGACTACATAGGGTTTATAGTGATGTTTCCGCAGAGCCGCCGCAATATTGATTTGCAGACGGCTCTGCGGCTGAAAGCTCGGCTGTCGCCAGAAATCAAGAGCGTTGCCGTTTCGGTAAACGCGCCGACCGCCGCTCTCGCGGAGTTCGCGAAATTGGGAGCAGCGGATTTATTACAGCTTCACGGTACGGAAAACTTCGATTACATTGCGGAATTGCGAAGTTTAACAGATGTTCCGCTGATTAAGGCGGTCAAGGTCACGAGCGCGGCGGACATTGAAAATGCAAACGCTCTCGACGCGGATTTTCTGCTTTTGGACAGCGGCACGGGTTCGGGAAAAGCGTTCGATCACTCGCTTATCGACCGCGCCAATATATCTAAGCTGTTTTTTCTGGCGGGCGGACTTACTCCCGAAAATGTCCGCGCGGCGGCTCTTGAGGTAAAACCTTACGGAGTGGATATGTCAAGCGGCATTGAAACCGATAAAGTAAAAGACCGCGAAAAGATACTCGCGGCGGTAAAGGCGGTACGCAATGTTTTGTGAAAAAGTGCGAAAGCACTTCAGCGCGGTTTCAAAAACAGAATGAGAACGTCTTGACGCGGAAAAATACCAAAGGGAGTAAAAAATGATTTACTATATAGCGGACCTGCATTTGGGTCACGAAAAAGTTATACAATTCAGTGAACGTCCGTTTTCAAGCCTTGAGGAAATGGACAGAATGTTGATTGCGAATTGGCGCGCGGTCGTTCGCCCCGAGGACGAGGTCTATATTTTGGGCGACTTGATCTACAAATCGGATAACCCGGAAAAATACTTAAAACAGCTCACGGGGCGGCTTCACCTTATCAAGGGCAATCACGATACTTATATCAAAAAGCCCGAATGTCAAAAGTATTTTGAAAGCGTAGACGACACAAAACAAATCGCCGACAACGGGCGGCGGGTGTTTATGTCGCACTACCCTCACGCGGAATGGCCCGGTTACTACCGAAACGCCATTCACCTGTTCGGACATATCCACAATCGCGAAAACGACGCTTACAGAATAATGAAAAGCTTGCCAAATAATTACAATGTAGGCGCGGATGTTTTAGGCTTTACGCCCCGAACGCTCGATGAGATAATCGCCATTTTCGGTGAGAGAAAGGGTGGAGACGAATGAAATACGCGCTCTCCCCCGTCTCTCGGCGCGATATAAAAGCAATTTTTGGACTGAACAAGGAACTTATTGACAGATATGAGAACGTTACGGAAATCAACTATGCCAAAGTAATGAAAATCATACGAAACGGCATTAAAGAACGTATCGGCGAGTACAAAAAAATAGTTTGCGGCGGTGAAACTGCGGGTTATCTGCTGATTTCCGAAAGAGCCGACTGCGCGGAGCTTGAAGATTTGTTCCTTTACCCGGATTTCCAAAACAAGGGTATCGGAACGGCGATCGTCAAGGATATAATCGCGAACACGCAAAAGCCCGTGTTTCTATACGTTTTCGTGAAAAACGATGGCGCTGTGCGGCTTTACAGACGACTTGGGTTTGAAATTGCAGAGACTGTCGGGAAAACGCGCTATAAAATGATTAGGGAAGTGAAATTAGATGTTTGAAATAACCGATTGTAACAAAAAAGACATTGACAGTATATATGACGGTTTGGTAAAAAGCATTTTTGAAAGCGTACCCGAACTTAGGGAAAACAAACATTTCAAAATACACAAGAAAATTGCCGATGAAAACGGCACGGTTATCGCGGGCTGTATTGCCGAGGGGTATTGGTGGAACGCCGTATATGTAGATTCACTGTGGGTGGACAGCGCGTTTCAAAATCAAGGGCTGGGTTCGGCGCTGCTTTGCGAAGTTGAGAAAACAGCCGCGCAAAACGGCTGCAATTTGGTACATTTGGACACGTTCGACTTTCAGGCAAAAGACTTCTATTTAAAGCACGGGTATGAGATTTTCGGGGTTTTGGAAAACTCCCCCGAGGGACATTGCAGATACTATTTAAAGAAAACGATTTTACAACAAAACATCTAAGGAGACACTATGACGGGAATATATTTCAGCGGTACGGGCAACACCAAATTCTGCGTGGAACGCTTTTTGGAGCAGCTCGGCGGCAAGGCGCTCTCGATTGAGAACGCGGGCGTGGCGAAAACGCTTGCCGAGGATACCGACATTGTGCTCGGATATCCGGTATATTACAGCAATCTGCCTAAAATAATGCGCGATTTTATCACTCGAAACGCGGCTCTTTGGCACGGAAAGAACGTCTTTATCATCGCGACTATGGGAGCGTTCAGCGGAGACGGCGCGGGGTGTTCGGCTCGGCTTTTGAAAAAACTCGGCGCGAACATAACAGGCGGGCTTCATGTCAAAATGCCCGACTGCATAGGCGATGTGGCGCTTTTGAAAAAGCCGCCCGAAAAAAATCGGGAGATAATATCATTGGCGGCACGGAAAATTGAACTTGCCGCAGAAAAGCTCCAAAACGGCAAACCGCCGCGCGAGGGCTTGAATTTCTTTTACCACGTCGCGGGGCTTTTCGGGCAACGGCTGTGGTTTAACGGCAAAACCAAAAGCTACACGAAAAATCCCAAAATCAACACGGAAAAGTGCGTTGGCTGCGGCACTTGTGAACGCGTCTGCCCGATGAAGAATATCAAGACAGAAAATGGCAAAGCCGTTTCGGGAGATAAATGCACGATGTGCTATCGATGCGTTTCCGAGTGTCCGAAAAAGGCACTTACTATTATAGGCAAAGAGGTTTTGGTTCAATACCGATTTGTTGATTATTCGGAATAACGTGGAGGTTAAAATGACATTCCGAGAGGAAATACTGCGGCTGTTCAAGGTTGAAAAGCCCGTCGGCTATACCGCCGAAGAAGTTGAGAAAGCGAAGTCGGCGGCAGGCGGTCTGCTGCCGCTTGAGTTGGAAAGGTTTTATCTTTATTGCGGAAAATCTCCCGAAATCCGCAGCTTACAGGACGAGTTTATTCTGCCAAACCGTTATTCGGCGTTTCTTAAACTCGACTATATAGTATTCTTTAACGAAAACCAAGGAGTTTGTCAAGCGGCGGTTAAGAAATCGGACGCGGCGCTTGACGACCCGCCCGTGTATGTTAGCGTCGGTGATGATTGGCGGCTGTCCTCGCCGCGGTTTTCCGAATTTATACGCGCGATGTATGATTATCAAGCGAGCATAAGTCTTGATTTCAGCCCCGAAGAATTCTATTTTATATCCGCCGAAGAAAAAAAGAAGATTGAAAACCTGTTTCCGAAGCTCGGAGAATTTAACAACTGGCTTTACGATTTTAAAATCTCGGTGTTCGGCGAGAACGGCGGACGCGTTGCGCTTATGGAAAACGGCGGCGATATTCAGATGAACTATGCCGCGAACAACGAGGACGAGTTTAAACGAATGGCGGCTCTGCTGAACGGTATCGGTGAGCCGATATGAAAGATTAAGAGCTTGTGTTCATAAGACACGTGCAAATCCTATGAATACAAGCTCTAAGGAGGAAAAATGTCAAAACGAGACGACAACACAAAACGTGCCGCCGCTCACATCAAAGAGATGAACGAACGGTTTGGAGAGCAAATCGAGAGAGCGGTCGAGCGCTCCGTCATCTACGGCGGCAGCGGAAGTTCGCCGCAAAGAAAAGCGAAAACCGTCCAAACAGAAATGATTTTGCTGAACGATGATTCCACCGAAGCCGTGCTGAAATATCCAAACTCAGTTCTGCTGAATTTCGCGTCGTACAGACACGCGGGCGGCGGGTTCGTTACGGGAGCTTGGGCGCAAGAGGAGGCTATTTGCCACGATTCCACGCTGTATAACGTGCTGTGCGGCTTTGAAAATTTCTACGATGAAAACGAGAAAACGCTCAACCGTTCGCTGTACACGGACAGAGCGATATACTCCCCCAACATTATTTTCGAGCGTGACGGAAAATCCGCCGAATGTTCCGTGATAACTTGCGCCGCGCCGAATTTTGGAGCCGCTCGGGGTCACGGAGTAACTCAAACCGAGAACGAGAAAGTTTTGGCTCGGCGGGTTGACTTCGTTATAAGCATTGCCGAGGAACAGGGCGTTGATACCGTGATACTCGGCGCGTGGGGCTGCGGAGTTTTCGGTCAAGACCCCGCGGTCGTGGCAAGGCTGTTTAAAGAGCGGCTGGAGAAAAGTTCTCTGAAACGTGCGGTATTCGCTATTCCCGGGAACAACGCGAATTATTGGGCATTTGAAAAAATTATTTAAGCAACAACATGGCGGCGCATAAATTTTAAAAAGTGTCGACCGGAGCGAAGCGTAGGGAGACCGGTCTCGGATAGCTTGCGAACGAAGCGC
>CANRFR010000101.1 GCA_947629945.1 uncultured Clostridia bacterium | reverse complement strand
TGCCTGAATATCTCCCGTCGTATGGCAGTCTGCCATAAGCAGTCTTGCAAGTTCCATTTCTCTTTCGTCTAAACCGTGTGTCTTTTTCATGCTAAATACCTCACTTTCTTATGGGTATTATTGCCATTTACACGGTTTGATATTCAGTCTTTCTTGTTGCGTCCAAAAAGTACAAAAAGTGCGGAACCGTGATTGCGGCTCCGCACAGAAAGCCTAACATTCCTGTCCGAAAACACGAAAGCGGTCATTTTTTCTCGTCCAAACTGTGAGATGGATGCTCTGATACCATTTTTATCGCATAGGTCACCGACACGTTGATATCAATGGAACTTTGACGCATAAGCGCGTCCAACTTTGAGAAAAGCTCACCATTGTGTGTACTTACATACTTTGACGGCAGCTGATTGAGCGCTATAGCTTTCATATCCTCCAAACAGCGGTCACATTTGCAGCAATCCTCATCCTTAAGCATAAGCTCAAGCTTTTCATCGACGATACCTTCCATAACATTTACAAGAGCCATATTTTATGTCCTCCTTGGCGCACACTGTTGTTTACTTTAAATTTAATCAGCACTTCCTTTTATATTGTACACCAAATCGTAATTTTTGTCAAGAGATTTCGCTATTTTTTTCTAAAAAAACGCGCCCCGAAACAAGGGGCGCAAAATAATATGGAGGAAAAATTTTTGAACTGCATTACGCAATTTGCCGCGCCGACGCTCCATCGGCTCTGCGGCGATAGGGGGAATAAACAACTTTATTCTTATCTATATTATACTTGATATCGCGAACTTTTTCCAGTCCAATTTTCAACAATGTTTTATGAATTTTTTTGTGAAAAACGCACATAAAAGCGCCGTAATAAATCACGGCGTGACAGTCCGTATAAAAAGTCGGTTATAAAAAAATGGTCAACCTCATTGAGTGGTATAGGGGGAAAGGGGTGAGGGAGAGGGGAAAAGGGAGCTCGAGGGGAAAACCCGTAGGGAGAGGGGGGCTTCCTGCCGTCTGAAAAAATACTACAGGTAGAAGTCAAGAATGCATTTGTGGGGATATCAAAGGTAGGTTGCCCCCCCTCTCCCCTTTCCCGAAGGGTTGTCCCCTCGAACCCGGCAACGTAACAATCCAAATTCAGAAAAATAGGGATATATGAAGTGTTCCCATCGAAACGGACGTGTAAAGTTTACAATTAAACGTGAAAAAGGACTTTTTCTACAAACTGTGCCCCGTCTTTTTTTGGAAAGACGGAGCTTTTTCATTTTGAAATGTTTACCAATTCCGTTTTGGGGGAAAATAAACTCAATATCGTAAGCGCCGCGTCACAAACTGTCACAACAACATCTGGTTTACGCAATTCAAAAAAATACCGCGTATTCAGATGGTGAAAATGCACAAAATACTGAAAATAATTCGCGGAATTAGTGCAACATAACAAAAAATCCCAAAGAATACTTTTTTTGAGGAATAAAGACTTTAAAAATCAAAAATATTGTGGTATAATATACGAGTGTGGGTGCGGCTTCGGCTGTATCGGCTTGAACAGCGGTACTGCTATGCTGAAGCGCGTATTCATTTAAATTTGAATTTCACAAACAATAACATTGTTATACATATAAAAAAACACAATTAAACAATGTTCCCGTTTGAGGAACAGGGGGAAGTGCTACTTTGGAAAAATATGTTATCAAAGGCGGACGCAAGTTGTCGGGGGAAGTTACGATAAGCGGCGCAAAAAATGCCGTTGTCGCTATCTTGCCCGCGACTATACTCGCAGACGAACCTTGTATTATAGAAAATATACCCAACATCAGCGACGTTACTATTACGCTTCAAATTATGTCCGAAATGGGCGCGAATATTCGTATGCTGAACAAGAACACTGTTGAGATCGATACGAGACCGCTTCGCAATATGGCTATTCCGTATGAAAAAGCGAAGCTTATGAGAGCGACAACTTATTTTCTGGGGACGCTGCTGGGGCGTTTTCATTCCGCGCGCGTTTCGATGCCCGGCGGCTGCAATCTCGGCGACCGCCCTATTGACCAGCATTTGAAGTGCTTTTCGGCGCTCGGCGCGGAGTGCGGGATAGACGGCGGTATGGTCAACTTAAAAGCCGACAGTCTTATCGGCAATCAGATATTCTTTGACAAAAACTCAGTCGGCGCGACCATTAACGGGATCATGGCTGCCGCTAAGGCGGAGGGGCTTACCATTATCGAGAACGCGGCGAAAGAACCGCACGTTGTCGATCTCGCGAACTGCCTGAATTCAATGGGCGCTGACATCATCGGCGCGGGCACCGACGTTATCAAAATACGCGGCGTGAAAGAACTGCACGGCACGACCTACAGCGTCATTCCCGACCAGATAGAGGCGGGAACGTTTATGGCTGCTGCTGCCGCTACTCGCGGAAACGTCCTTATCAAAAACGTTATCCCCAAGCACTTGGAGCCTATCACGAACAAGTTTTTGAAGATCGGCGTTCAGGTGGAGCAATACGACGATTCTATCCGCGTTATCGGCGGCGAGAATTATGTCGGAACTTCCATAAAAACTCACCCGCACCCCGGCTTCCCGACCGATATGCAGCCCCAGATGAGCGCGGTGCTTACTTGTGCTAAGGGTACATCTATGGTCACCGAGAGTATTTTCGATAACCGTTTCCGCTATGTCGACGAGCTTCGGCGTATGGGCGCGAACATTTCCGTTGAGGGAAGAGTGGCTGTTATTGAGGGCGTGGAGCGCCTTAAGGGAGCGCCTGTGCGTTCTACCGATTTGAGAGCGGGCGCGGCACTTATCGTGGCGGCGCTCGGCGCGGAGGGCACTTCGGAGATTTATGATATTTTCCACGTGGAGCGCGGCTATGAGAATATGGAAGTAAAGCTCCGCAGTCTCGGCGCGAACATTATCAAGGTCGAGGAACCCGATCCCGCAAGCGATGTTGCTGCGGCTAAAAAGGTTGTTTAAGGCTCGGAACGCAGAAAAAAGTTTTTCTCTTGCTTTTGCGGGAGAGAGCAAATAGTATAGATAGCAGTTCTCCCCGCCATAGGCGGGGAGAACTGCTAAAAAATGGAGAATGATTATGGCAAGAATTTATCCCATCTGCTCTTCAAGCTCGGGGAACTGCACATTCATCGGTACGCGCGGTCACGGTATTCTGGTGGACGCGGGCTGCTCGTTCCGCGCGCTGAAAAACTCGCTGGATCTTATCGATACGCGAATTGAGGACGTTGAGGCGGTTTTTGTAACTCACGAGCACAGCGACCATATCAAGGCTTTGGAGCAGATACTAAAGCATACGAAAATACCGATTTTTGCGACGGCGGCAACGGCTTCGGCTCTTAAAGATTATGGGAAGATACCCTCCGACGCGCAGATTTTCGACGCGCGGGACGGCTATAAAAGCGCTTTTTTTGAAGTGAGCTGCTTTAAGACTTCGCACGACGCGGCGGACAGCGCGGGGTACAAAATCAAATTTAAGGACGAGAGCTTCGGGGTGTGCACCGATACGGGATATGTTACCGAGGAAATGAGAAACGCGCTTTCGGGCTGCAAAACCGTTCTTATCGAGAGCAACTACGACGAGACTATGCTGCGGAAAAATCCGAATTACTCCGCCGATTTGAAGCGGCGGATTATGAGCGGCGAGGGACATCTGAAAAACGAGGACTGCGCGACGTTTTGCGAGGAACTGGTACGCGGCGGAACTCGGCACTTGATACTGGGACATTTATCTAAAGAAAACAACACTCCCGGTACGGCGACGAGCTGCGTTAAGAGGTTTTTGGAACAGCGCGGGCTTATTGAGGAACGCGATTTTACTCTTTCGGCAGCTCCGGTTATGACAAGCGGCGAATACATAGCGGTATGAGTGCCGCAAATTTCGGGTTCGATGATTTAACTTTTTCGCTCCGTGCGGGGCGAAAACGATATATATTTGTGAAAGTAGTGATTTGAATGACAAAAGAACAAAACAAAGACTATTTATACAACTGTTGGAAGTTTATTTTTTTGGCGGCGTATTTTTTGATACTCACTGCGGAACGCGTGATAAGTCTTGTTAAATGCTGCACCGGCGATTTTAGCAGGTTTGCTTACCTTGACTACTATATGATGATGCTGACTATCTTCGCGATTTTCGGGTCGTATATTTATTTGGTGATGCGTATTACGGACGCGAAAAAACACGCCGAAAAAAGAACCGATATTTTTCCCGAACTTGCCGTTGCCGCGGGTATCTTACTACTCGGGGGAATGGTACACACGGACGGCTCCATTCCTCCTTTGCAATTTACCTCTTACGGCATGATACTTATTTCTATGGCGATACACACTTTGCAGAATGTTAAGAAGTCTCGAAACGCCGAAAAGAAGTGGCTGTCTTTTGCTTACATTGTGGCATACTCAATGGCTATCCCGGTGGTTTATCACACAAGTATCGAACTTGATTATTTATTCGTTCCGATAGAGTGCGTGGTGTCCGCGGGTATGGTCGCGATGTTCACGATAATGCTTGTGCGGTTCTACAGCGGAAACGGAGAGAGCAATTTTTCGCTGCTGCCATTTATGATAGCGCTTATCGGAGATTTCGCGGTGCTTTATCTGCGTTGGGATGAAGAAATTAACGTGTTCGTGCTTATTTTCCTTTGCGTTATGACTTTGCTGTGGTTTGCGGGAAATGTAATGTGTATCAAGAGAAAAAATAAATGATTAAGAATGCCCGAGTCACTATGACTCGGGTCAGACTGTCGATAAACCCTCATCTACTTCGTCAACCGCCCGTGCGGCAGCCATTAAGGCTAGCCGCAGGGCGGTTAACTCGTATCTGAGGGTTTCTCGCCAGTCTGAAAATACGCTTTATCTACAAACTGACCCGAGTCACTATGACTCGGGCATTTAAAATTTTAAGGAAGTACAGACTAAATCAGCAGTTCATAACTTACCGTATCAAGGTATTTCCCGAATTTCACGCCGACCTCGTGAAGAGTTCCGCAGTATGAAAATCCGAACTTCTCGTGCAGATGAACCGAAGCCGCGTTGCCGCCCGTAATAACGGAGACTATCAAATGAGTGCGTACTTCCGCTCGGGCGGTTTTGATTATTTCCTCCGTGAGCCGAGAGCCTACTCCGTGCCCGCGTACATCGGGCGCGACGTATACCGACAACTCCACCGTCGAGGAGTACGCTTCTTTGTCGCGGTACGCCGAAAGCGAAGCGTAGCCCAAAACTTCTCCGTTCTCTTCCGCGACTATCAGCGGGTGATTGTCGCGGTTGTGTTCGTAAAACCACTCGCGCCGCTCCTCGACCGTTTTCGGGTTAATGTCAAAGGTAGCCACTCCGTGCAAAACCTCGTAGTTGTATATCTCCGTAAGCGCGGGCAAGTCGCTTTCAATCGCCGTTCTTATCGTCATTTTTCGCGTTCTCCTTAGTGAACTTCACCACTTTCACTGCCATTATTATTCCCGAAACGATCATCAGCAGCAGCGATACCGCCTCTGCGAGATACTCCGACACCATACCGTTTCGGAAGAAAAATGCTCCGCGATGTCGGAGTTTTCTTTGCGCGTGAACGTGTAAAGCGGAATACCCAGACAGTAAATAAAAATAAACATCATCTGCCTTATTATCGGCTCTGCTCCGTTTAAGCCGAACATACACTCGCGCCGAGCCGTTGCCGCCGTCCAATAAAGATTAGCCGCCGCCCCAAAAATCGCCGTGGACATCACCCAACTTTCGCACCATTGCGGTCCGCACTCCATTATGATAAGGTTTATTCCCGACGTTATAACGAACAGCCATAAAGCGCGTTTCGTAAGCTGCATACGCAAGATGTTCTGCCGCTCGTCGAATATTTCTTTCACGGGTTCGCCGTCGTATTCGCCGTTTACGACCTTTTCGCAGAACTTGTCGAATGATTTAAGGCTCATTGTTTTCCTCCGTTTTCTCCGCTTCCTCGCGTTTCTCCTCGCGGCGGATAACGGTAAACATAAATATCCCGCCCCCTATCAACAGCGCACAGCACAGCAAAAACACAAAATCGGCGGACAGTCTGCCGTCCTTGATGAGGAAGTCATCCTCGCCGATATCAAATGCGTACCGCAAGCCGTTCAGCACGCCGATCAATACGGACATTATGGCGGAAGTCTTTTGAGCGATACGTCCGCTCACCGCGACAAGACAGCCCTTGACGGCGCAGCGTATCTCCCACCACAGCAAGCACAGCACTGCAAAAAGCAGATCGACAGTCACCGGGTATTCCGCCCATTGACGTTGGTAAAACAGCTCCGTTATAGTGCCGCAGACAAATATTAGACCCACACAGATAAACAGTGCTTCTATCGTTAGCCGCATACGCATAACTTTTTGGCGCTCGTCGAATATCTCCTTTTCGGAGCCGGGTTCCGCGGTTATCATTCTCTCGCAGAACTTGTCGAAAGATTTCATACTCATTTTTCTTCCTCGCTTTCCCGTGATTTGTTGAATTTGTGTGCGAGAATTATCGTTATTATCCCGCACGCTATTACCAATACAAAGAACATCATCAAAAGAAACACTTTGGAGACCATTCCGTCTTTTATAATGCAAAACGGCTCTTCATCGTCAATGTTCAAAAGAATATACACGGCGCCTTGTACTATAAGGAGTATAGCGGTCATGGTCGCCTTTGCCGTGCCGTTTACTCCGAACAGCGAGCCGCGCCGCGCGTTATCGAGCAGAAAGACGAGATAGCAAACCGCCATAAATATCGCGATAGGTCCGAAATACGACTCGCTCCATTTCAGACCGCACTCCATAAGCATAGTGTTCGCCGCCGAAAGCGCACCGAAACAAGTCAGAGCAGTCACGAGACTTTTCGTGCGCAGAACGCTCTGCCGCTCGTCAAATATTTCCTTTTGCGGAACGGGTTCGCCCGTTATCAATTTCTCGCAGAATTTATCGAAAGATTTCATACTCATTTTTTGTCATCCTCCCAGAATAACTCGTCGAGCGTTTTCCCGAGCGCTCTGCAAATATCTATACATAAATTTATCGTCGGATTGTAGTCGCCGCTCTCCACTGCGGAGATGGTCTGTCTTGTTACCTTACAACGTTTCGCGAGTTCGTCCTGAGAAAGGTCGAGAGCCGCCCGCGCGGATTTCATTTTGAGATTTTTTGCCATATCCTCACCTCGTGGATACATTGTAACATATCTCTGTCTAAATGTCAAGTATATTTTACAAAAAATCAAAAATATTTTCCTAAATATATCTTCTTTCCGTTTGCGGCGTGGAGCGGAGGATTTTAAAGCAAAATAAAAATTCCTCTTGAATATCTTGCCGCCTTATATTATAATAAGTAAAAAATAATTTTTTAAATGCACTAAAAATTTGCGGCAAATCTTACCTTTCAATTGTGTTATAAGTGAAAGGTACCTTAAAGGAGATGATAGTGTGAACGGCGATGAGCTAAGCAAAATGATAAAGCTGTATCATCAAACCGTATACCGAGCCGCCTACAGTCTGCTTCAAAACGCCGCCGAGGCTGACGACGCAACTCAGGAAACGTTCATCAAGCTTTTTAATACCGAAAAGCAGTTCGAGAGCGATGAACACTGCAAGGCGTGGCTGATACGCGTGGCGATAAATCTCTCCAAAAATATGCTCAAATCTTTTCGGTATACTCACACGGAGGAACTCAGCGAATCTATTCCGTATGAGAGCGGCGTGGAAAATGATATCGGCGAGGCGCTTGCAGAAATGCCGCAAAAATACCGCGCGGTAATTCACTTATATTATTTCGAGGGGTATTCCGCGAAAGAAATCGCGAAAATTCTCGGAATGTCATTATCGGGAGCTACAACAAGGCTCTCGCGAGCCAGAAAAAAGCTGAAAGGCCTGTTGGCAATGGAGGAAAAATCATCGGCAAATCAAAATACTTTAACTTTTAAGGAGGGATAACAATGAAAGAAAAATATAACCGTTATTTTGAAAAAGTCGTTTCCCTCAAAAGCGATGAAGAGCTGTATCAAGCGGTCTTGAACAGCGGAAAGGCAGAAATTATGAAAGACGAAAAACAAACCAAAAAGCGCGTTTCAAAGGGCGTTATCATTCTTGTTGCCGCGGCTGCAGCCGTGGCAGTCGGCTCGGTCGGCGTCGCGGCGGTCTATAATCGCAATGTAAATAAAGAATACGCCGACGCGCTTGCCGCGGACAATGCGGTGTTCCCGCAGAAATATTACGATAAGGACGGAAATTCCGCTGATTTGGGAGAGAAAACAGCGTCGGAAGGCACAGTCGAAAAATTGAGCTTTGAGTTGAACAAGGTTTTTGACTTCGACGACTTCTCGCTTGAGTTTACCGACGTTATAAGCGACGGCTCTACTGTTTACGTTATGTATAACGCTATCGGCAACGTCGACGGCTGGCAAAGCGTTCCGGGGTATGGACTGTTCGCTAAGCCGGTCGATATGCCCGAGGGCGTAACTAAGTCGGGAAAACTTTTAAAGGGCAAGTTTAAATTCATCGACGGCAAATGGGTTTACAGCAGTTCTATCTCTTTCAAAGGGGCTGAGAAATGCGGCGATACTCTGCGCGTAATGCTGGTGGATCTGCATGATACTAAATACGAAAAAACTTACGACCTGAACGTCGAGCTTGAAATTCCTCTCAACAAGGACAATGCCGCGATGAATTGTTCCAAGAGTATCAGCGTATCTTCCGCTCCCGAAGTAAAACTCGCCGAGTGGGGCAATTGGCAGCTCAAGAACATAACGGTGAAACCGTTGGGGCTGACTTTCGATCTCACCACAGACGGCGAAGCGCCCTATCCGCAAGTCGCTAAACTCTTCAAGCCCAAAATGCCTGTTAAGATCAATTTTGAGGACGGCTCGACGCTGGATATGACGGAGTTCTCGGGCGGCAAACAAGGTATAGAACAGGAAGCCAAGACCTTGTTCATCCAAAAAGACATCAACTATCCGATAAACGTTGATGAAGTAATATCCGTGCAGTTTGCCAACAGAGTTGTTGATATGGACGGCAATGTCACGACCGTAGATACTCCCGAGCTTGTCGCGACATACAAGGACGAAAATTTCATTTATCACCCCGAGGACGGCACCTTGGAAAATATTCCCGAAGATGTTCCTTAAATCTTTTATCTAAATCTTGTTAATTCCATAACTCGCCCCTACATTATAATGCAGGGGCGAAATTATTTTGAAAAATTAAAAAAATTTTAAAATTTTTCAAAAAAGGTATTGACAAACCTGCAACGATGTGATATAATAGAAAAGCACTCGAGAAAAGGGTGCCGAAACGGGTCGAAACGAGAGGGAAAACGAAAAAAATTTTTAAAAAATTTGAAAAAACCTCTTGACA